>JAFGNW010000046.1 GCA_016926795.1 Candidatus Zixiibacteriota bacterium
AAAAGAAAGCGCCGGATTTAAACTGGTCGGCTTGCAGGATCTTATCAGAGTTCTGCTGGAAACCTATAAACTTACCTCGATATTCGAGATCCATACCTCAGTAGCCGAGGCTGTCAGCTCTTTTAAAAAAAATCATAAAAAAACGGGCTATCTGTTAACCGGATGTGCCCGTTCGAACATTTCAAATGTGGCCATGAGCTAAGACAACGTTTCTCAACGGCCATAGCGGTCAAGGACGCCGCCGCACACTTTGCATTTACCCATTACCGAGTAACCTGCCGAACTCGAAAAAACACTGCCGCAACTTTTACACTGCAGATCAATTCGGCTTCCTCCCTGTACGACCACCTTCCCCACCGCGGGGTTTTTAAACATCATCACGCCCCGACAATTACCCGCGGTGCACTTGAGACCGATCTCCCGGAAATTAGGGGAATAAACCTCCCGACCGCATTCCGAACATTTCAAATAACCCATCGTTAAATCCTCCTTACAGACTTCAAAATAAAAAAGAAGTTTGCAACTACTTTAATAAATCGACCGGTTATGCTGTCGTGTCAAGAAAAACAATAGACCTTACCGGCTTGTTTGCTTCGCATCAATTACTCCCGGTCGCATCTCGCAGCTTACCCCGGAGTGCGGCCAGACCGTTGGTATCGGGATTCAGCTTTTCGAGCGCTTCGAGAACCTCGCGCGCTTTATCGAATTTGCCCAGCGCCAGGGCGTTGTTAAAGGTTACCTCGTAAATATAACCCTGTTTGACGTTGTCACCGCAAAGCGCCAGGGATTTATCCAGATAATAAAAAGCCGAATCGCGATTTCCCGTCTTATCATACGCTAATCCGAGATATAAAGTCAACATGCAATTTTCAGGCTCCAGTGCCACCCCTTTACGGAAAGGGGCAATCGCTTCACGGTACCGTTTCATAGCCGAGAGGAGAAGACCCCGCTGGTTGTGAATCTCGGCGTTACCGGGCTGAAACAGGGAAACCCGGTCGGCAAAGTCCAGCGCTCTCTGGAAATTTCCCATACTTTTCTCGATATAAATCAGTTTGGTAAGCAGTCCGATATCGTCTGTCGGTATCTGGTCCTCCAGCGTACGGCTCAGATTATAGTAATAAACGGTCGATTCCGGCATTTGCAGGTTGTTGAAAGCCAGAGCCAGATTCAGAACATTTTTGTAAATCCCGGGAGCCGACCGGTAAGCCCGGCGGAATCGCACCAGAGCCTCATCATATTGTCCCAACTGTGAATAAAGCATGCCCAGGTTGGCCTGAATTTCGCTGTCGGTGCTGTCAGCTCTTTCGGCCTGTATAAGATATTTCAGCGAACTTTCCCGATTGCCCAGCACCTGTTCCGTATGAGCCAGCTTGTCAAGATACCGCGGATTGTCCGGGTCCAACTCCTGTAGCCGTTTAAGATAAATATTGGCCGAATCGAATATCTGCCGGTCGTAATACACCTCCCCGAGATTGGCCAGCGCCTGGTAAGAATTCGGATTGATTTTCAGGTTCCGCAAAAAATATTTGACCGACCGTTCCTGTTCGCCGGTGTTGATATAGAGAATATATCCCCACGACACACAACGGTTGGCTTTCTTGTAGTCGAGCTGGTAATGGCTGTCGGACCAGAGATTGGTATCCACCCGGTCAACCGCAGCGGTCAGGTTATTTTTCTCGGCCAGATTCGGTATTATCGTCACCAGGATAACGACGACGAGAGAAAAAAGCCAGGCCGGTCTGACCCCGTTCGCGGTTTTCAAATTGAGAAGGGTATATACGCCCCACAGGGAGAAGGGAAACCCGAACAGGGAAATTAAATCCCAGTCGCGGATGGCGCCGATTTCCGGGTCGACCCAGAATGAAGCAATCAGGGTGGCTGCTGTCGCGATGCTTAAAATTGCCCCTTCGGGAGTAACGGCCTTAAGGCGAAATCCGGTCGAAACCACCATCATCAGCGCTACTATCCCACCCAGGGGCGCCACCAGTATGACCTGGTTTAAAAAATCCAACAGGTGGGCGCTCGAGAAAAACCAGTAGGGAATATCCGCCACCGGCCACAGGGGAGTGAAAATCATCGGCAAGTTGGAATACTGAAACGCCAGCACGACCCCGAAAGAACCGACCACACCGATAAGACCTATCTTCCAGACCAGCGGTCTTAACGGATGTTTCTTTATGGCGGCTTTGCGCACGGCCGGCGCCAGTATCGCTATCGCCAGTACCGGTGTGGTCACCAGATGGAAAAAAACCGCCGCCGCCGAAAAAAACAGTACCGACCGGAAACGGCTTTTTCCCTGAACATATTTCAAAGCCCGGTGAAGAGTCCACAGAACCATTACGGTCGACCAGGTATAGTTCTCGATATAACCGAAAAACAAAATCACTGCCCCGCTGGTCAATGCCCCGAGGAATATGAACCAGCGTTCGAGATTTTTTTCCGCCAGGACTTGAGAGATAGCGTACAACGCCCACACACCAACCGTTCCCCCCAGGCAGGTAACCAGAGCGTAAACCTGTTCGTGCGAAAGACCGAACAGATAGTCGAGTAAGCGATAAAGATAGTGCGGCAGGACAATTGAACCGACCTCCAGATACAGCTTGTCGTATATTATCGGGCCTTCCTTGACCGCATAACCTTCCAGCCGTGTAAAACCGTCGCCGTAAACAAAGGCTTCCGAACGAAATAAATAAAAGAAGGCAAATGCAACCGCCAGCCCCGCCAGTCCCGTCAGATTACGGTTTTTGTCTTTTAAAAAAGCTGTGATCCGGGAAAAAAGAGGCAGAAATAGCCGGCTCACTTTTTCACTCACCGGAGGGACCAGTAAGACCAGAGCCGCTAACAGAAACACCGTTACCATCGGCAGCGGCGCCAGATTCCAATAATTAAAACCCCAGGCGGCGGTAACGGGCAGAAAAGCTCCGACCAGATGTATCAGAATCAGCGCTCCCAGCAAGCGGAAAAGAAGCGCTGAGTCAAAAGTCGCGGGTGAACTGTCCGGGGATTTTTTGGCCGGTGGGTTCATTTTCTGGTTCTTATTATTTCTAAAGAGCTTTTATCGAGTGCTTGTCTTTACCAAACTATATGCAATAAAACGAATTAAGTCAATTTCAAATCTTCCTAAAATATCCGCAACCAAACGAAACCTTCTTATTTTCCTTTCGTATTTATAATACTACCAGAACCGATAAATAAGGAGAACTCGATGAGAAAAAAATATATCCCGGCTCTTCTTGCCGCTTTATTTCTATTCCCTGTTCTCAGCCCTCAATTATCGGCCGAGGGACTTTTCTCATCCGAGCAAACTTCCCAGGAAAGAAAACTCGACAGTTTCGACCGGATCGAGCTCGACGGCTCGGCGGACCTTTTTATAACTTTCGGCGGCGAACAAAAAGTCACCGTACGGGCGGACAAAGACCAGCTGGATAAGGTGGTCACGGAGAACGTCGGACGGCGCCGGCTGCTGATCGAGACCGACCATTACCGTTCCCGAGTCGATATCGAGATCGAAATCACCGTCCCGGAACTGAAGCGCCTTTCGTTGTTCGGGTCGGGCAATGTCGAGGTGGTGAATATCGACGGCAAGTATTTTGACCTGCTGGTCGAGGGTTCCGGCGATGTCATACTCGAGGGTAAGGTCGAGGAACTCGAGATTACGGTGGATGGTTCCGGCGATGTCGACGCCTCGGATTTGACAGCCGAGGATGTTTATGTGGAGATCAACGGCTCCGGCGATGTTGACGTTTACGCCGAGGAAACAATCTATTCTTCGGTTAACGGCAGCGGTGATGTCAAGGTTCACGGCAGTCCGAAAAATGAAATACAAACACATGACGACCGTCGTTCTTCTCCTTATCTATGGCGATATAATGCGGTTCCGGCCATCCCGTCGATTCCCGCCATACCGGCGCTGCCGTCGATGCCCGTTATGCCGAAAATACCCCGTATGCCGAAAATCGTGATACCGGACATAAATGTTGAAGACATCGAAATCCCGGATATCGACGTTGACAAGATAAGAACCAGAACTAAAAGGCGTGTATGGTATTAAAATTTTAGAAAATATCTTCTATTCCCTCCATCATTGCTAAGCACCCGGAAGGTCAGCCTTTCCGGGTGTATTTTTGTGTTCCGGGCTGCCTTTTCTCTTGTAATAATATTATTTCATGCCTATATTTATGTAAATCCAGAGAGCATACCCGACTCCGTCGGACTGGATTTTAAAAAAGGTCTGACACTTAGAATACAGCATCCACATCTTACATTTAAGAACTAACCTGTTCTTCCGGGTATTGGACTTTAACAAATATTATTTTAGGGAGGTTCGGTATGCGTCTTTTTCAAAGTCTTAGTATTGCCGTATTCTGTTCAATCTTATTTGCTCCAATTATGGGGGGTGAGATTAAAGTTGTTCGGGAATCATCCGACCATTCGTTCGACAGGATTAATCTACGGCAAAATGACAAACACATGAATGTTGAAGTAGTTAAGATTGAAGATGTCTCTCATCTCGAAAGAAAAATGACTTTAAGGGGTGAGAGCGAACGAATCACGACTTCGAGTGATCTTAAGTTCTTCGTTTTACCGGATGAGGATTCCTCGTATGTCCACCCGGCTATCGCTGACGCCGGAAATGAATATGCATTTATGGCCTATGAATTTGAAGAAAACGATAGTGTTTTAGTCAACTGGTGTGGATCAACGGATGATTTTGATAATTTTACGTGTGCTTACTGGGATACTTTATTGGTAAGTTATCCTTCAATCGATTATTGGGGAAATGACACATTATTTTACGGTACGGCTGTTCCCGGTCCGACACTATACAGTGGAGGCAACACCAATTTGTTCCGCTTGAATAATCCCGGTAATCAAACCAATTGGACCTTATCATTCTGGAGCTGGAATAACTACGGCTGGCACGATATGAAAATGGCTGAAATTGCCTGCGACCCATCGAGTGAATTTGCCCAGCGCCCCGGTGAATATGCCTTCGGTATTATATCAATGGTGCACAGCAGTACTTATACAACTCCCGATCTTATCGATGCTCCCCACATTCTTTATGAATTGGACACTATTTATGCAGGGTGGGCTACTATAAGCTGGTTCAATAACTTGAACGGTTGTCTCTCAACCACTATAGACATTGATAAAAATACTCATTTTGCATATGCCGTTTACGACCCCTATATAGATGCGGATAATCAGCGAAAGTTGTTTATCCGCCAAGATCTGTTCACTGACATGGGCAACGATACTTATGAAGCGGGTTATACATATAATCTAAGTACCGGCGAAAACATACAATACCCCGCGGTAGCGGCCCATGACGGCAATGTAGTTGTTGTCTGTGAATTTTACAATGATTCTGACCCCGATGATATAGATATAATCTGCTTTTATAACCCCAGTAGCGACGGCGCGATCGACAATTTCTCTACCAGCACTGTAATCGCCACCTATGACGGCGAACGACATCCGGAAATTTCTCATATTGACGGGGATATTTACCTCTGTACATTCGTTCGCGGCGACACGCTTTTTCAGACAGCTTCCTGCGACGCGGGAGTTAACTGGAATACGCCGACCATTGTCAATACAACCTCAGCAGAAGAAGTCGTTAACGAGTACCGCACCGCCGATATTTCTGAGAACGCTCATAAAATCATGTGGGAATATAAATTGAGGGGTGACCCGGATACCAGCATATCTTTGCACTTTGTGAATACCGGCCTTACCGGAGATGATTCGGACGGTGACGGCTTCGCGGATGCCTGCGATAACTGTCCCCAAGACTACAATCCCGGCCAGGAGGATTCAGACGTTGACGGGATCGGCGATGTTTGTGAGAAATGCTCCGGCCAGACCGACTGGCCGACTCTGGCGGGCAATTTTCAGCGCACCGGTCGAGCCGGCGTGGGGGTTGATGATTCATGGTGCGACCTGAGCTTGAACTGGAGCTATGAACACCCCTCTTATTCAGTAATGTACGCTGGGCCTATTATTTTTAAGGATAAAGTGGTTTGCTCCTTCACTAACGAGTATAAAGTTTTTGATTTAATCACCGGGAATCTGTTAAATACAATTACCACTTATATGGGACAGGATATTCGCTGCACCCCCACAGCCGTTACTATTAATATCGGGGTTCCAACCGACGTACTTTTTGTCTCCGGCGGCTCCGGTCAATCTATCGCCGCCTATGATTTAAATACCGGTGCTTTAATCTGGAGTAGAGATCTAAACACCGTAGGAATAGGTGGATTATATGGTAATACCCGCTGGGGAACATTTGTTCTTCTAAATATCTTAGGTAATGATTACCTGTTCTGGGGTACCGATGACGGTTATATTGTCGGCGCTTATGCCGTTAACGGGACGAAGATGCCCGGATATCCCATATCTCTGGGCCTTTCCACCTATCTTTCCGGAGCGACGGATTGCACCAATCTGTTTTTTAATACTTATGCCGGAGGTACGGAAGGTGATGTATTTTCCATCAATGCCTTAACCGGATTA
>JAFGNW010000005.1 GCA_016926795.1 Candidatus Zixiibacteriota bacterium
ATCCGGTCTGGCGGAAGGGGAGAAGGTGGTAGTATCCGGGCAGTTCCTGCTCGACAGCGAGTCGCGCCTCAGCGAAGCTATCGGCGCGGGTACTTTTCAGCACAAACCTGCACCGGGTACGAAGGAATCCAGCCCGGTAAGCGTGATAAAAGAATCCGGCTTTGAAACCGCCGCCGTTCATGAAGAACACGAACGTTCCGATATCTACACCTGTCCAATGCCGTCACACTTTCATGTCCTGCAATACGGTGAGGGAACCTGTCCCGAGTGCGGCATGAAGCTGGTTCCGGTGGAAGAAACCGACAATACTGATTTTTATGTCTGTCCCATGTCGGAAGACCGCGTTGTGCAAAAGGAACCCGGCCTCTGTTCCATATGTGGCATGAAGCTGGTGAAATTTGAAAAGGATGCGGATTATGGTAAATAAACTCATCGAATATTCCGTAAAGAATCGCTGGCTTGTTTTGTCGGTGGCGGTGATTCTGCTCCTGGCGGGTGTCTATGCCTTGAGGGAAATTCCCGTGGACGCCATTCCGGATTTGTCAGACGTTCAGGTTATTATCCAGACCGAATACCCCGGCCAGCCACCGCAGGTGGTCGAGGACCAGGTCACCTACCCGTTGTCCATGGCTCTCCTGGCGGTGCCCAAAGCCAAAAACGTTCGGGGTTTTTCCTATTTCGGGTTGTCGTTCGTTTATATCATTTTCGAGGACGGCATTGACCTGTACTGGGCGCGCAGCCGGGTGCTGGAATATCTCTCGCAAATGTCCGGACGGCTGCCCGCTGGCGTCACGCCACAACTCGGCCCCGACGCCACCGGGGTCGGCTGGGTGTATCAGTACGCTCTGGTCGATAAAGAAGACCGGTATGACCCGGCGGAACTTCGCTCGCTTCAGGACTGGTTTTTGAAATACGAGTTGTCGTCGCTCGATGGCGTGGCCGAGGTGGCCTCGGTGGGCGGTTTTGTCCGCCAGTATCAAATCGAGGTCGACCCCCGCAAGCTGGAGTATTATAATATACCGCTCGGTCATGTGATTACGGCGATTAAACGGTCAAGTGGTGCCGTCGGAGGACGGCTGTTGGAACTGGGCGAGACGGAATTCATGGTGCGCAGTCTGGCCTATGTCGGTGACCTGGAGGATTTGCGAAACATCGTCGTGCACGCTCCCAAAGATGCCCCACCGGTGTTGCTGTCGTCGGTTGCCCGGGTTCAGTTCGGTGGCGATATTCGCCGGGGCCTGTCGGAACTCGACGGCGAGGGGGAGACGGTTGGCGGTATTGTCGTCATGCGCTGGGGGGATAACGCCCGCGACGTGATCGACCGCGTCAAACAGAAACTGGCCGAGCTCGAAAGCGGTCTGCCCGAAGGTGTGGAAATTGTCCCGGTCTATGACCGTTCGGGGCTTATCGACCGCGCCGCGGTTAATTTGTATCACACCCTTATCAAGGAAATGATTGTGGTATTCTTAATCACGCTTATTTTCCTTTTGCACGTCCGTTCCACGCTGATTGCTATAATAACCCTGCCGGCCGGGGTGCTTTTATCGCTGCTCGCCATGCACCTGCTGAACATCAACGCCAACATCATGTCGCTGGGGGGAATCGCCATCGCCATCGGTGTCATGGTGGATGCCTCGGTGGTGATGGTGGAGAACGCCCACAAACACCTGGAACGGCAACAACCGGGCGTGCCGCACAGCCGGGTTATACTCGAGGCCGCGCGCGAGGTCGGCCCGGCTCTTTTCTTCTCGCTGTTAATCATCACCGTCTCGTTTCTGCCGGTGCTGGCGCTGGAGGGACAGTCAGGGCGTTTGTTCAAACCCCTGGCCTATACGAAGACGTTCGCCATGGCGGCTTCGGCGCTTTTATCGGTAACCGTCATACCGGCCTTGATGGCTGTTTTTATCAGGGGGCGCTTTCGCTCGGAAAAGAAAAATCCTCTTTCCAGAATCAGCATCAAACTGTACCGACCGATTATCAACTTCGCCCTGAGATATAAAGTCGTGGTGGTGGCGCTGGCACTGGCGGTATTGCTGGTGACGATATTTCCCCTGACCCGCATCGGCTCGGAGTTCATGCCGCCGTTGTACGAGGGGGACCTGCTTTATATGCCGACTACCCTGCCGGGGATTTCCATCACCAAAGCGAAAGAGTTATTGCAACAGACCGACCGCATAATTAAATCGTTTCCCGAGGTCGAGCGGGTGTTCGGTAAAATCGGGCGGGCCGAGACGGCTACCGACCCGGCGCCGCTGACCATGCTCGAGACGACCATCCAGCTCAAGCCGCAAGAAGACTGGCGATCGGGGATGACACCGGAGAAACTGATCGACTCGCTGGACCGGGCGATTCAGTTTCCCGGCCTCACCAACGCCTGGACGATGCCCATCAAAACCCGTATCGATATGCTGGCCACGGGCATCAAAACGCCGGTCGGTATCAAGGTCATGGGGACGAACCTCGACAGCCTGAGCGCTATCGCACAACGGATTGAGGCCGCTGTCAAACCGCTCAAGGGTACCCGCTCGGTTTATGCCGAACGCGTTACCGGGGGGAATTATCTCGATATAGACATCGACCGTTTTCGAACCGCGGCATACGGGTTGACGGTGGGCGACGTCCAGGATGCCGTTAAAACCGCGGTGGGGGGAATGAATATCGCCGAAACGGTCCAAGGTCGGGAGCGCTATAAAATCAACGTCCGTTACCCGAGGGAACTGCGCGATAATCCCGAAGCTTTGAAAAGAGTGCTGGTCGATATCCCGTCCGGCGGCCGGGTGCCGCTGGGGCAGGTGGCTGATATCGGTTTTGCCAAGGGGGCGGCTATGATTAAATCGGAAAACGCCCGCCCCACCGCCTGGGTGTTCGTGGACCTCAAGGATATCGATGTCGGCACGTATGTCGAGAAAGCCCGCGAGGTCGTGCAGCGGCAGGTCAACCTGCCGGTAGGTTATTCGCTGGTCTGGTCGGGCCAGTATGAAAACATGCAGGCGGTAGCAGAGCGGTTGAAGGTAATCGTGCCCCTGGCGTTATTCGTCATTCTGTTGCTGCTCTACCTGCACTTCAGAAATATAATGACCTGCCTGATAGTCATGCTTTCGCTGCCGTTTGCAACGGTCGGCGGCGTCTGGTTGTTCTACCTGTTCGGATATTATGCCTCGGTGGCGGTCTATATAGGTTTTATCGCCCTGGCCGGACTGGCAGCCGAAACCGGTGTAGTAATGCTGGTGTATCTCGAGGAAGCGGTGAGAAGGTACCGCGAAGAAAAGCGTTTGAATTCTCTTATCGATTTAAAAGCAGCGGTAATCGAAGGCGCGGTGGAACGGGTGCGACCCAAACTGATGACGGTAGCCACGACCATAGTTGCCCTGCTGCCGATTATGTTCGGACATGGGACCGGTTCGGAAGTCATGCAGCGTATCGCGGCACCGATGGTCGGCGGGCTGGTGTCGTCGACGGTTTTAACGCTGGTAATCGTACCGGTGTTGTATTATCTGGCCCAGAGCCGCAAGCTGGCCCGTTAACATTTCGGGTCGGGTCCGCTCAGGTACAGAAAACTTATGAGAGCCGTGATATCGGAGATATCCGGCTCGCCGCCGGTGCTGTTTATATCGGCCGCCTGGGGATTGCAAAGCGGGTTGTGCGACAGATACAGATAGTCAATCAGGCGGGTGATGTCGGATATATCCGGATCATCACCCCCGGAGCAATTAATATCCCCGCAGAGATAAGTACCTTCAACAGAAACGTGCACCAGGTTGGAAGGCCGGCTTAGCTGATCTTCGGCATCCCGGGCATAAACCTTGTAGTAATATTCGTCGGTAGGTCGATTCTGACATGACAGGACAGTGTCCGTTATACCGAAATAATTTCTTTTATAGCCGAAAACACCTTTGGGATAAATATCATCGATATACATGCCTTCATAGTATTCGTAGGAATCGGTTTCAAAGGAAAAACGGATGAAAACTTCCTGTCCGGTGAAAGCGGAGAGGTCAAACAAACCCTGAATCCAGACGAGTGATTCCCCGGTTATTCCGTGACCCCGATTGTTCTCATGGGGGTCGGTATCGGTAGTAATATTACCGGGTATCGGCGAGAAATTAACACCATCGATAGAAACCTTGACATAGGCATAGTCCCAGTCGAGTTCAATGTGGTAGAATGTGTAGAACCTAAGGGTGTCACCGTCCTGAACGTTGTACGGTACCTGTGACTGAATATAATTTTTGAGCAGGTCTCCCGTACCGGAGAAATAACTGGTCGGCGTCGAGAAGGCTCGTTCGGTCGAAAGCGTGAAACCGTGATTCACCCAGGCATCGAAACTGTTAGCCGGGTCGGTGGTTACCTGAAAGTCCCGAAACTCTTCGATGTTGAAGTCCATCGCCGGATTAAGAGTATCATCATGTTGCCAGAAAATATCGTAATCGGAAAGATAGCCGGAATCGGTCACGGAGGCGTTCGGCGCCGCCGGAGGATTGGGTACATAAACCCGGTCGGCGATTCGGGCAAGGAACAGATTGGGTCCCAGATTCTCCGACACCAGGCCATCGATACTTTCCAGGGACGGCCACCAGGATGAGCCGACCTCAATCGTCAATGAGATGATTTTATTTTTAGTGCTCTGTTCGCCGTATAACCAGTCATCGCTGCAGCCGTTGGACAGATAAACAATCTGCCAGATCGGACCGTCGGTATAGCCGTTCATGGCGCTGATGCTGTCGCCCAGGGCGGCGAACACCGCTTCATCTTCGGTATAGATATGTCTGTACCCCCAGGGCCAGATTACCTCTCGTCCGGCGGAATGATAAAAAAGAGCAATGACGAAATCGTGATCCTCGACAAAGTCGCGGATGTTCTGTGTTTCCGGTTCCGAGAAGGGAGCCGCTCCCCGGTATGTTTCGGAACCTTCTGAACTCGACGAGCCCATGTTGTCGAAACCCCAGGCATAGCCGAAATTACGGTTAAGGTCCACGCCGTATTCATCGTTGCCGTTGTCCCGGCGGTTCTTGCGCCACAGCCCGCCGCCTTCCGGATTGGTCAGCTCGTTATAGTAATAACCGTCTGGGTTGACCATGACAATGAACCAGAGTTGCCGGTTGTTCACCAGCCAGGCTGCTTCTGGGTCGGTGGAGTAGTTATCCGTCAGGTAGTCCATGAAATACAACAAAACCTCGGGGGTGATAACCTCGCGGGCGTGGATGCAGGCAGTGTACAGAAGTTCCGGTTCGCCTTCTTCATCGATGTCGGGATTGTCGGAGATTTTGACCGCCCACATCGTTCGGCCTTCAATAGTCGTACCGATATTCAATTTGTCGGAGACGATATCGGGATGGTCGGCGACGAGACCGTCGAGGTAAGCGTTTAATTCGGAAAGCGTTTTGTAGCCGCCCATATCCAGGGTGGGGTCGAGACCGGACCGGTAAAAAGCTGTCAGGTCCACGTGGATGATGTCTGTTTCGTAACCCAGCTTTTGCAGGCTGTCGAGTAATTTATCGTCGGCAACCAGTTCGAAATAGTCATCACCGGTCTTTATGATGTCGGGATTCAGCTTCAGAAGCTGCACGAATTGTGTTTTGGACTCATATGAAACTCTAATCTGCATCGGTTTCTTGTTCCCGGCGGAACTATATTCAAAAAGAATAATCAGCAATAAAGGGATTATAGTGGCGGCCAAAAACTTCAAGGCGGTACCCTCCGGATTTGACAAGTTTATATAACGAATATAATAAAAATTTATTTTTATCCAAGTTATAAATGATAAGGAATTCTACCTTAAAGGGAAGCGGCCGTTAAAATAAAAGACAGCTGATATCTTACGGTCGGCTGTTCAGGCGGGTCAGGCGTGCCCGGGCGTCCTCGAGTATCGCTAAACCCTTGTCGCCGTCGCGCCACATTTCGATGAAAATCCGGTATTGCTCGGCCGCCCGATCGTACCATCGTGAATTTTCATAAGCCGTGCCCAGGTAATAGTGCAGTTCAGCATTCCATATTCCCCAGCAAAGGCGCCACAGGGAATAAGCTTCGGACTGGCGCTCGAACTCCTCGACGGCCCGGGCCAGCATGCCGGCCTCGAGATAAGCCCGCCCCAGTTGGAAACGGGTCGGGAAATCGTTCATGGTGCGCACGGCCGACTCGAATTCTACGACGGCTTTTTCGGGGTTGTGCTCAGCCAGGTAAATACAGCCGGAGGCGTACCGGTACATGCTCGGGTCGGTTTCAGTTTTTTCCAGGTCGTTTTTGAGCTGTTCGGCTTCCCGCTTCGCCTCGGCGATAAGACCGCTTTCAGCCAGAATCTGGATGTTGTAAGCCCGGTTGAGAAATTGCGAATGTTCCGACAGGCCGGCTGACAGCGTCAGAACTTTGTCCATTGTTTCCCTTGCCTTACTGTAATTGTTTAATTCGACATATATGCGAGCCTTGAAGAAATTCAGGATGACGGTGTTGCTGAGGCTGGTTCTGGTTTGTGTCTCAGCGCTATCGGCCGCGACGAGGCTGTCGATTAATTCCAGAGAATAACTCAGTTTACCCTGGTGAATAGGTATGTAAGACAGGTACACCCGTCCGTGTGAACGATAATTCCGGTTATCGGTTTCGGTCAGAGCCGTGTAGCAGCTTTCAGCAAGTCGATACTCGCCCTTATACAGGTACATATTGCCCAGGGGCAGCAGCGAGGAATAGAAATCGGGTTTAACCTGAAGCGCTTTCCTGAAAGATTCGATGGCCGGGTCAATTTTATTGAAATTGGCGTAAATTTTACCGCGGGTTTCATAAGGATTGGCCTCATCGGGAGCCAGACTGATATATCGATTGATGGCCCACACCGCTTTTTCGAGATTATCCGTTTCATAATAAGTCGTCGCCAGCAGGTTGTAAGCCGGTTTGAAGAACGAATCGACCGCAAGCGCCGAATCCATGTAGGCGACAGCCTGGTCAAATTTAAAAAGCCTGAAATTATACAACCCCAGAAGATAGAACGCGTCCTTCTCGTTCGGGTACTGTTGCGTGAGCTGGCTCAGTTTCGCGATGGCTTGTTCCCGCTCGTTGTTTTTTAAATCATTCAGACTCTCGATATATAGTTTTTCTTTACGGCTGGCTTTATCCGCATATTGCACGGCTTTGTCAATCATGCTACCGTCCTTGAGGCGGGCCAGGTAATAATAGGCCATAGCCATGGTGGAGTCGTGAGCAAGAGCCTGCTCGAAGGCATTGATCGCCTCATTGTAGTAGAATTTGTAATAATATTCCAGTCCTTCCAGATAAAGGCGGTAAGCTTCCGGGGAACGGGTGGTGACCTCGGCTACCATCCGGTCGGTGTCCGGTTGCGCCGTTTCGGATGGAGCAAGATCCTTTTTTATCTCGACGGTAAGGCTGTCCACAAGAAAGAAGATATCGCCGATCGCCGCTTGTGAAATTTTCTGTGAGGCCATCACGTTGCCCGTGGCAAGGTCGATTATCTGTGAGGTGACTACCAGGGAAGGTTCGGTCTGTAATATTTCACCGACCAGCATCCAGCGGGCGCGCGCTTTCCGGGCCAGACGGGTGGCTATATCCCGGTCAACCGGTCGGGGCTTGCCCTCCGTTTCCGTTTTCAGGAGGTCGTAGAGGTGTTGCGACGATACCACCTGCAAAAGCCGTGACTCGGAAAGGTCGGTAATGAGGAGACTGGTAATCATCTCACCCAGCCTCAGGTTATCTTCGACATCGACTTTATTTTCGAAGTACATGACCGCCAGCCGGTTCTCGACCGCAAGCGCTTCCTGGGTGGGATGGATGTCAAACTGCCAGTCTTTTAAAATCAGGAGGATGAATATCAAAGCCGCCAGCGATACCGGCAACCAGGTTGTCCAAAGTTTCTTACCGGTCGGCGTTACCTCGGGCAGTTCGCTCTTTGTCTCGGCCAGTTGAGCGATAGCGGCGCGGATCTTGTCGCTGTGACGAAGATGTAAAACGGTCCGATCGAATTGTTGTATTTCCTCAAAGCAGGCGTCACATTCCAGAAGGTGTACTTCAAGTTCCTCGAGTTGCTCGGGACTCAATTGCCCCAGTTCATAAAGGTGCAGCATTTCTCGAAAACGCCGGTCCTTGCATTCGCTCATTACTTTATTTCTCCTTTTTCGAGACAGGTTTTAAGAAGCGACCTGGCTCGGGCCAATATCACATAGGCGTTGGCGGAACTTATCTTAAGTTTCCGGCACACCTCCTCGGTACTGAAACCCTGGTAATAGAGATTCAATATTCTGGCATAGCGGTTGTTGTTGGCGCAAATCTTCCGGAGACAATCAATCAGGGCATTTTCTAAATCAGGGTCCGGAGCCCAGCTTCCGGGTACGTTGTCATAATCGGGCAGCGCCACCTGTTTTCCTTTATTTGATTGTTTTTTCTTATAGTAGTTCAAATAAACGTTTACCAGTACCTTGTAAGCCCAGGACGAAAAACTCAGGGTGAATTC
>JAFGNW010000047.1 GCA_016926795.1 Candidatus Zixiibacteriota bacterium
GTCAACGCCGCCTTTGCAGTGGACCGAACCGGTAAAATAGGTCAGTTGATCCCCGGTGGCCAGGCCGACCTGGTGCTCTGGGACATGGCTGATTACCGCGAGCTGTCTTACCATTACGGGGTGAATCTGGCCCGAAAGGTCGTTAAAAAAGGCAAGCTGGTTTGGAAGGATTAAACGGTCGGAACCTTTAGAGTTCCGCAGGTTATAAAAGATGATGAAACAAACTCCGGTTATCTTAATTTTGTTCCTTACCATAACTTGCGCCGGTTGCGGCGTATATACTTTTAATCCTAAGGGCAAGTCGGATATACAGAATATCGCCATCGAACCCTTCGAAAATAAAACCGGCGAATTCGGCCTGGCCGACCGGATTACCGAAATTGTTATCGACGCCTTTATCGCCGACGGCACGATGAGAATTGTCCCGACCGACAACGCCGACGCCTATCTGGTGGGTACGCTGACCCGGTACGAAAGAGTGCCGCATAAATTCGACGAAAACGACCAGGTCGAGGAATATAAGGTTTTAATGGATTTTGAAATTGTACTGAAGAATCCCAGGGACGATTCCGAAAAGTGGAGACAGAGGCTGACTCAGGAAGGTATTTATAACGCCAACGAGGAAACCGAAGAGGACGGTCAGCAGCGAGCCGGACAGAGACTGGTGGAGGCGATTATTAACAAAACCACAAAATCATGGTAATTATCGTTTAATTGTATTAAATATAAGAGACAGGCTTTAAATTAAAAGACCACCCGGATTGGTTCAGACAGAGGTTGAATATGAAGACATCAAAAATCTCATACTTGTTAACGGCGTTGGCCCTGATACTTTGCATTTTGGTCACTTCGGCCGCGGCCAAGGATATCAATACCCGGGTCGGCACCAGCTCTTTTTCCTTCTTGAAAATAAACGTCGGCGCCCGGGCGGTCGGTATGGGCGGAGCTTTTACCGGTCTGGCCGACGATGAATCGGCGCTTTACTATAATCCCTCCGGAATCGCTTCTCTCGAGGGACGGCGCTTTATCGCCGGCTATCATAATTATTTCGTCGATTTGCAGTCCGGTTTTGTCGGTTATATTCAACAGCTCAGTGAAAGACAATTTATCGCCGGTTATATCAATTACCTCAATTACGGTGATTTTATCAAAACCGACGAGCTGGGCAACGTTGACCCGAACGGTACCTTCGGCGGCGGGGATTTACTGATGGCCGCTACTTTCGCCGTGAAATATAACGACCAGTTCATGTTCGGCGTCTCGGGCAAATTCATCTATGAAAAACTGGAAAGTTATTCCGCCACCGGTGCGGCTCTGGACCTGGGCGGCAAATATACCAGCGACCGCGGCCGCTATCAGGCCGGAGTCGCTATCCAGAACCTCGGCTTCCAGTTCTCGGCTCTGGGCGAAGAAAAAAACGACCTGCCCCTTACCGTTCGCGGCGGTCTTGCCGTCAAACCCAAAGAAATACCGGTCATGTTCACCGGCGATTTGATTATCCCCATCGACAACAATCCTATTTATGCGATCGGGGGCGAATACCTGGATTTCAAACCCTTCTATATAAGGATGGGCTGGAACAGCTTCGGCTCGAACTACCGGACCGCCGACTCCGATGATAAATGGGCCGGTATGTCTTTCGGCGTCGGTTTTGACCATAAAGAATTACATTTGTCATATGCTTTTTCACCCGGTGCGGAACTGGGCGAAAGTCACCGTATAACTTTAACCGGGGGTTTTTAAATTATGACTAAAACCCGCTATAAGAACCCTGTCCTCATAGCGTTGTTAACGGGTTTCCTTTTTGTCTGGGGATGTTCCGGTTCGCCGGGGTCCGACCCCAAAAAACTGGTTATCTCGTTTTTCGGAGCCATGGAGAAAAACGACCAGGCCGCCTTGGCCCATTATCTCGACCTGCCCGAACTCATGAAAAATATTGACGAGGATTATGCCGTCCAGACCGACTCACCCCGGGTATTTACCAATCCGAAAGAAATTCTGGATGATTTGACCAATGAAGGCCTGACCAAAAAATTGTGGTTCTCCTACCAGAGGATTATCAACGATGTCGAGATCCAGGGCGACCATGCCACCGTCGAAGTCACTTTTAACGATAAGGTGAAGGGGATAGCTTACCTGACCAAGTTCGGGTTGCGAAAAGTAAACGATAAATGGAAAATTTACAGCTTTAAAACCTATCAATAAGCCCGACCGGCCTGATAGTCTTAATTTTCGATGCTTGATGAAAAGTAAAGGTTGCCCCATTCGGGGCAGCTTTTTTTTTGCTCGTTCCCGTCTAAGAGCACCCGAAAAAAAAGTTTACCAAAGCTGTCAATTGGGGATAGAGGGGGGGACCCCCGATCGACCGGCTTTTGGTAAACTCTGATTTAATTTAGTAAATGAGGACTAATCTGTCAAAGGAAAACGCGCTAGATTTGGTGCTGATTATGAGTCGGACGGAATCTTTTACGGGGCAGCAGGTTACGCGGTGACAACCGGTTGCGGGAAAAAGGAGAGTCGCGTAAAATCACTCTGCCTTTTGCCTGAAAAAAGCCGCGAGCCGGGCGTCCGTACCTGTACCGGGGGCTTATAATTTCCCCACCGACACCAAGATAGCGCAAAATATTTATTCACAAAACAGCCCGCCCGACGGTCTTTATATTGAGTAAAATAATAGCAAAAAAATTATTTTTTTCTGTTGTGCGACCGGGACAGGGAGTTTATATTTATAATAATTTGTTAGAACGAAGGTATAAGGAGATAATGAATATGAAAAAAATCGCGAGCTTAATTATTGCTCTCGGTGTGCTCGCCTTTTTTATCGGATGTGCTGATGACGTCTTTGTCGAACCGCCGCCCAGTCTGACCGGAGATTATACCGGTGTCTATATCGTTAAAGTGGGAACCCAGGTGCCCCTTGAAGAAGTTATCACCTGGCGTTTCAGTCAGAACAGTTACCAGAAGCGGTCGGAAGATTCGATGTTTTGCGACTTCGACGGTACCTATGAACTGGTAAACGGTGTCCGTCTGAATCAAACAAACGGCAGGTCAACCGTAAAAACCTGTAATGAAGACCAGAACCCAACCGGATTTTTCCAGCTTGACCAGTCTGCCGATACTGTAAAAATGACTCAGTACGATTCTCAAAACGACATCCTCAAAACCATCAAACTTCTCAAAGCCGAATAAAACCGCGGTTATAGTATTTTAAAAAACCGGCCCGACGGGCCGGTTTTTTTTGTCCGTAAATTTTAATCTGACTGTTTTTCGATAAAATCATAGAAAATATGATGGCAGTTGATGTCATTGCTTATGTTTTTTTAGTAAGGGGGGAAGTTAAAAAAAAATAACCCGACGGGCCAAAAAAAGGCTTATTTTCAGTACATAATCAACTTCAGCCGCATTTCAAAACAGCATAATTACTCACAAATTTAAAAAAATGTGGAATTTTTATTATTTACACTGACGCCTCCTGTCAGTGGTTGTAGCGATATTGTAATGGGGACAGCAGAGCCTCGCAAGTTAACTGGTATGGTTTTTAAAACGTGCCGAACTTGCGGGGCCGTACAAAGTCCCGGTTCTCAAGACGGCAGGGTTCATAACAATATAACAGGGAAGTATGGTTTATGCTGTCTAAGATAACCTCCTCGGCCACGCTCGGCGTGGACGCCTACCTGGTCGAGGTGGAAGCTGACATCCAGCAGCAACTGCCCGCCTTTATCACGGTCGGGCTGCCGGAAGGAGCGGTTAGGGAATCCAAGGAACGGGTGACCTCCGCGATTAAGAATTCCGATTTTGTTTTTCCGGCCAAGCGGGTGACGATTAACCTCGCCCCGGCGGATATCAAGAAGGAAGGCTCGGCCTTCGACCTGCCCATCGCGGTCGGTATCCTCGCCGCCACCGGGCAGATTCTCAAGGACCGTTTCGACGATTATGTCCTTTTGGGCGAACTTTCGCTCGACGGCACCCTGCGGCCGGTGCCGGGGGTATTGCCGATGGCGCTCAACTGCCGCAAGGGGAACGGTGTCAAGGGTATTATCGTGCCCGAGGAAAACGCCCGCGAAGCCGCTATGGCCGACTCCGTCCCCGTCTTTCCGGTTAAATCTCTCAAGGACACCGTCCATTTTCTGGAGGACGAATCCTCGATTAAACGTTTTCATGTCGATATCGGCTCGGTATTCAACGAAGCCAAAAAATATTCGGTTGATTTCGCCGATGTCAAGGGTCAGGAATCAGCCAAGCGAGCTCTGGAAGTTGCCGCGGCGGGAGGTCATAATATCATTATGATCGGCCCGCCCGGGTCGGGAAAGACCATGCTGGCCCGGCGCATGCCGACAATTCTGCCGGACATGACCGTAGCCGAGGCGCTGGAAACCACCAAAATCCATTCGGTGGCCGGGCGCCTGCACGAGGGTTCCGCACTGGTGGCAACCCGTCCTTTCCGTTCACCTCATCACTCTATTTCTTATGCCGGTTTAATCGGCGGGGGCACCGTCCCCAAGCCGGGCGAGGTTTCGCTGGCGCATCATGGTGTCCTGTTTCTCGACGAACTTCCGGAGTTCAAAAAAGACATTCTCGAGATGCTCCGTCAGCCCATGGAGGACAACCAGGTTACCATCTCCCGCGCCGTCACCGCTATCACTTATCCGGCCGGGTTCATGCTCGTGGCGGCCATGAACCCCTGCCCCTGCGGCTATTACGGCGACCCCAACCATGAGTGCCATTGCACCTCCTCGGAGATTCAGCGCTACATGTCGCGCATCTCCGGGCCGCTGATGGACCGCATCGATATTCATATAACCGTCCCCTCGGTCAAGTTCAAGGACCTTTCCGCTCAGACGCGCGGGGAACGCTCGGATATCGTCCGCAAACGGGTCAATGACGCCCGCAATATCCAGCAAATGCGGTTCTGTGACGAGGAACACATTTTCTGCAACGCCCACATGGACTCGAAGGACATCGACCGCTTCTGTAAAATCGACACCAAAACCCAGGCGCTTCTGGCGCTGGCGATAAACAAACAGGGGCTGTCGGCCAGGGCGTACGACCGCATTTTGAAAGTGGCGCGCACTATAGCTGATCTGGAGCAAGCGCCGGATATTCTGATGAACCATGTCGCCGAGGCGATACACTATAGAACGCTCGACCGCCACCTCTGGCTCTAGAAAAGTAGGTCGGGTTCCGAATGAAGCGGAGCGAATGAAAAACCCGACACATAATAAATAAACGGTATTTCCGTGGGCGGCAGGCGCCCTCGCCTGCCCCAATATTTTGTGTCTGGTGTACCTCCTCGTACACCAACACCTTGAAGCGACTGTAGGTCGAAAGTTAATTGTAGGTCGAAATGTCGAAGACTTTCGACACAGCAACTGCAGGTCGAAAGTCTTGCACTTTCGACATTTATGCTTACGGCTCTAATACGGCCACCTGTGGCTTTAATATATATTACCCCTTTCACCAATCCTAAAACCCGCCATCCCCAGGCGGGTTTTATAAATTATATGATATAAGATTATAGGCATAATATTTTATATGTAAAGTGAGCAAATACGTACGTGTATTTAATTAAAGGAATCTTCTTAAGTAGTAATTTAACATATAATTATTAATATGCAGGAGAAAAAATGGCTACAAAACAAAAAGATGAGAAAAATATTTTTCCGAGAGTACCATCAAAAAATTGGTGGGATTTGAGGAAAAAGGCAACTCAAACTGTCCCCAGAAAAATCACAAGGGATTACCTTATGACAGTACTAGAAATAGGCGAGGGAGCCGCTCAGAATTTATCTTTTATAGTGGGCAAATCACATCAAATTGGTTTAGGCATTATAACCCCCAGACAACTAATGATGAGATTGAACTGTCCAAGGAGGGTAGATAAAATACAGCTTGACGATGGGATAATTTCAAGCTATATATACGATATATAATACTTGTTGCCGGGAGATGAAATCATGAACCAAGTTATGGTTTTTTCCCTTCCGTGGGCGGCAGGCGCCCTCGCCTGCCCCAATATAATTAGTCCTCGTAGGGCAGAACCCTTTAGCGGTTCTGCCTATTATTTGATTTATTTACCAATAAATCTTCGATATTTGTGGTTGGTGTACGTCCTTAAGCACCAACAATAAAACCTGGCGAACGGGGACGTACGCCAGGCACTAAATGATGAGATTGAATTATCCAAGGAGAGTAGATAAAATATAGCTTGACTATGGGATAATTTCAAGCTATATATACGATATATAATACTTGTTGCCGGGAAATGAAATAATGAACAAAGTTATGGTTTTTTTCCTTGAGCTGTTTTTGGTTTTTTTGTCAACTTTTACAATTTTTGTAATTTTCTCTAAATGAAACAAATCAATACATTATTTTAATAAGTACCCTGTTAAAATAGGGCGGGAGGTCTTTCATGTTCAAAAGGTCAAGTGTAAGTTTGCTGTCTGTCATGACAGTAATTATCTATCTGTTAATCTCACAGGCATCAATATTTGCTTACGAGTGCGGCGATATCGACTGCAGCGGGGGAGAGCCGGATATTTCCGATATTACCCGGCTAATTGACTATCTTTACCTGTCGCACGATCCATTGTGCGATCCTTTGTTAGCCGATGTTAACAATTCGGGCGGGGAACCGGATATATCCGATATCACCCGCTTGATTGACTTTCTTTATCTATCACATGGACCGCTCGATTGCCCGGATTATACAACCCCGACTACGACAACAATTATTCCGGAGGCGGACACGACCGTTATTAAGAGCTACGAAACCGACGGCACCGTAACTTTAGATGAAACCTCGGAATACGCCCAGAACATATCGGTTGGTGATATTATTATCGGTCAGGACGATATCGACGCTCCCAACGGGTTTCTGAGGAAAGTTGTTTCGAAAACCTCCGCGAGCGGCACAGTCGTTCTGGAGACGGAACCGACTACTATGGCCGAAGCGTTCGAGATGATGTCCATCAAGGAAACCAACGTTCTCCGGCCTTCGGATGTTGTGTCATATAATCTTTATGATGGGGTGCGGTATCTGCCCAATAAGGACGACGAGACGTTTTCGGTCGAACTGGGCGTTGTCCTGTACGATCAGGACGGCAATACCGAGACCACCGACGACCAGATCAGGCTGGATGGTCAGTATGATTTTTCGGCGGCCTTGTTTGCGGAAATAGAAATCTCCTGGTTTACTCTTCAGAAGTTTGAGACCGGGATAGAGACCGAGGACAACACGAATTTAACTCTGACCGCCAACCTGCAGTGGTCTTTCGATGAAGCGATGGAGTTCGACCTGGCCGAGTTTCATCTGGGAGCGATCCCGGTCGGAGGGGTCGTGTGGCTGGTACCAACCCTGACAGTAGAAGCGCATATCCATGGTGATTTAACTGTTACTTTCGTGACCGGTATTGAATATACCCAGCAACTGCGTTATGGTTTTGGCTGGGAAAACGACGAGTTCTATAATATCAGCGAAAGTTCAAAGGATTTTACATATACCGAACCACAGCTCACAGTAGAGTTTAATTTTGAACCGGGAGTGTCATTGAACGCCTCATGTCTTTTATACGGTGTTGCCGGACCTTACATGGCCGCTAAAGCCGGTTTTCACTTCCAGTCGGTGCTGAGCGCCGACCCCTGCGATTTGGACCTGACTTTCGATTTGGAAGCGATTCTGTATGCGGTAGTCGGGATAGAGTGTGACATTCTGGGGCTGGATTACAACAAAGAATGGCAGCTATATACTCACCTCATCGGCGAATGGGTTTATCCTCTCGGTGGCTCCGGCACTATAGTTATTGATCCTGAACCCAACAGTATAAATGCTCCCTGGTCTTTAGCCGGTCCCTGCAGTTACAGCTCCAGCGGTAACGGTGACCTGACACTGAATGAGCTGGATCCCGGAGATTACACCATAACGTGGGGAGCGGTAAGCGGCTGGACAACGCCCTCGAATTCGACCCAGACCCTGACTGCGGATCAGACGATTACATTTAGTGGCACCTATGTTGAAGAAGGATCTGGTACAGTTACTGACATTGATGGTAACGTGTATCAAACTGTCATTATCGGTGACCAAGAATGGATGGCAGAGAACCTGAAGGTGACCCATTATCGTAATGGTGACCCGATCGACCATGTGACCAACAGCAGCACCTGGTCAGGTCTTACCAGCGGAGCCTACTGCGAGTACAACAACGACGTGAATAACGTTGCTACGTATGGCAGGTTGTATAACTGGTTCGCTGTCGATGACAGCCGGAACATAGCGCCCGAGGGTTGGCATGTACCAACTGATGACGAGTGGAAACAGTTGGAAATGTTTCTTGGCATGAGCCAGGCTGAAGCTGATGATACAGACTGGCGCGGTACTGATGAAGGCGGCAAGCTAAAGGAAACGGACACAACACATTGGGCCAGCCCTAATACTGGTGCCACCAATGAAAGTGGTTTTTCTGGTTTGCCTGGCGGCGACCGCTACAGCGAAGGTGGCTTCGGCGGTATGCGTTTGTACGCCATCTTTTGGTCTTCGACGGAGTACGATAGTTTCAACGCGTGGTACCGAAACCTGTGGTTCCACTATTCGGAGGTCTTCCGTTCCATCGCCGGTAAGCCTTACGGTTTTTCTATTCGTTGTGTCCGGGATTAATTGACTATTTGTCTATTTGACTATTTGAGGTGCGGGGCGAAGCCCCATCGAATTCCGTGGGCGGCAGGCGCCCTCGCCTGCCCCAATATAATTAGTCCTCGTAGGGCAGAACCCTTTAGTGGTTCTGCCTATTATTTGATTTATCTACCAATAAATCTTCGATATTTGTGGTTGGTGTACGTCCTTGGGCACCAACAATAAAACCTGGCGCACGGGGACGTACGCCAGGCACTTAGTTAAGATGACGATGTTAAAGCAGGATGACGGTTATCTTTCTAAATCGTCAGGCTATTTTTTTAAGACCGATATCGTGAATTTACCGTCGTTGTCGTAAAAGACCCAGTCGTTAATGCACAGCGTGAGCGTATCGTCGGTCGTAAAAGTGTCGCAATAAGACGTACCGACCAGAAAATAGTCGCTGTCCAGGGTGCCTATCAGGGCCATGAACGGCAGGTTGCGGCAATTCGGTTCGCTGGTGACATATTGGCAATCCGGGATTCCGTCGGCGTCAGTCCATAAATCACAGTCCACTACCAGACCGTCCGGGTTGGAATTGACCGAGTCGGTGGTGGTGATTTCGATTATCTGACCGGCCTTGATCGCGATAGTGATATCCCCTTCGTCGGTAGCGAGCAGTTCATAGACGGTCGGTTTCGGTTTGTTGCTGCTTGAGGGTGAAGATGAGTCGGAACAGGATATAAAACCGATAATCAAGACCGTTATCAGACACAAAAACGGCAAAATTGGTCGTTTCATAGACACTCCCCTGATTATTTTTAGTTTTGGAAAACTTGTAAATATTATATAAGAAATTCTTAGAAATTTATCAAGTGGATTTTACTCGTTCCCCTGCTCCGCATCGGAAGGCCGACCGGTCGCTCGGCGTTAATCAAATCGGCGTGGAGCGCCTTCAGAGACGTTCCCGCGGAGACCGCTGGAACGAGTTTGATGAGGCAGATGAGGACATCTGCCGCTCACTGCTCGAGGATGTCCGCCGCCCCCGGTAAACGTCGTAGCGAGGAGTCCGCCGAAGGCGGACGACGTGGCTATCTCATCCATCTATTCCGCTCATCCTTCGACTCCGCTCAGGATGACGGTATTTTGTGGTTGGTGTACGTCTTTGGGCACCAACCTTTATGCTTCCCCTGGCGCACGGGGACGTACGCCTTGCACTAACAATAAGTCAAGGCGAAGGCGGTCACAAAAAGCGTACCGAACCAGCGGAAAAGGGAGGCGAAAAAGACTAAAAATCTAATCAGGCCCTAATAAAAATCTAAATTTTGTCTGACACAATCCCGACAATTAACTCATTGACAAATAAAAGTTTTCATATACTTTGGGGTCTGATATGACTGAAAATAACCGACATACAAAAATCGAGAAGCTGCTTCTCGAGGCCGCCCGGGTCATTAACTCGACCTTCGACTACGAGGAGCTTAACGAGCGGATCCTTCGCCTGGTCATAGGGGCGGTGGACGCCGAGGCGGCCCTGGTGTTCCGTATCGACCACAACCGCGAGGACGTCAAAATCCGCTTCATGTGCTGTAATAACGACTGCAAAATGAAGGTGTTTTTCCGCGACTTGGGACAGGGCGTGGCCGGCTGGGCGGCAAAATTCAAACAGCCGGTTATTTTGAACGATATCTCCAGCGACCCCCGGGTGGACCGGGAGATGGAAAAATTCACTAACCTTCAGATTCGGTCATTGTTAACGGTGCCGCTAATCGGCAAAGGGCAGATGATCGGCGTCGTGGAAGCCATCAACAAGCGCGAGGGGGAGTTCACCGAGATTGACCTTGATATTCTCACCGGTCTCAACAACCAGATGGCAGTGGCGATCGACAACGCCCGGTTGTATCGCGATGTCAAGCGGGAGGCCCTCGAAAAGGACCTGCTCTATGAAATCGGTAAGAAGCTTTCCAGTTCCCTGACGCTGGACGAACTGTTGAGCGAAATCATGACTACCCTCAAGAAAGTAGTTGAATACGATGTCGGGGGTATTTTTCTGGTCGAGCCGGAAGCCAGCGAAATCAAATCCATTTACACGGTGGGCTATGACCCGCAATTTGACGACAAGGTACAGCTTAAAATCGGCCAGGGGCTGGTCGGCTATGTCGCCAACACCAACGAGCCGGTGATTGTATCCGATGTCGCCGTGGACTCGCGTTATGTCAACGCCAATCCCGACACCAAAAGCGAAATAGTGGTGCCCATCATGATTGATGACCGTCTGGTAGGAGTGATAAATCTCGAATCCGAGAAGTTGAACGCCTATGACCAGTATTCGATTTCGCTGATATCGGCCTTTGCCTCGCAGGCGGCGGTCTCGCTGGAGCGCACTTTTTTGCACGAAAGCCTTCTCGCCGGCAAAAAACTCGAGGAACAGCTCAATGTCGCCCGTATTATCCAGCGCAGTTTCCTTCCCAAAACCGACCCGGTTCTGCCCGGCTATGATATCTGCGGCACCAACGTTTCCTCCCTCCAGGTCGGCGGCGATTATTACGATTTCATCACGATTGTCGACGACCAGACCGGCATTGTCATCGGTGACGTTTCCGGCAAGGGGATACCGGCGGCGCTGATTATGGCTTCGTTCCGGGCCTCGCTGATTGCCGAAATACGCAACAATTATTCCATCCGTACCATCTGTGAAAAGGTGAATACCCTTTTGTGCGAATCACTCGAGGCGGGGAATTTCGTCACCGCCGTTTACGGTGTGCTCGATTCCCGTAACCATATCCTGACTTTCGCCAACTGCGGTCATGACCTGCCGATTCTTCTGAAAAAGAACGGTGAAATCGATTATTTCCGTGAGGGCGGCCCGGTGCTGGGGCTTTCCCCCGACAGTAAGTACGACAGCCGCGCGATCATGCTCAACCCCGGGGAAATAATCGTCCTGTATACCGACGGGGTGACCGAGGTGTTCGACGAAAAGGGGGAGCAGTTCGGGCTGAACCGTCTGGTGGAGCTGATAAAAAAACACAAAAACGAGACAGCTCAACAAATACAGGAAATTATTTTCAGCGAAGTGAAGAACTTCGCGGCCAGAGACCATATTTTCGATGACCTGACGATGATAATCCTCAAGCGTCTTTCCTGATTATTATCCCTTCCCGTATAATGGCCTTCAGCGGTCAATTTACTTGTCTATCGTAAAAAATAAATTAAAAAAGTTAGTTCCGGGCGGTTGTAATTTTTTTCGCATGTATTTATATTGTTTTCAATGAAAAATTAAACCCGATCAAGGAGTGAAAAATGGCTCTCAGAACATACGAGGAGTACCTCGAATCTCTCAGAAAAATGAAAAGCAATATCTATAAGTTCGATGAACTTATAGAGGATGTTACGACCCACCCGGCGACGCGGCGGACAATCGAGGGACACGGGGCGACTTACAAACATTACAATGATGAGAAATTCGGCCCGATGATTACGACCAAATCGCACCTGACCGGCGAACCTATCAGCCGTTATTTGTCGATTATCCGTTCCGCGGAGGATATGTACGCCAATTCGGACATGAAGCGGTTGATGTTCCAGTTGACCGGGACCTGCACCGGTGGTCATTGCGCGGGCTGGACGGCGCTCAACGCTATGTTCATCACGACCTATGAGATGGACCGCGATATGGGCACCGATTATCACCAGCGGTTTCTGGCCTGGCTGAAGGACGCCCAGGTGCGGGATATCACCCTGGCCGGGGCGTTGACGGACCCCAAAGGGGATCGCACCAAACCCCCGCACCTTCAGGAAGACAAAGATGTCTTTTTACACCTGGTGGAAAAGCGCGAGGACGGGATTGTCGTCCGTGGGGCCAAGATCATGATTTGCGGGGTGGCGGCTGCCAATGAAATTTTTATTCTGCCCGGTTCCGGATATCGCGAAGAAGACGCCGACTGCGCCGTCTCGTTCGTTATTCCGCGGGATATCGAGGGATTGACGATCGTCGAAACTCGGCATCCCAGTGACACCCGCGATGAGGAGGACGGTTTTGACAATCCGGTCACCGAGGGCGGTATCACGCAGGCGTTCCTGCTCTTCGAGGATGTTTTCATTCCCAATAAGCGGGTGTTCATGTGCGGTGAAAGCAAATACTCGCTGACGGCGGTATTGAATTTTATCGGTCCCTACCGGGCGGCCATCGGCGCCTGTGTAGCGGGTCAGGGGGATGTCAAAATCGGCGCGGCCATTTTAACCGCCCGAACCAACGGCCTGTCTTCGAAAGTTTTCAACGAGAAATTGGTTGAAATGCATATTAACAACGAAACCACTTACGGTATGGGCATCGCCGCGGCGGCCAGGGGAAAACAGCATGAGTCCGGCGCCTGGCAGTGTAATCCCTTGCTGGCTAACGTCAACAAGGTTCACGTAGCCACCCTGCCGTACCGGACCTCGAATCTGGCTCAGGACATTGCCGGTGGTATTGCCGAAACGGGTTGTATGCCCTCGTACAAGGATTTTGAATCGAAAAAATACGGTCATCTGATTAAGAAATATATGAAAGCCGTCTACTCGGCGGAATCACGGGCCAAGGCTGCGCGTCTGGTGGAATGGGCTACTATCGGTTGCGGTGTACCGGGGTGTATGCACGGCGGCGGTTCGCCCGACGGCGCCAAGCTGGTTATCCGGGGGATGGCTAACCTCGAGGAAAAAGTCGAAATCGCCAGAAAACTGGCTAATATCAAGGAAGAAATTAGCGACCCGGCGAAGAAGAAATAAGGCCTAACCGGGTGTCAGGGAACAAAAAGTTGTTTTTTTAAATTTTATCTTATACAAAAAGGTTTTTGGCGAAAAGTAACCGAAATTCAAAGATAGACAAAAATGAATATTTTCGACAGGTAATATATTGTTGTCCAGCGACTTAATTCAACCCTTGAGGACTAATAAAGAGTTAAGACATAAATATTGCGTCGATTAAGGAGAAAGTGAATAATAGCTTGACGTATGAAATTTATATTATTATTATTTTTGTCTTAACTAATTTGGGCCCTTAGCTCAGTTGGTTAGAGCAGCTGACTCATAATCAGCGGGTCGTAGGTTCGAGTCCTACAGGGCCCATTTGAGAATGTAAATGACGGGCAATTAGCTCAGCTGGTTAGAGCGTTCGGTTCACATCCGAGAGGTCACTGGTTCGAGTCCAGTATTGCCCATGTAATAGAATGGTGTATTTGAAATATAAAATACTTTGTTTGGGTGCCGTTTTCGACAAAGGTCGAAAAAATACCGGCATAATGAAAAAAAGGTTTAAAACGCATTCCTTGATATAAAAGGGAATGCGTTTTTTTGTTTTTATATGTTTGCATATTTCGATAAGGAGGATTAATGGCGTCCGATCTCGAATTGCTATTGAAGCTTCAGGTTATTGACTATGACATCGGCGAACTTGAACGCTCCAAAGAATATCTCCCCGATATGATGGAAAATTTGAACCGTGAGATGGAAGAATCTGGTAAGAAGCTGGAAGAAACGAAAAATCTTCTGGATGAAACCAGGGTCAAGCAGAATGAACTGGAGACGGATATAGGCGTCAAGGAAGCCGAGCTTCAAAAGTATCAACAGCAGATGATGTCCATTAAAACCAACAAAGAGTACGATGCGCTGGTGGCGGAGATCGATTCCATCAAGGAAACAATCTCGCAGAAAGAAACGGAACTCCTCGAAACGATTGAAAAAGTCGGGAATCTCGAAAAGGAAGTAAAGGAACTGGAAGCAAAATCGGTCGAAATCCTGGATAATAATACCAAGCAGTTATCTATACTTCAGGAAAAAGTGGATTCCATCGGGGACACCATGTCGAGCAAGGAAAAAGAACGGCAGAGTGTAGTAATCAATATTTCCAAACCGATCATGTCGGTTTACGAACGGGTTCGCCGTGGAAAGGGTGGGCAGGCAGTCGTAGTGGTGAAGAAACGCGCCTGCGGTGCCTGTTTCAAGGCTCTGACGCCGCACAAGGTTCAGGAAGTCAAGCGGGCCGATAAAATCTACACCTGTGACAGCTGCGGCGCTATAATTTACTGGGACGAAGATGTGTCAAATTGAATTTTGACACCGTTTTATAAGTCATTTACTCGGGTGATTTTAAATGGCAAAAATTTTGAATGATTATGCGCTGACTTTTGATGATGTCCTGCTGGTGCCGGCTTTCTCGAGAGTCATGCCCAGGGACGTCGATGTTTCGACCACCATCGCCCCGAATATCGAACTGAACGTTCCCCTTCTGGCGGCCGCGATGGATACGGTTACGGAGTCCTCTCTGGCGATTGCCCTGGCCCGCCAGGGTGGTATCGGGGTGATACATAAAAATATGTCCCCCGACGAGCAGGCCGGTGAGGTGGACAAGGTCAAAAGGTCCGAGTCGGGCATGATCGTCAACCCGATTACTCTGCCGGCCAGTCAAACTATCGGTGATGCCCTGGAGGTAATGAAGCGCTTTTCCATATCGGGCATCCCCATCACCGAAAAAGGCCGCCTGGTAGGCATTTTAACCAACCGCGATTTGCGCTTCCATAGAGATTATAACCAGAAGATTTCCGAGGTCATGACCAAAGATAACCTGGTGACGGTACCCGAGGGTACCGACCTCGATGTTGCCAAGGATATTCTGCATCAGCACCGGATTGAAAAGCTCCTGATTGTCGATGAAAATTACATGCTCAAGGGGATGATTACTGTTAAGGATATCGCCAAAAAAATTCAATACCCCAGTGCCTGCAAGGACGAGGGCGGCCGGCTGCGGGTGGCGGCGGCTATTGGGGTGGGACCGGATCTTGACGAAAGAACCGAGAAATTGGTCGCCACCGGTGTCGACCTGCTGGTTCTGGACAGCTCTCACGGCCACAGTGCCGGGGTTTTGAAAGGAGTGGAGAGGGTCAAGAATAAATATCCGGAAATACCGGTAATGGCCGGTAACGTGGTAACCGGCGAGGGAGCCAAAGCTTTAATTGAAGCCGGGGCGGACAGCGTAAAAGTTGGGGTCGGACCCGGCTCCATCTGTACCACCCGGGTTGTGACCGGGGCCGGGATGCCCCAGGTTACGGCGGTTTTAAATGTTATCGAAATTGCCGATAAAACCAATACCCCGGTTATTGCCGACGGCGGTATCCGGTACTCCGGGGATATAACCAAAGCCCTGGCCTGCGGGGCGCGGGCCGTCATGGTCGGCTCGCTGTTCGCGGGAGTAGAGGAATCCCCCGGTGAGGTTATGATATTCGAAGGCCGTTCCTTCAAGGTTTATCGCGGTATGGGCTCGGTGAGCGCCATGAAAAAGGGCAGCAGTGACCGCTATTTTCAGGAACACCAGGAGGAAGCCTCCAAGCTCGTACCGGAAGGTATCGAAGGCCGGGTGCCTTACAAGGGTAAACTTGAAGACCTGGTTTATCAGTTGGTTGGCGGTTTGCGGGCCGGTATGGGTTTAACCGGAGCGGCTGACCTGAAAGAACTTAGGAATAATACGCAGATGGTGCGTATAACATCTGCCGGGGTGATTGAATCACACCCCCATTCGGTGCCTATCAGTAAGGAGGCACCCAATTACTGGCGGATGTAGGTTCGGTCCGGTCTTTGTGGATTAGAAAAGTTGTTGTTGTTTATATATGTTAACGTAGGCTAATGAAAGCAGGAGGAACAGTCGCGCTTTAAATGAATATTTAAAGTGAGGAAAGTCCGAGCTCCCCAGAATCGAGGCGCCCGGTAACACCGGGGCGGAGTGATCCGACGGACAGTGCCACAGAAACTATACCGCCCGCTTTGGCGGGTAAGGGTGAAATCGTGGTGTAAGAGACCACGGCTGGCGACAGTAATGCCGTCAGCGGGTAAACCCCGCCTGGAGCAAGGTCAAATAGGGGAAGAGGGGCTGATTCGTCCCGTTATTATTCCCGGGTGGACCGCTGGAGCCGGTGGGTAATCACCGGTCGAGATAAATGACTGTTGGTCGCCTTCGGCGATGCACAGAACTCGGCTTATAATTCTGCTTTCAATAGCTTCTAATTCATGGAGGCTATTATGTCTTGGGCTCACAGGCCGAAACTCCTGGAGTGGGTTTTAGCCTCAGAACCCGACCCGGCATTGGTTCAAAAGCTGTCTTCCGAAGCCAACCTGCCCGAGAAAATCATAAAAATTCTCATCAACCGCCATATGGATACCCCCGAAAAGGTCGAACGCTTTCTCAATCCGGCGCTGACCGATTTAAGGGACCCTTTTGAAATGTGCGGTATGAAGGAAGGTATCGATCGCGTAACGAAGGCGCTTTTCAATAATGAAAAAATCATGATCTATGGCGATTATGATGTTGACGGTATCACGGCTACCTCGCTTTTATACATGGTCTTAAACAAGCTCGGCGCGCAGGTGGATTTTTATCTGCCCAACCGTCTGGTCGAGGGATACGGTCTTTCGACAAAGGGTATTGACGAGGCCAGGGATAAGGGCGTAACGCTGATTATCACCGTGGATACCGGCATCACCGCGGTTGAGGAAGTAAAATATGCCATTTCCCAGGGTATCGATGTTGTCATCACCGACCATCACGAACCCGGCATCGCCCTGCCGGAAACTGTGGCCATAATCGACCCCAAACAGGATTTATGTGACTACGGCGGCGACCTGGCTGGTGTAGGCGTGGCCTTTAAATTCGCCCAGGCTCTCTATCGCAACCTGAACCAGAACGAGCGCGAACTGGAAGAGCACCTCGACCTGGTGGCTTTGGGGACCTCGGCCGATATCGTCCCCCTGGTGGGGGAGAACCGGGTGCTGACCAAGTTCGGTATCCGCCAGATTGCCCGGACGACCAAACCCGGGCTTAAATCGCTGGCTTTTATCTCCGGTTTGATGGGCAAGGATATCAGCACCGGCCAGGTGGTTTTCATTCTGGCGCCGCGTATCAACGCCCTGGGCCGGTTGGGGGATGCTCACCAGGCGATTCGGCTTTTGTCCACCAAGGATGAACGAATGGCCTCGAAGATTGCCCGCAAGCTTGACGACGAAAACAAACACCGCAAGGAAATTGACGAACAGACCCTTAAGGAAGCTCTCCACCAGATGAATCAGCTGGTCGACCTGGAAAACGATCGGGCCATTGTTCTGGCCGCCGAAGGCTGGCACCAGGGTGTGATTGGGATTGTCGCCAGTCGGCTGGTCGAGCGCTACCACCTCCCGACGGTCATGATTTCGCTCAACGGTGGGGTGGGCAAGGGTTCGGCCCGCTCCATTCCCGGTTTTCATCTCTGTGAGGCGCTCAAAGAATGCGAGAGTCTGCTGGTCAAATACGGCGGACATAAATACGCCGCCGGGTTATCGATTGAATCACACAATATCGAGGCTTTCCGGGAACAGTTCAAGGAGGTTTCGAAACGTATTTTGTCGCAGGAGGACGTGACTCCGAAGTTGTTTATCGACCAGGAAATAGAGCTTTCCGAAATTACCGACAGCCTCATCCGGACGATTGAATCCTTCTCGCCTTTCGGTCCCCAGAACCTGCGACCGCTCTTTCTGACCCGCAATTGCGAGGTGCTCGGGACACCCTACACGGTAGGTAACAATCATCTCAAGATGCGGGTGCGCAAGGGTAACGCCACGTTCGACGTGATCGGGTACGGCTTCGGGGATATGGCGGCGATTATTTCCGATAAGGGTTGTATGGTGGATATTGTGTACACGATCGAGTACAACACCTACAACAACAATACCCGGATACAGATACGGCTGCGGGATATCAAGCTGACGGCGGGAGATATGTCACCGAGGTATCAATAAGTTATGACGGTTCTTGACAGATTTTATGAAGGGGATGTCCGGGCGCTCTCCAAAGTAATTTCTTATGTTGAAAACCGGTATGAAAATTTTCAGGAACTGCTCGGTCGGGTTTATCGTCGGGCCGGGCATTCCCTGCGGATTGGCCTGACCGGTCCGCCGGGAGCGGGCAAATCCACTCTGGTCAACTGCCTGGCGCGGGCTTTCCTCTTCGAGCAAAAAAAGGTCGGCGTTATCGCCGTCGACCCGACCTCACCGTTCACCGGCGGCGCCCTGCTGGGTGACCGCGTCCGGATGAATGGTTTCCCGGCCGACGGCAGTTTTTATTTCCGCTCGATGGCCACCCGCGGCGCCCTCGGCGGCCTGGCAGCTACCACCGACAACGTCACCGTCGTTTATGATTCGTTCGGCTTCGATATCACCCTCATCGAAACGGTCGGAGTCGGTCAAATTGAACTGGATATAATCAATACCTGTGATGTGGTAGTGGTGGTCCTGGTGCCCGAATCGGGAGACTCGGTCCAGACAATGAAAGCCGGCTTGATGGAAATCGCCGATATTTTCTGTGTCAACAAGGCCGACCGCGACGGTTCCGACCGAATCGTTATGGAACTGCGCCAGGCCCTGGATACCCGCAAGAAAATTGAAAACTCCTGGCGAATCCCGGTCATACCAACGGTGGGTATCAGGGATGAGAACACTGGCAAGCTGGTGACCAAAATCGAAAATTTCGTCAGTTTCCAGAAAGAGAGCGGTAAGTTCGAAAGACACCGCAAGGAACAACTGGAAAAGAAGATAAAAAATATCCTGCGGGAGCAGGTGACCGGCATGATTCTGGAAAAACTGGGTGAATTCGCCGATTTCGAACAGATCATAAACGATATTTACGAGCGCAAGGGTGACCCTTACACGGTGGCGAGGGAACTGTTCGCTAAAGTCACCCCGTAATCTACTGCCGATTAGCGTCTTAACATTTTCCGATAAAAACCGCTCTTGTTACCTGTTTTATTTCTGTTTTTATGCAATTATAGACAATACTTAAGGTTTTTCCCGCGTAAAATAATTATTGTAAATCGCTTAGCTAAAATGCCAAGCCGCTTGCTTTTAACAGACGGTTTTATTATTATTAAGGCTGTTATAATTCGGGGAAAGAATTTATGTTTGAAAAATCGTTTTTAAAAAAACTACGTGAAAAATTAGCGGAATGGGACAAGAA
>JAFGNW010000048.1 GCA_016926795.1 Candidatus Zixiibacteriota bacterium
TGTCGTTCCGGGATAATTTCGGGCCGTTCACGGTGCCGCCGGGCGAGTATTTCGTCATGGGCGATAACCGTGACGACAGCCGCGACAGCCGCTTCTGGGGCACGGTGCCGGTCGAAAATATCAAGGGAAAAGCTGTTTTCATCTACTGGTCATGGGAGCCGGACCCCGACGCACCCGGTTGGGGCTTTCCGTACATACACAATGTCTTCCAGTGGGGCTTTCACGGGCTTTACAATTTCCCGACCCATACCCGCTGGTCAAGACTGGGCACCGCCCTTTAAAAAATGGCCTTTGGTTTATACGTACATTTTCCCTTTTGTAAAAACCGCTGCTCCTACTGTGATTTCTATAAAGAACTGCACAGCGTCGAGCAGGAAAAAGATTTCTACGAAGCCCTGAAAATCGAGACCGAACTGGTCGCCCGCGACCAGGCCGTTATCGATCCCGAAATATCAACTGTCTTCATCGGCGGCGGCACCCCTACCCTGAGCAATATCAGACGTCTGACCGACTGGGTCGAGCTTCTCAAAAAGCATTTCACTTTCGCCGGTGATTTGGAGTTTTCCATCGAAAACAATCCCGAATTCGTGACGCTGGAAAAGCTCGAGGCATACCGTGCCCTGGGCATCAACCGGCCGGTGTTCGGGGTGCAGTCGTTCAACGAGAAGCTGCTGAAGGTCCTCAAGCGCAAACACAAGCCCTTTTCGGTCTATAAATCGATTTACCTGACCAACGTCCTCGGCTTCGAAAATTTCGGGGTGGATTTGATTTTCGGTCTGCCCGGTCAGACGGCCCGGATGCTCTCGGCCGATATCGACCAGCTTATCGACCTGGAACCGCCGCATATTTCCTTTTACCAGTTGACGGTCGAGCCGGGTACCGACCTGGCCCGCAGGGTACATTCGGGACGGCTCAAAATGCCCGACCAGGAGCTTAACCTGGCGCTGTACAAAGGTGGCTGCGCCCAGCTGGCTGAGCACGGTTACCGTCGTTACGAGGTGTCCTCGTTCGCCCGCGAAGGTTTCGAGTGCCGACACAATCTGGGTTACTGGGAGGGCGGCGATTATATCGGCCTGGGTCCCTCGGCGCACTCGTTCGTCCGGGGCCGGCGGTCGTCCAACGTCGCCGATGTGCGCGAGTATATTGAATCGCTGACGAAAAAGGGGAAACGCCCCGTTGTCGAAGACCGTTCCTCGCTCGATGACCGGATGCTGGAAGCTATCATGTTGGGTTTGCGGACCGCGCGCGGAATCGACCGGCACCAGTTCGCGGCCCGGTTCGGGGTGGCGCTGGAGAAGAAGCTCGATCAAACCCAGTACAAAATCTTTCTAGAGTCGGGACACCTGTTGGCCGATTCCGATTCGGTTAGACTTTCCGATGAAGGTATATACCTGGCTGACGAGATTACCCGCCGGCTTATAAAATAATCACAAGGCAGGCAGTCTGCCGGCTCACAGAAATACAACCACCGAATTAAACCGGTTTTAAAATTGACAGAGTCCGGTTATTTTGTTAAGATAGAAAAAGCCAATGTATTCAAACGGGATATCTATAAAACTAAAATAGAAAAGCGAGGGTTAGTTTATGGCGATAGTAACTATTTCAAGAGGGCCTCAGGTGGGTGGCAGGGCTATCGCCGAGTGCCTGGCCGAGAAAATCGGTTACAAGTGTCTTACAACCGGCGATGTCGTGAAGAGCTGCGCCGTTAAATACAACCTGCCCGAGGATGATATAAATAAAAAACTGCGGGAGATTCCCGGCTTCTGGAAAAGACTTAAACACGAACACAAACGCAATCTTGTTTATATACAGTGCGCCGTGCTGGCGGCGGTTCAACAGGACAACATTGTCTATCACGGTTTGGCCGGTCAATTGTTTCTGGCTAATATCAAACACGTCCTCAAAATCCGCATCGAGTCGCCGTTCGAAAGGCGGGTCCGGGCGGCTATAAAGGAGATGGCTTTGACCGAGGAAAAAGCGGTCGATTACCTCAACGAAGCCGACGATACCCGGAAAATCTGGGTGAAGTTGTTTTACGGGGAGAATTGGAACGACCCGTCGCTCTACGACCTTTCCATCAACCGCAATAACCTGACCGAGGACACCATCTGTAACCTGATTATAAACGCTCTTGAAAGTGGTAATTTCGAAACCACCCCGGAGTCACAGGCCGTTCTGGATAACCGTAAGTTGAAAATGGAGGTCCTGGCGGCGCTGGCGGCCGATGAAAAGCTCTGGGACCTGCCGATACAAATCACGGCTTCGGGCGGGGTGGTCACACTCAAGGGGATGGTGAAAAATCAGAAGACCAAAGACGCCCTGGTGGAGCTGGTTCGGGGTGTCGAGGGCGTGACCACTTGCGAAACCGTGATGAGCATGGCCGAGACGCCGCTTAAAAGGGGCTTTTTCACGGATTAACCACTTTTAAAACAGAGAATATCTCCCCGTAAAAACGGGTATCCAGGTTTAACTTTGTTCTCTTTGTCAAAAGGAAAAAACTTTAAATTGTTCCGCGGTCAATAAAACGGCGCGGAGCATCAGAAATTACGTTCCAATGCGGAGCGTGGGATCGAGATGAACGGCCAACGGCAGATGTAAACATCTGCCGGGCACCCGTTCAATCATCGTATGATGACGACAGGGAGTTGACACCGGTAAAAAGGGCAATAAAGGTAAGGACAAGTCCCCCGACAAAGAAGAGAGATTGCGTATAGTCCGTCACCTTTCGGCGGATATAGGCGATGTCATCAACCTTGACAGCGACCGAGTCGCCGTTCAACGTTTGCCCGCGAATTGATTCACCGTCGGTATCGAAAATCGCACCGGAATCTGCGAAGACTATTTCGCTGCCTAAAACGGTAATTACTCCAGCCCAGTCTTCATAACGGGACTTTCGATCCTGAAGGTTTATCTCCTCGCCCGAGTTTAACATCACCCCTTCGATTTTTATTTTTTCATACAGGGAAGCTTCTTTTTCAAATATTTCGGCCGGGGCGGCATTAACAGTCGAATCTTTTATCCCGTTTTTTTTCGTTCCGGAAAACCGTACCTCGGACACTTCCTTGAGATCGATTTTAAAAGGAAAGGTTGAATGCAGCCCCACCGCGTGGATTCGTTCCTTGGGATATTTAACGATTTCCTCCGTCGGGCGGATAGCCATTTTGGTACAGCCGATAGCACTGTTCAAAAAAACAATCAGGGTTGCGATAGTAATCAAACGTAGAGTCATATTAATAAAATAAGATATGTTTATCTTTTACCGCTGTCAAGGGCGCTTTACGCCCGATTTATCGGCGCGAAGCGTCGAACATCGCGTTCCAACGGGGAGCGCGGGAAAGAGAAAAAGCTTCTCGTGGTAATGTTATTGTGCCGTCAGGGTTCCTGAGCTTTTTCCCCTGGTTAAGTATCTTTGAGGGTAGTATTGATTTATAACGCGGCGGAGCGTATAGGACAAATCAACGTTATAAAAGGGTTTTGAGAAAAAGCCGTCGGCACCGATAGAAATACATTCTTCGGGTGTGTATTTACCGGAAAAACCGGTTATTAAAATGAACGGGATGTTTTCATTAAAAGCCTTGACTTCAACTAACAAGTCCGTATTGTGGGCGGCAGGCGCCCTCGCCTGCCCCTTCCTTAATTATACACCGTGCCATGTAAAATCTTTATCGATTTTAATTAATCCCTCCTTATTGCTCAGCCAATCTCCCGCGCTTGAATATATCCAGTCGGTCGCCCTCTTCACCAAACCGCTCTTGACCGGATTATTATGTATATATTCCATCTTAATTTTGAGTTGATTCGGTGAAGATATAATCAAATCGTCAAATCTTGGTTTCCATAATCTGAAATTCCCCGGCTTTAATTCAACAAGATTAAGTGCCTTTATCCTTTTGGATGATATTCCCTTAAAACAATGCATGAACTTCGATAGGTTCTCAATCGCCCGAAATCCGAAAAGGCCGTGGAAATGACTTGGCATAATAACATAGCTTACTAGAAAAACATTGTTGGTATCCATGCATTTTTTTAAATCCGAAATGATAATTTTCGCGACCTCTTCTTTAGTTAAGACCGGAAGCCAGTCAACCACGGTTGTGGTTACAAATGCAATGGCTGGTCCTTTGATTTTCAGCCTTTTTCTAACGACCATACTTTAAGTTGCTATATTGAGATGGATATGTCAACTAATTATAATATTGGGGCAGGCGAGGGCGCCTGCCGCCCACGGAAATTCTTGATCCATTTCAGGAAATTTAAACCACAGTTATCGGCCAGATTGGCATTAACTATTATCAGGTCAATAGAAGGGTCATTGTTCAGTAATTCCCGTCCTTTCACGCAATAATCAATAGTTACAATCTGCCATTTCTCCGGGTCAAACATTTTAGGGATATCCTGCCAGATTCCCTTGAGGGGTGAAATTATGAGTATTTTATTCTTGTCCATCCTGTTGCCTAACCAAGTTTGAGTTTATTTTTTTAATATCGGCAAAAAGTATGATTACATTTACATGAATTATACGTGCCGACAGGCCCTGTCCCGGAAGGTCTTTTCCCGAAAAGGGTATCAGGGAGCGACACCGGGAACCTTGTCAATCCCGGAAAAAACATAAAAGGGCAGATGAGGACATCTGCCGCCCACAAA
>JAFGNW010000272.1 GCA_016926795.1 Candidatus Zixiibacteriota bacterium
ATTAAAAGACGAAAACGGCGCCGCGGCCTCGTTCGTGATTGAGTTATGATATCCCTGGCGGAAATAAAACGTCTCGACAACCGTTCGGCGGTGGAACGGATTATTGCCGGGCGTTACGGCGGTGACGTAGAAATCCTGTTGAAGGAGTTCGACGGGGGATTGAATTATCTCCTTCGCAGTGATTTGAAAAAAGCCGAACTTTATCTTAAAGCGGCGGCCGTCTGTTATAGTTATCTGCCGGCAAAAAACAAGCCCCGCTATTTTTCGATGGAAGCCCGTCTGCGCCTCTGGACGGGTGATTATAAGACAGCGTTAAAAAAATATGTTCTCGCCCGGCGGCTGTTTGCCAGTAACCGGGATTTCGCCAACGTTGCCCGGGTCGGCCGCGGTTTGATGGACGTTTATATGTATCTGGGTAAATATCCGGAAGCTTTGGAAACCGGCCGCAAATCTTTGAATTATTTCCGCCGCCGGGGCTCAACAGTCGATGTTGGGCAGATGCTGAACAACATCGGCAACGTTTATCATCGAATGGACCGGAACCGGATGGCGCTCCGGTATTATGACGGGGCTCGTCGTCTGTTCGAGAAGGAAGGCGGACTGGCGCTGGCGATCGTCGAATACAACCGCGCCAATATCTTTGCCAATCTTAATCAAATCAAGAAAGCGACGGCTTTGTACCTGGTCGTTTCTGAGATATATCACAAAGCTGATATGGCTATTGCCGCCGCCCAGACCCGATACTCCCTCGCTTACCTTTATTTTTTACAGGACCGGTATACCGAGGCGCTGAAGACATTCGAGGAGGTCTATAACGCCTTCACGAAACGGGGAGACCTCAAATCGGCAACCATGACGCAGCTTGACCTGGTTGAAATCAATCTGCAATTGAATCAATACGGCTCGGTGGTGATGATGGGTGAGGCGCTTATCGGGCGGTTCGAAAAGCTGGGGATGCGGTATGAGCAGGCCAAGGCGGCGTTTTTCGTGGCACAGGCTAAAATCATGCTGGGCGATTTCAAGCCGGCGCTGGTTTCTTTGGGAACGGCCGAACGCTTGTTTAAAAGGGAACAGAACAAGCTCTGGCTGGGTATGGTCAGCGATGCCCGAAGCCGTATTTATATCGCCACCGGTCAATACGCCCCGGCCCGGCAAAATTCCCTGGCTGCCGGTCGGCTGTTCAAGGCCGGCGGCGACGAACGCCGCTCCCGCGACACCGAAATCAGACAGCTGGAAATACTGGCTAAGGCGGGTCGCCAAAATCAAATCCTCAAAAAAAACGAAGCCCTCAAAAAAAAGAAATTGTTCGGTTATCAGCACTACCATCTCAATTACCTGATGGGGGATTATTATTTCAGCCTTGAGGATTATGCCACAGCTTTAAAATATTTTAGAGCGGCCGTTGAAAACGTGGAAAAAATGATTGCCGGGCTGTATCACGACGAAATACGCTTTTTCTTTCTTCTGGATAAATTTGACTGTTATCTGATGACGGTGGAATGCCTGTTAAAATTAAACCGTGTGAAAGAATCGTTTCTTTACCATCTCAAGGGGCTGGCGACCGTCAATCAACGGTCGTCAGTTCCGCCCAAACTCAAAGCGGAGGTACCCGCAAAACTGCTCGCCACCCGGGAACGCCTCCGGGCGGCACTCAAAAAAATGACCGGCATACCCCGAACCGGTCAACGGACCGCATCGGAGAAACCGTCTTATTTCGCCACCGAACAGAAATTATGGTCGAACGAGAAGAGAATCCGCTCGATTCTTTACCCCGATGGGGAACCGGTGCTGACGGTTTTATCGGGCGCTGCACATCTCGAAGACTGGCTGGAGGCCGATGAAACGGTGGTCAATTTCATAAAGACCGCCGGTCAAACCGGGGCGTTCTGCGCCGCCTCCGGGCGGACCGATTACGTGCCGTTCGAAACGACACCCGTTGAGCTGGAAATCCTCCTGCGGAAATTGCATTTTGTGTTCGAGAAGGCGGTATTCGGGTTGCGCGATGTCGAACGTAACCGGGATGTCATCGATTTTTGCCTTCGTGAAATCCATAATATGATTTTCAAGCCCCTGCAGCCGTTCATCAAGGGCAAAAAGTTGATAATTATCTCCGACGGCTTCTTTTCGCAGATACCGTTTACAGCTCTACGGGATGAAAACGGTGCCTGCCTGAAGGACCGCTATGAAATCAGGACCATCGTCAACCCGGACGACCTCCGGCTGCGCGAAAAACAACCGGTATCTCTCGGTCAGTGTAGGAATGCCGTTTTCGCCGTTACCTCGGGATACCTGCCTTCGATTACGGTCGAGGGGCAACAGATTAAAAACAGCTTTGAGGATGCCCGCCTCTATATCGATTCCGATGCCGACTGTCGTAATTTACGGGAGGAGTTGAGCTTGTGCGACGGTTTCGTGCATATTGCCACTCACGCTTCCCGGTCTTCGGAAAACCCGCTTTTTTCAAGAATTCTTATGAGCGATGGTCCGTTTTTCCCGTTTGACCTCTTCGGGTCCGGGCTTAAAGCCCGCCTGGTAACTCTTTCCGGTTGTCAAACCGCCGCCCCGGGGTTATATTACGGTAACTCTTTTAGTCTTGCGAAGGCGTTTTACCAGGCCGGCAGCCGCTATGTGCTGGCCAGCCTGTGGCCGGTCTCGGATAAGTTAAGTATGCAGTTTATGATTTATTTTTACCAATATTTAAAACATGACGGTGATATTTCAAGGTCGTATAACAGAGCGATAGATAAATTGACGGAGGTCACCAACAATCCGGCTTTCTGGAGCTCTTTTATATTATTGGGGATGTGAAATGAGGTTAAATCATGTCAGATTATAGGATGTTGAAAAAAAATCTCCTGGTGGTTCTGATAATTTTACTCCTGGTCGTCGTCGGCCGAATACCCGGTTACGGTGCCGAAGATTCTTTTCCCGAAAAAATACCCTTCGAGGCTTATGGTGTGCTGGTTAATTCCGGCGGTTGTCTGTTGTTCGCCCCCGGTGGGGAAATGGGACTCCTTTTGAATCTCGACGAATACGGTGACTTTGAAGCCGGTGATACCGTTTGCGTGGCGGGGTTGCTGGTGATGGGGTGCGCAACCCCCTGCCCCGACGCAATCGGTTGTGTCGAGGAAAATTCCATCACAGATGCCGATTTTTATTATAGCCCGATGGTTCCGGCCCAGGTTATTATAAGTCTTTTACCGGACAGCCCGATTGACAGTTTGATAAACCTTATTGACGGATTCGCTCTTGACAGCCTGCTGGGACTGAGCACCTACCTGGTCGCCTTTCCGGATACCTTCCTGGTCGGTTTTATCATAGATTTTCTGGAGCATCACCCCGATATTCTTTTTATACAACCCAATTACCTTCTGGAACTGCCGGAAATCCATCAGATCAGTCAGTCTTTCCCCGACCAGGGGCAGCCGACGTTTCTCGACGGTACGGAACCGATCTCGTTTTACACACAACCGGGTGTTAATGTCATAAACAGCGATACTGCCAATATGATAGTTACCGGTGAAGGGGTAGTAGTAGCTATCATCGATAACGGTTTGGATTTTGACCATCCCCTGTTCGAAAACTCGCTGGTCGGTCCCCTGTACGATTTTATCGATTTCGACACTTTCCCGGCCGAGACTGAGGGGGATTTATATGGTCACGGAACTTTTGTCGCCGGTTTGGTGCGGTTGATTTCCCCCGGAGCGGAAATAATGCCGCTTAGAGCCTTCGACAGTGACGGTTACGGGAATGCCTTTACTGTTTCCCGGGCGATTTACTGGGCGATTGACCAGGGTGCGGACATCATCAATATGAGTTTTGGTTTTGAGAGTGATAATCCCATTATCGCCGGTGCCGTGGAAGATGCCGTTGAAGCCGGTTTGATACTGGTCGCCGCGGCCGGCAATAACAGCCGAGCGGAAATAAAATACCCGGCCGCATATCCCGAGGTACTGGCCGTCACCTCGCTGGATACGCTCGATTACCTGGCCGATTTCGCCAATTGCGGGCCGGGGCTCGATGTCTGCGCCCCCGGCGTCAACGTTTACAGCTCTCTGGCAGGCGAGTATTTCTGGGGTTTCTGGAGCGGGACCTCGTTCTCGGCGCCGATGGCGTCCGGAACGATTGCCCTGGTGCTGGAGAAAGTTGATTCTCTTATACCGGCCGAAATGCTGCAGCACATTCGCCTGGCGGCAGAACAGGAGCTACAATGGGGTCAGGTCGTGCCGCCGGACAATCAGTACGGTTACGGCGCCCTTGATGCCTTCTCGGCCGTCCTGGCCTGGAGCCGGGGGGATGTAAATAATTCGGGAGACCTGGATATCGCGGATATTACTCATATAATCGCTTATCTGTATCTAGGGGGACCGCCCCCGACCCCGGTCGAGGTCCTGGCCGACTGTAATTGCGACGGCTCTTTCGATATCGCCGATATCACCGCCATCATTCGGTTTCTCTACCTTTTCGGAGATGATTTCCGGCCTTGCTACCCGCAATAAGTTGTGCCCAGATAAACAAATCACTTGAGGAGCGATCCCGGATGGGGTCGCTTTTTTTGTAAATAATTGTATTTTTCTCTTCTCTAAATGACTCTAATAAAGGGATAGTATTAATATCCTTATGGTTGTACCGTAAAGAAATTCGCATTTTTTACCACAGGTGATTGCTTCATGCAGGCCAGAATTATCGATATAAGTGAAAACTGGATTGACCTCGAAGTTCGTGAACAACTTCGTTTCAAAACGGAATATGTAACCGAATCGCCCCGGGAATGTCTGGTGAAAAATATTCTCGTTGATTTCAGTTTCGTCAAGCAGGGTGACAAGGTGTTGGTTCAGATTAACAGTATCAGAAGATGACCACCCGGCGGTGAATCTTCTCCGTTACTTCTGCTTTTTCCGGGGAAGTTCAGAACCTCATAATGAAGGTGGTTTTCTCATCGGGAACAGACTGGAAAGTTATATTCCCCTTATGAAGTCGCATTATCTGTCGGGATAAGCTGAGGCCGATTCCGGACCCGGTTTTCTTGGTGGTGTAGAACGGTGTAAAAATTCTGTCCCTGATATCTTCCGGTATGCCCGGGCCGTTATCGGTTACGGCGATAATAACCCGGTCGTGCTCGTTAAGGCGGGATTGAAGTTCAATTTCCCCGTCATCCCTGTTCCGCAATGCCTGGATGGCGTTCATGATAAGATTAATCAGCACCTGTTCAATCAAATCGGGATCGGCGGTCAGTTCCAGCGAGTCCGGTTCGATATTTATCGTTAATTGAATACCATTGCTGTCCAGTTGTTCTTTCATCAGTGGCACTACGCGGTTGAATATTTCAGAGACCGGGAAAATCTGGAAATTGGGCACGGGAATACGCGTCAGAGAACGATAGGCGTCGATGAAGTGCAGCAGGCCCTGGCTTCGTTTCTCGATGGTAGCCACCGCGTCACGGATATCGGTTTTGACCTCGGATCTCATCGACACTTTCCCGCTGTCGGGGGAAAGCTCCGTCTCGCCCATCATCTCGTTAATGGTTGAGGCCAGCGAGGCGATGGGCGTTACCGAGTTCATTATTTCATGGGTAAGGACCCTTATGAGTTTCTGCCAGGCGGCCATTTCCTGTTCGGCCAGTTCACTTTCGATGTTTTGCATGGAGACCAGGGTTATGGAGCGCTGGCGCATTTTGAATTCGGTGGGGTAGATCGAGAGGGTCATACTCTCGCCGTCCACATCGAACCTGACCAGGACCTTTTCACCCGGGACAAGGTTGTACAGCGTCTCGTACAGCGGCCGGGCGGTAACGGCCAGGGAATTGATATTTTTGAGATAGTTTATTTTGAGCAGCCGTTTAGCGGCAGTGTTGATCAGGTCAACCTCGCCCTCCTGGTCGAATGAGAGAATCCCCAGGCCGATATGCTGGACGACCGTCTGCAGATAACGATACTGTTCCTCCTTTTCCGAACGGGCCCGGTGAAACTCGGAAACGACTTCGGTGAAAGCCTCTTTCAGGGCGGCGAAAGTCTTTCCTTTCAGGCTTTGAGAAAAACTGTGGGAGAAATCGGAATACTTAATAGACGCCAGAAAACGGGAGAGGTCGCGGTTGGTTTTCTCCACGAAATAAATAAGTGAGAAAACCTGGAGGATAATTATCAGCCCGACGATAAAGCCGGTCACGTAAAGCGAGGTATGCAAAACCAGGTAAAAGAAAAAGAAAATGCTTATCGCCAGAACCGTCACACGGATAATGCAATTGATGCGAAAATTTTTATAAATCATATTTTTGCATCCGCCGGTAAAGCGAAGTTCGGGTCAGGCCGAGTTCCCGGGCGGCGTGCGAGACGTTGCCCTTGTGCTTGACCAGGGCCTTTTTTATGACCGTTTTCTCGACCTCGTCGAGATTATATTTCTCGAGGATTAACTCGTCCTTGTGGGCGCGGGGGGCGCTGAGGAAGAAATCTTTCGGGCGCAGAATGTCGGCGTCGCACATGATGACAGCCCGCTCGACGGCGTGCTGCAGTTCGCGGACGTTGCCGGGCCAGGCATATTTCTCCAGCCGGGCGAGGGTCGAAACATGAATCCGGCTGATCGGTTTGTTGTATTTTTTCCGGTATATTTTCAAAAAGTGTTTAACCAGCAGGGCGATATCCTCGACGCGTTCGCGCAGGGGGGGCAATTTTATTTCCACTGTGTTGATGCGGTAAAGCAAATCCTGGCGGAAGCGGTTGTTATCGACCATCTCGTAAATTGACAAATTGGTGGCGCAAATCAACCTGATGTCAATCGGGATCGCTTTGTTGAAGC
>JAFGNW010000273.1 GCA_016926795.1 Candidatus Zixiibacteriota bacterium
GCCGTCGAGAACATCCACAACGTGCTCGAGAAGCTCGAGGTTGATCTGTTCACCTACGTGGTGGACAACGAGGAATACAACGATATTTTCCGGGCTTTCATGCTGGCCGGGGTGCCGGAAATCGACGCCGCTACCGATATCGGCCTGGCCACCACGCTGTATATGGCCGCCGCCAAACACAGCATCAAATATATTTTCAACGGTCATTCTTTCCGCACCGAGGGCGTCGCTCCGCTGGGATGGTGTTATGTCGACGGCAAGTATATTCAGAGCGTCATGAAAAAATACGGCACGATGAAACTGAAGACCTTCCCTAACCTGTGGCTGACGACCTTTCTGAGATACATGCTTTTTAACCGCGTCAAGCGCCTCCGGCCGCTCTATTATATCGATTACAGGAAGGAAGAAACCAAACGGTTCCTGGCCGACCGCTACGGCTGGCAATGGTACGGCGGTCATCATCTTGAAAACCGCATGACCCATTTCAACCATACCTATATCTTTCCCCTCCGGTTCAATATCGACCAGCGTGTCAACGGTTATTCCGCCCTGATTCGTTCCGGGCAAATGACCCGCGCTGAAGGTCTCGAGCTGATGCAGGAGACACTTAAATTCGATTCGGAACTCATCGAGATGATTCAAAAACGTCTCGGCTTCTCCGACGCCGAATTCCGGCGCGTCATGACCCAGCCGGTGAAAACTTTCAAGGATTTCAAAACCTACAAAAAGACGTTCGAAAGAATGCGGCCCTTTTTCTGGCTGATGTATAAACTCTACCTGGTGCCCAAATCTTTTTATATGAAATACACTCACTAAGTTACGCCATAGGGTAGTATATGATGAAGACAAATATAAAGAATCCGACCGGGACGGTTGATATACCGGATATTACCGCCCGCATCAAAGACATCGACCCGGAAATATCGTTCGGACGATACTGCCGGATAGAAGCCGCAGAGGTTCACATCGGCCGCGGTGCGACCCTCGGCGACAATTTTCATTTCAAGGGACGGAAACTCGTGCTCGCGAGCCGCAGCCATATTGCGGATAACGTGAAAATAAATTTCGAGAACTTCGAGCTGGGTTACAAGTCATCGATTGAGCGCAACTGTACTTTCAGCGCGATTCGGGGACAGGGCAAATCGATAAAAATCGGTGATTACACTTTTATCGGTTATGACTCTCAAATCATGGTTCCCGAACTGACCATCGGTGATTATGGTGCCGTCCACAACCACCTGCTTTTGAACGGTTATGCTCCCTGCCGTATCGGGCACAATTGCTTTATCGGCCAGCATTCGGTTCTGAACGCCTCCGAGAAACTGACTATCGGCAACAACGTCCGGCTGGCTTTGAACGGCTATATCTGGACCCATGTCGAGAGCGGCGAACTTCTCGAAGGCTGCAATTTTCACGGTCGGTCACCGGTAACCATCGAGGATAACGTCTGGCTGACGGGATGCAATATTTCCGTCTCACCGGGCGTGACGCTGGCCAACGGCAGTATCATCCTGCACGGCTCGGTGGTGACCAAATCAACCAAGCCGCGGTGTTGTTATTCGGGCGTACCGGCCCGGGACGTCACCGACAAGCTGAAACCCTATCGCGAAATCAGCCTCAACGAGAAATTCGAAATGCTGAAAGAATACGCCGAGGATTTCTATCAGTCACACCCGGAATACCGGGGCCGGCTTGTGTTCGTGAACAAATTTCCCGACGGTATCGATGACAATGAGGAACCGGTGTTGATTATCGCCCGGCAGGGTGAGATTAAAAACTTAGGCGGTCCGGTCTCCAGTTTCAGCCTGGAAACCAAAACATACACGAAAAAAAGAACGGAACTGGAGGAAGCCTATATTCGCTTCCACCTGGGCTGCCGCGCCCGGTTTATTCCGATTGGATGATATTTGTAAAGTTGAATTCGAAGGATATATACAATGGAGCTTAAAGGTTCGAGGATACTGGTAATCGGCGGGGCGGGACTTATCGGCTCGCACGTGGTCGAGGAACTTTTAAAAGAAGATATCAAGGAAGTCATCATTTACGATAATTTCTGCCGCGGGACACACGAAAACCTCGAACAGGCCCTCAAAGACCCCCGCTGCCGAATTTATGAAATCGGTGGTGATATTCTGCAGACGGATATTCTCAACACCGCCGTAAAAAACATCGACGGTGTGGTGCACCTGGCCGCGCTGTGGCTGCTGCAATGTTATGAATATCCCCGTGCGGCTTTCGATGTCAATATCCGCGGGACGTTCAACGTCCTGGAAGCCTGTACTGCCCATAATATCAAACGGCTGGTGTATTCCTCGTCGGCCTCGGTGTACGGCGACGCGGTCGAGGAACCGATGACCGAGGACCATCCTTACAACAACGAAACCTTTTACGGCGCCACCAAAATCGCCGGTGAGCACATGTTCAAAGCCTTTCACAAACGGTACGGCCTTAACGGGGTCGGCCTGCGTTATATGAACGTTTACGGACCCCGCCAGGACTACCGGGGCGCCTATATCGCCGTGATGATGAAAATCCTCGACAATCTCGACAGGGGTCTCCCCCCGGTCGTGTACGGTGACGGCTCTCAGGCGTACGACTTCATTTATGTCGGCGATGTCGCCCGGTCCAACGTCTGCGCTCTCAAGAGCGACCCACCGTTTGGTTTTTATAACATCGGGCGGGGCATCAAGACCTCGATTAAAGAACTGACCGAACTGATTTTGAAAATCACCGGCTCGAACTTGCCGATTAAATACGAACCGGCCGGGCAGACCTTCGTCACCAACCGGGTGGGCGACCCGACCGCCGCCGAACGCGACCTGGGTTTCCGCTGGACGGTGGAACTGGAAGACGGCCTGCGGAAACTTATTGACTGGCGACAGTCACACCGGGAAAAAACAACCGGAACCAAAATCTCACTCCATAAAAAAGTCGATAAAATTCCCGTTGCTTAAAGAAGAAAAGTTTTCCTCTCCTTTCCGAAATATATTCCCTTCCTGACTTCTATTTTCAGGGGCCGTTTCATGCGCCGGAAAATATTTCGTATCGCATTGTACGACAATATCTTAAGCACACGTTTTATTATCCTCAAACGATTCATACGGCACATATCCTGCTTATAAAAAAGCGGATATGTGTGGTATAGCCGGAATATATAATTTGCAGCGCAAGCCCGTCCCGGCGCACTGCCTGAAACAGATGTGCGATGTCATGAAACATCGCGGACCGGATGATGAGGGCTATGTCTTTTTCCATGTTCGCAATCACCCGTTCAAGGATGAGAGCTACTGGATGGAGAAGGGCAATAATATGCCCGCATTCCGCCGCCAGGAGGACTGGTTCCAGATTTTAAACAGCCAGGACGAGTTCAATTTCGCCCTGGGACACCGGCGGCTGGCGGTTATCGACCTCACCTCGGCGGGACATCAACCGATGTCGAACCGGGCTAACGGCATCTGGGTTTCCTACAACGGTGAGATATACAATTACCGGGAGCTGCGCGACCAGCTCAAAGCACTGGGACATCATTTCTTCTCGCAATCCGATACCGAGGTCATAATTCATCTCTACGAGGAACACGGGGAGAGCTGTTTCAAGATGCTCAACGGAATATTCGCTATCGCTCTCTGGGATGGCCGTCATAACCGGCTTTATCTCGTACGCGACCGCTACGGCGCCAAGCCCCTCTACTACACCGTACAAAACGATAATTTCTGCTTCTCTTCGGAGGTAAAAGCTCTTTTACAGGTGGAAGGCGTCCGGGCTCGATTGAACTATCACGCCCTCAGGGAATATTTCACTTTCCAGAACACTTTCGGCGAGACCACCCTGTTTGAAGGGGTCAAACTGCTCGAGCCGGGTCATTTTATGGTTATCGAGAACGAAAATATTTCCCGGCGACAGTATTGGGATTTCAATTACGAGGAAATGACCGACCGCGGTGAAAAATATTTTATCGAAGAGGTGCACCAACGCCTCGATGAAGCCGTGAGGCGTCAGTTGGTGTCCGATGTTCCGGTCGGCAGCTATTTGAGCGGCGGTCTGGATTCGGGCAGTATCACCGCCCTGGCTTCGCAGCATATCCCCCGCCTGATGACTTTTACGGGGGGATTCGATGTCGCTACGGCAGTGAGTATAGAAAGCATGTTCGACGAGCGCCGAAAAGCTGAGCTGATTTCCCGTCAGTTCGGCACCGAACATTACCAGATGATAATCCATGCCGGCGATTTGGAATGGGCGCTCCCCCGCGTAATCTGGCACAGCGAGGATTTGCGGGTCGGCATGTCTTATCCTCATTATTATCTCTCGCAGCTGGCCAGCAAATTCGTTAAAGTTGTCCTGGCCGGGCCGGGTGGCGACGAAACCCTCGGTGGGTACCCCTGGCGCTACGAGGTCTTTAAAAACTGCCGCACCCCGGAAGAGTTCGAAAAAGCCACCTATAATTACTGGTCACGGTTGGTCGCCGATAAGGATTTCAAGCGTTTTTTCACACCGCGGGCGCAAAAAGAGTTCGGCCTCTACCTGCCGTTCGATTCCCTGCACCGGGTCATAACTAAAAATTCTTTCAGCAGTTTCTTCCGCAAGGCGCTCTATGTCGACGCCAAGACCTTCTTGCACGGCATCCTGGTTATCGAGGACAAGCTGAGCATGGCTCATTCGCTGGAATCGCGCGTACCGTTTCTGGACAACGAGCTGGTCGATTTCACCACCCGCATCCCCTCGAAATACATGCTCAACGACCGGTGGACAGAAACCGCCCGCAGCGATATCAACGTTTCCGGCAAATATATTCTGCGCCGGGCGATGGAAAGTATCCTGCCCCGGGAAATAATCGAAAACCGTAAACAGGGTTTCAGCCCGCCCGACCAGTCCTGGTACATGCAGCAGTTGGTGCGTTATATCAAGGGCACCATCCTGACCGAGCGGAGTCTCGACCGGGGCTATTTCCGCAAAGAATATATCGAAAAAATACTCGATGAACATATAACCGGGCAGGCCAACCACCGCCTGCTGATCTGGTCGCTTCTGAGTTTTGAATGGTGGAACCGGCTTTTTATCGATGGTGAAAGGACGGATGAAGCCTACCGGAGCGCCGACAGCCTTAACCGGCGCCTGATACTACAGAATCATCGTCCCTCACCGACTGCGGAAAACGTTTTGGAGGAAACAGATGAAAAGCAACAACCGGTCAGCTGAGGAAGGAAATAAATATGAATAAAATTAAATTAGCTGAGGACAAGAAGACAAACGCAACCGTGACCGAACAACCGATGTCGAAAATCCCCATCACCCGCCCGGTTTTCGGCGGTGAGGAACAGCTGGCCATCGAAGAGGTGCTCAAATCGGGCTGGGTGGTCCAGGGTCCGAAAGTGCAACGATTCGAAAATATGGTGGCCAAATTTGTCGGCTGCCGCCATGCTATCGCGACCACTTCCTGTACCGCGGCGCTTCACCTGTCGCTTCTGGCGGCGGGGGTCAGCCCGGGTGATGAGGTTTTGCTGCCTTCCTTTACTTTTATCGCCACCGCCAACGCCGTCGAGTACACCGGCGCCAAACCGGTCTTTATCGATATCGATTTAAAGACGTTCAATATCGACCCCGTCAAAATTCGTGAATATCTGGAAAGCCTGCCGCGTAACAATCCGACCTGGCCTAAAGTTTTGCTGCCGGTGGCGCTGTTCGGACTCTGCGCCGATATGGCGGCCTTGAACGCGCTTGCCCGGGAGTTCGGCCTGGTAGTTATCGAGGACGCTGCCTGTGCTCTCGGAGCGGTTCGCGACGGTCACCCAGCCGGAACCGAGGGGCTAGCCGGCAATCTCAGCTTCCATCCCCGCAAAGCCGTCACCACCGGCGAGGGCGGGATGGTCACCACCAACGATGATACGCTGGCCGCAGAAATCAGGCAGTTACGAGACCACGGCGCCGCTAAAACCGACCTGGAAAGACACCTCCGGCAGGGCGGGTCGCTTTTGCCCGAATATTTTCACCTCGGCTATAATTACCGCATGACGGATATCCAGGGCGCGATCGGGACGGCTCAGATGAACCGGGTCGAGGATATCCTCCGGGGTCGGCACGAAGTCGCCGAACGATACAACCGCCTGCTGGTTGATATTCCCGAACTGACGATCCCATACGTACCCGACAAATATTACCATGCTTACCAGTCATATGTCTGCCTGTTCCGGACCGACCCGGCCTGGTTCGAGGACGGTTCCGAAATACTGCCCGAGATCCTCGCGAATAAGAACCGGGAGCGCAACCGGCTGATGGCGGCCCTGGAAGAAAACGGTATCGCCGTCCGGCAGGGGACCCATGCCGTGCATACTCTGGCTTATTATCGCCAGAAATACGGTCTAGATGATTTCGATTATCCCCGCTCGTTCATCGCCGACCGGCTTTCAATTACTCTGCCTCTGTATTACGGTATGACCGATGATGAGCAAATCCGGGTAGTGACTGTGATTAATAAAATACTGGCGGATTGATACAAAAAAAATGGCGCCAAAGCGCCATTTGTACTTTTATGACATTCATATTATCAGCCGCCGATACCGACCATTTGCATAAACGTCTCTGATTTCAGATACTCCTGCCGCAGAAGCTCACAGTATTCTTCTTCGTTTTCGGGGTGAAAATCCAGGAAGGCGTAAATTTCCGGGGCAAGAGAACCGATCAGATAGGTTTCGTCTTTCTCATAAAAGGTTTTCTTGGCGATATAATTGGCGATACAAATCAAATAAGGCGTCGGGTCTTCGTTTACGTTTTTCTGGGGACTGTGATGGAAAGTAATAGCCTCGCCGATTTTCGATGGCAGTTTCCATTGAACCGCCAAAAGGGCGCCGATTTGACTGTGGTTATATCCTAGGGCTTTTTCTTCTAATTCAAAAGTCTGGGACTGCTGGTCCGTCAGGCGAGCCTCATTAAATTTTTTGTACTCATTCTGAAGGAAACAGCAAAGAACCATCTTGCCGATATCGTGCAGCAAACCGGCCGAGAAAGCGAGGTCGGGGTCGACAATACCCCGGCTCTTCAATTTCCGGGCGAGAATGCGAGCGCAAAATGCCGTCGCTAATGAATGGCGCCAGAATTTTTCCTGGAATTCCTGGTCGATATCCTTACCCTTGAACATATCCAGAACCGAGGCGGATAAAACCAGGTTTTTGATGGCTTCCAGCCCGACAATGACTACCGCCTGCTTGACCGACTCAACTTCGCGCGACAGACCGTAGAAAGCGGAGTTGGTCAGTTTCAAAACCTTAACCGACATAGCCGGGTCCTCAGACAGAATAGAAGCTATCTGGCCAGCGGAGACGTTAGGGTCTTTGATAACTTTCTGTATTTGATGAAAAACAATCGGCGGTGTCGGCAGGTTACGAATATTCGACACTACCTGAATTACTTTGTTGTCCATTGTTTCTGTCGTCATTGCCCCTCGATCCCTTTCACCCTATATCAATATCATCGGCTAATTTATCGATAATTTTATCTTTTATCTCCGGTCGGTCGTAAAATCCGGCGCCGATTCGCTTCCTGATTTCCGCCAGTCTTGCCGGAGTCAATACCCTTTCAGTGCTGGCCTCGTTTTCGGTAACGGTTTTATTTTCGGTTTCAGCCCGCTCACCGGTGACGGCTTTTTCGCTGCTTTTTTCCCTTAAGGCCTTATCGGCCAGTTCGGCCAACTTTTTCCGGGCTTCCTGAGAAATTTCAACCGTATCTTTCTTCTCTTCAGTACTTTTTTCCGTCGGCCGGGATTTCATTTTTTGAAGGCCGGCCCAAACCTTTTGTTCGTTCGACAAAGGTCCTATCTTCATAATCTCACCCTCTTCCTATAATTGGTGAAAAATACGTTTATTTAAACAAAACCGGTTTTTCTATTTCTTGCCGTCGACAAATTGCGGCGACGATTCCACATCGCTCAAATATTTCAATATCTTACGGCTGCTTTTCAGCTCGTTCAGCTCCATCCTGATACGTTCATGGCGATCCTTCACATATTCCTCGTTTTCCGATACCAGGCTGATGTTTTTCTTGACCAGGGTCACGATACAGTTGACCATTTTCTTTATTTCCGGATGAATCGCCGCAATACGGAACAACTTCGGATTCTGGTTCTGGATATCGGTAATCTTGTCTTCCGAAGCCTGGATTCTTTTCTGGCAACGTTCTATCTCGGCGTAAAGGTCAAGCAGATGCTCATCTTTATTGAACTTGATATAATCCCGCTGTTTGTCCAGCAGGATATACAAAGACTGGTAGAAGGAGTATTCTTCCTTCAAGATCCGGAGTAATTCCTGCTCCAGTTGACTGATCGCGTTGCTGTTCATGTTATTCATTTACAACTCAATGCTACGCCGAAGTCGTAAACTGTCCACCGGAAACCGGTACCGGCTCTTTTGCGGGGACGTTCTTTGGGACTCCGGCACCCTGTTGTTTGAGACCCGTCCATCCTGAACGCAAATTGTTCAGTATTTTTATATTATCGTCAATTTTTTTCAAATCTTTGGTGGCTTCGATGACATCCAGCTGGGTCAGGATGAAAACATAAAGCTTGCTCAACTGCTCGGCAATCTCCCCTCCCTGTTTAAAGTCAAGAGTGGTATACAGATGGGTAACGAATTTTCTGACTTTTTCCAGCTGTTCATAGCCTTCCCGAATCTCGTTGTCGATATAATTTTTTTTGGCCGATTTAAAGGCGCTAATAGCCCCGTCATAGACTTTAATCACCAGGTCGAGCTGTGATTTGCCCAGGGTGTCGTTTCGCTGATATTCACTCACTTTACCTGCCATACTTTCCTGTCCCCTCATTATTCCTATTTTGTTAATTATTAAACTTCCAGTTGACGTTAATATTATCCAGCTGACTGGTCAGGTATTCATTCTGCGAATTGAGTTCGCCGAGAATTTCTTCCATCCTGTAAAACTGCTGCAACAGGGTATCCCGTCGAACCGCCAGCCGTTCGTCGAATTCCGCAACCCTTTCTTTAAGATAATCCACCTGTTTTTGATAACTTCGAATCCGGCTGTCCAGGAAACCATCGCTCGTCCGGGTCAGGCTGTCGAGTAAATCATCGAGCTTGGCCGCGGAACCCTTGGACAGCGAGATAGTTCCTTCGGGACCGTCCACCAGGTCCGAAGCGTCCAGAGTGATTTCCAGTTTAAGACCTTCGGTACAGGCGTTCCCCTCTTTACCGGTTAAAAACCGACCGTGGCCAACCGCTTCCTCGCCGTTAATGGTTCCCTGAACATCAAGGCCCTCGAAATTAACCCCGGTCAGGAGTCCCAGAGCGGTATAAGCGGTGTTGGCGATCGACGTCTTGATATTGACTTTTGAGCCGGAACCGTATGTGGAACTGACCAGGTTGAGATAACCGGTATTGCCGGTGCTTACCCATTCAACGGTCAGGCCCCGGCTGCCTATTTTTTCATCATTGTCGATTTTCGACTGGAGTTCACTGATAAGTTCTTCACTGGAATTGTATGTCTTCTCGGTCAGGACAATTTCATTCGACTCCAGACCGTCCACCACCAGTTTCAGACGGTTATTGGTGCTGTTCAGGGTAATCGGGGTAAGAGCCGGGTCAGCGATGCCGCCCCCCTGAAAACGACCGCGAGTCGCCGCCCTGGTGATGTCCACCTCATACTCCCCGATGACGGTATCGGCTGTCGAAGAAATAAAAGAAATACTGTTGTTGGTGCCGGTGCCGGAATTGGTAAACAGCTTGATGACATCGTCCAGGTTTTCCCGCACCGCTTTCTCGAAACGGCTGCTGTCCGATATGGAGAGTTTCCCGTCAGTTCCGGTCCGGATACCGATGGCGTAAAGCTGATTGTACTGCGAATCAATGCCCTCGACTTTCGAGGTAAAAGTACGCCGCAGGGAATTTTGCATCGTCTGGATGGAATAATCGCCGAATAAAACCCCGGACTCCTTGGTCTCGGTGTTGTAAGTGTTCTGCTCATCGATATAATCGATGACGTCGTTATAACGCTGGATAAAAGCCTGAATAGTGCTCTTGATACCCGCCACGTCGACATCGGTGGTGATATTCACCGACTCGTCATCGCCGGTCTCTTTCTGTACCGTAAGGGTCAGACCGCCGATGACGTCCCGGAAAGTATTGGTACTCGATGTAATGGTAATGGGTGAACCGTTGCCGCCGGAGGAGCCGATCGCCAGGGTGGCGTCGGAAGCTTCCTGTAACAGCGGGGCGAACGTGGAAACCTGAAAGGTGTCCCCGGTGTTGAGTTCCCCGGCGGAAAAAGTCATTTTAAGACCGTCGGCCCCGTCCCCCACCAGTTCCACCTCGGTATCGGCCTGGGTAACCAGAATGGTTCCCGAATTGGTACCGTCGGTCCAGTTAACCGTAATATTGTCGCTGCCGACCGTTTGGCTGCCGGTGCCGGCCACGGTAAAAGTATAAATTTTGTTCTTGTTCCCGGTAAAGGCTGCCGTCGAACCCAGCGATATAACCGCATCCGAGCCCGAGTTCATATTTAAAAGTTCCGGAGTATCGAACAGGGCGGTGTCGAAATTGAGATTGTTTCCCCCGGTCAGGGCGGAAGTCACCGAGATGGTATTGGTCGCCCCGGTATCGTCGGCGGTTAAAATCAGCCGGTAGGCATTGGAGGACGAACCATCGTTGATGATGGTCGCCGTCACCCCGGCTTTGGAATTATTTATGGCATTTTTTATACCCACCAGGGAATTGTTACCGGCGTCAACCGTGACAACCACCGGTGAATCGTCGCCGACGCTCAGGGTGATGGTGCCGGTGCCGAACGACGACAGCGATTGGTCGGAAAAGCCCTGGGAAGCCAGCTGGTGGTTCCGGGCCAGTGACAGCACTTTCAGGTCATAGGACCCGGTGCTTACCCGGCCACTCGAGGTGGCACTGATGACGGTGTCATCGGAGATATTGATCGACGCCGCTTCGAAAGACGAAGCCCTGGTCAACCGTGTAGCTTCGGTTGCGAGAGCTAAAATTTTTGCCTGGAGAGCCTTGAGAGAAGAGATAATATTGGTTTTTTCAGCCTGTTCCTGTTCCATCAAAACAGCCGGCCGGCGCTCAAACTCGATAATGGCATCTACATATGACGTGGTGTCAATGCCCGACGAGATCCCATCGATTGAAAAGCTTGGCATGTTACTCCTGTAAAATTACGACATCACTGTCTGTTCTTTTTATCAGACCGGAGGAGGTGTTACCCTCCTCCGGATGATTGACTCTATAATTAGAAGAGTGACAGAACTACCTGCGGAATCTGGTTGGACTGGGCCAGCATAGCCATACCCGTCTGAACCAGAATCTGATTCTTGGTAAATTCGGACATCTCTTCAGCCATATCCGTATCACGAATCATCGATTCGGATGAAGTCAGGTTTTGCGAAGCAATCCGGAGGTTCCTGAGGTTGGATTCCAGAGTGTTTTTCTGGAAGCTGCCCAGGGTACCGCGGACATTGGAAACTTCAGCAATAGCTTCATCAACCATCGCCTGGGCGTCCTGAGCACCCTGAACGGTGGTTACATCGATATCGGCCAGGGAGCGGAACATGTTCCCGGGCAGATTCTTACTCAGGCTCGAGGCGGACATATTGCGAATGCTGATTTTCGCCGTCTGGCCGACGTTGGCGCCAATCTGGAAGACCAGGGACTGGTCGATATTATTGATGGTTTCGGAACCGCCGAGAGCCGTCAGGTCGTAATTGAGGGTAACGGACTCGGAGCGGTCAGCATTGTACACCAGAGTGTCGAGACCGGCGGTAACGGAAGTCGCCGGGCCGCCGTCGAGACGAACATCGAACTTAGCCGCTTTTACATCGAGAAGCAGGTTACCGATATTCAGGCCATTCAGGGCGGTGTCGACCTTGATGTTGATGGAACCGCGACCGGCTTCACCGGTAGCCTTGTTGTAAAGGGTGGCCACATTGTCGGTCGGGTTCAGATAAGTAACGCTGTCAATCGAGTTCGTGTAATCATCGAATCTTACCAGGGCGTCGGTACCAACATTAGCCAGCGTGTCCTCGGTCAGGTTCAAAACGTGAATCAGGTCATCGGTGCCGGTGCCGGCAGCCGTCAGCTTAATAGAGTAGGATGAACCTTCATCCTGAGTGGAGAACTGAATCTGGTTGCTGTTGATAACCTCGGCCTTGATATCATTGGTCGTTCCGGTAACGGTACCGAAAGCGTTGGCCGTCCGCAGAGCGGTGTTCATGTCGGCCACGAGGGTATCTATCGAGGTATAGGTACCGCTGACAGTGGCAGTGGCGGTGCGGCCGCTGGACCACTTGTCGGTTACCACTTCCATTTGAATCAGGTTGGTGGAAACACCGCGGCTGGAAGTCCCGGAAGTGAAGGTGAACAGCGACGAGGTGGCGTCGGTGGTAACGGCATCAACCTGGAAGGAATACTGCCCGCCGGTGTTGGCGGCGGTAATCCACAGCGAGCTGGCGTCGGCGTTGGAACCGGTAACGGTCAGTTTGCCGGCCAGAGCGGCGTTCTGGTTGATTTCGGTCTGCAGTTTGGCGGCGATTTCGTCGGCCTGGTCACCTTCCTCTACCTCGATCTGCAGAGTCTGGTTACCGGACGGGGTCTCACCGTTCTCCTGGTAGTTAATCACGAAAGTGTAGGTGCCGGTTTCATTGTCGGCGGCATGAGCGGAATCAAAAGCGGCGGCGGAAAGAATCTGGGCGGCGGCGGAAGTGGTCGCCAGGGTCAGACCGTTACCAAAAGCATCGGTCAGGCTGATGGCGCCGGAAGTCTTCTTGGCCACATCCGAAGACTGCACCACGTCGACGGTGTGAATCTTCTCTTCAAGGTTGTACGGGTCGCCGTCGGTATTGTTCAGGCTGATACCGAGCGAGGTGGTGTTCAGGGTTGCCGTGGAATCGGCCGTCTTGGTCGCCGAGATAGAGTGAATACCGGTATTGAGATTTGAGGTTTCGATATTCAAACCGGAGGAACCGGCGGTCGTGATGGTAGCGATGTTGTCCTTGGTACCATCGAGAATCTTCTTGGTACCGAACTGGGTGGTCGCGGCAATACGGTCGATGGTATTGATCGCGTTGGTGATTTCAGCCTGGTCCGCAGCCAGCTGATCATAGTCGTTGAAACCCTCGTTGGCGGCGTGAATGGCCAGCTCTCTCATGGAAACCAACAGGTTGTTAATTTCCGTCAGGGCGCCTTCAGCCGTCTGGATCATCGTGATGGATCCTTCCGAGTTTTCAATAGCTTGATTGAGACCGGCAATCTGCGAACGGAACTGTTCCGAAATCATCAGACCGGCCGGGTCATCAGCAGCAGCGTTAATACGGAAGCCCGAAGACAGCTTCTGCATCGACTTGTTCAGCGAATCAGTAGTGAGCTTCAGGTTACGGTTGGCATTAAGCGCTGCCAGGTTGTGGTTAATACGAAGTGACATTCGTCAAATCCTCCTTGAATTTGATTTTATGTTTCCTTACTGTGTTTTTTTCAGTTTGACAATATTCATGCCACTTCCCATGTTAAATTTGACAAGCGTGATAATTCCAATTCACACCCGCATTTATAAATCTTTAGACCTCCTTAGAATTAGAAATCCCAAATTCATTTTAAATTTATATATTTAGTTAATCGGCAAAACGTTAGCTATCTTAACAGCCAAAGTGCAAATTTCCCCCGTTTGATATTTCATCCCTTTTCTATATTATATCGTCCCCTCAGGCTTTTTCCATTACCTCCGTAAGGCGGTTTAACCGCTGCTGGGCCGGTTTGAAATGAGGGTCAATCTGTAATATCCTGCGATACCCTAATATCGCCGAATCCTTATGGCCCATATTGAGATAGCACTCGGACAGGTTGAACAGGGCCAGCGGGTCCGCGGGCCGGAAAGATAAAAATTTCTCATAGTAGGCAAGAGCGGTGTTGAATTCACCCAGCTTGCTGTATAAGTCACCGATAATATGCAGAATTTCATGTTGGTCGGGGTTGAGTTGAAGATATTTCTCAAGGTCGATTATGGCCTCTTTCGCTTTCGACAACCGGGCTCGGGTCAGGCCCCTGTTCCGATAAGCAATCGTATATCCCCCATCAACTTCCAATGTGCGAATATAGTATTTCTCGGCCTCCTCGAAAAGCTCCTGTCTATAATAACAGTTGCCCAGGTCGTTCAATATATCCGCCGCTTCGTTGTTGTCCCTGAGGACCTTTTTGTACAGATTTATGGCTTCATCGTAACGTCCGGTTTTTAAGTAAGTATCAGCCATTCGTTTTTTTATGTTCTCGTTAGAACCGCCCCGCTGCACGGCTCTTTGGAATAGTTCCAGAGCCTCCTCCTCACTGCCGGCCACAAGGCAGAATTCACCGTACCGGCTCAAAGTAACCGGATCCTCGGGGTCCATCTCCAGAGCCTCCCGGTAATACCGGCGGGCCTGCGAATAATCTTTCTGCTGTAAATGGATATAGGCCACGCCCAGGGCTGCTTCTTTCGACTGGTTACCGGACGCCAGCTGTTTTAAAAAATACTTCTCGGCTTCGGTAAATTCATTGTCCTTCAGATAAAGTTTCCCCAAAAGGGTATTGGCTTCCAGAAATTCCGGATTAACTTTCAGAGTTTCCCGGTAATATTTTTTCGCATCATCAAATTTCTCCTGCATCTCCGCCATCAATCCCAGGCTGTAATAAGCGTTAGCCCGGCTGTCGGGATGAATCAGGATTATGGATTCCGTTTCACTCGACGGGTCGAACACCGCCTGCGCCTTCAAATAGTTTTGATATGCTTCTTCGGCTTTCCGATACTCTTTTAACTGCGAATGGATATGCCCCAAAAGCAAAAGCGGGTCGAGATAGTTCGGTTTTATTCGTAAAGCTCTCCGGCTATAATCAAGGGCTTTATCATAATTTTTCATGTAAAAATGGGTCCAGGCCAATTGGTCGAGACACATCAAGTGGATATGTCGCTCTTTGAGGTTTTCCGGGTCGGTAATTTCCACCGCCCGCCCGGCCCATTTAAAAACCAACGGGGCGTTGACTTCTTTGAAACCGTCGTAACCGGAGCGGTACAGTTGGGCCAAGTTAAAGAGCGCAAAGGCATTATCCTGGTTCTCCTCAAGTTGTTTCTCAAGCAACGCCCGCGAACGCGCCATCTTCTTCTCCATCTTTTCCGGCGTCAGGTCATAACCCAGATGTTCCAGCTTGACCCCGGTTTTGAGAATGGGGACACCGGCCGGAAGCTTGAGCTGGTTGTGAACGATACCGTCGTAGCGAAGGTTCAGCTCGCGGCGGAACAATCTTTCCGAAGGCAGGAATGTCGTCGACTGGTTCTTGTCCCGATAGACGTTATATACATTAATGGCAATAATAGGCGCCTGCCCCCGGTTCAAATGCTCGACCAGCAGGGGAACATCTTCCTGACAGATTCTTTCATCGGCATCGATTATCAAAATCCAGTCACAGGTGGCCTGTTCGATGGAATAGTTACGGTGTTTGGAGAAATTCCCTTCCCAGGGTTGGTGAAATATTTTCGCGCCGTAAGATTCGGCTATCTCGATAGTCCGGTCGGTTGACCCGGTATCGACGATGATGATTTCATCCACCCAATCGCGCACCGAATCGAGACAGCCGGGCAGCAGTTCCTCCTCGTCCTTGACCATCAGGCAGGCTGAAAGCGAGACTCTTTTCTCGAAACTTTCCTTTAACATCCGCAATTCCTGCACCTGACGACATTTTTTAAGACCTTTTTCGACGATATCCGTCGCTTTTTGGGGAAGGTTCCGGGTCCGATACAACTGGGCCAGGTTTAGATAGGGCAGATAATTACCGCTGTCGGCTTCGACGGCTTCAAGGAAAGCCCGTTCGGATTTATCAAATTCTTTTTTCTCCCTCAGAGCCACGCCCAAAAAATTGTAAAGCTGCGTGGCGTGGGCTCCGGTAGCGGAAAATTCAGTGACTTTTTTACGACCGTTTTTAATTTTATTGCGCAATGAGACATATTTTTCGGCAGCCTGTACGGCTTCGTCGTATTCCCTCAGCGACAGTTTCAGATAACTTAAGACATAATAAAAATCGAGGGCTTCGGGAAAATCTTCCAGTCCCCGCAAGGCAGCCTTTTCCGAATCCACGAAGCGTCCGAGGTGGCTGTAACCTATCGCCAGCAAACGGTTATACAGACCGCGCAGATAGCGGTCCGCGAACGGATAAAGCTTCTCCAGGGACTCGATGGCCGCGATAATTTTGTTTTCCATCCGGTTATTGTTGTAATAATCACCCAGCGCCAGAACGGCCTTGATGTCTTCCGGGTCGCGGCGCACCGCGGCCAGCAGGCCGTCCAGGGTAACGGTCCGGTCGGATGTTTTACGGATGGTTTTACTCTTGTTGCCGGGCCGGTAAGTTTTTTTCCGGGTGCTTTTTTTTGTCTTGGTTTTAGCCATTATGCTCTGTCTTTATTGTTTTATCGTGAAAAAGAAAGCCCGCAGGCCATATAACCGGTATCGCGGACGAACTGTCAGAAAGGTTTCTTAAGATGATGCTCGACATACCGAATTCCCATTTCTAATACTTTAAGGGACTTTATTATCCCGCCCGTTTTCCATATTCCGAGTTAATATCCCCGGAATACAGCGTAGCTTACACCGGTGCTTCTTCTTTTACCCGGACAGTTGTGGCGGCGGCATCAGCCACTTCCAGAAGCGAATGTTTGACCCGGTAATCCGAATTGACCAGTATGAGTTGTTTGGCAAGATTATTTTCCGTATTAATAAGTATCGGGCCCTGCAAGTTTGCCGTAATCAATTCCGGTTTCTTGTTGAGGGTAACAATGACGTATGTTTCGACCGATTCCACCCGGGCCACCTCGAGTTCCGCAATTTCCTTGGGATTAATCTCGATCCGGTAATTCGGGAAAAAGACCACCGGATTGACCACCAGAAAAGAAACCGCTGGTTCCTCGGTGGCTTGCAGCCACAAAAAGGGCATCATCTCATCGATTTCGATGAGGCAGAATTTCTTCAGATTTTCAAATCCGAGAATCGGTCTTTCCATGACGATCAACTTTTCATCGGGGACTTCCAACTCGCCCAGTTTTAAACTTTTAACTATCATTTAACCTTTCCTTTGTTCTAGCCTATCAATCCAAAAAATTCAATAAACTCGGTTGTATGATTTTACTGCTGGCAATCAACGAAGCCTGGTAGTTGTTCTCATAAGTCGCCAGGTCGGCCACCAGCTTGGTCATATCGGCGTCCTCCACCTCGGAGAGAAGTTTGGTGAAGTTCAAATCCATATCGACCAGCCGGGAATCGGTGGTTTCGAGGCGGATACTCCGCGCACCCGCCACTCCGCGATATTTTAAAAGGTGCTGCATGGCATTATCCAGCGCATCCAGCAGCAACCCGGTGCCTTCCTGGTCGTCACTGTCGAGACAATTAATAAGCACCAGCATACTTCCCAGAATGTCGGAGGCTCCGAAAATACCCAGTTCCTTGGCAGCCCGCCCGTCGCCCACGTCTTCGATAGTGAGCGTTCGGTTGGGATCGTTATTGACAATTTGAATACCGGTGCCGGCATCGTTGATTGAAGCCGTGACATCCAGCCCGGAGGTATTGATGGCGTCCAAGACATCCTGGACGGTATTGAGCGAAGCGCTGCCGAAATCGAGAGTAAATTCTCTTTCCCCCTGCCAGATAACAATCTGTCCGTTGTTCAGACCTGTGCCGTTGTTCAGGTCGACAATTCTGGAGTCAACCACCAGCAGGGGATTGACATCATCGCCGGTTTTAAA
>JAFGNW010000274.1 GCA_016926795.1 Candidatus Zixiibacteriota bacterium
CGGTTTACAGTTCCGACGTGTCAAATTTCAGCGAATTCAGTGAATGGCTATCCTCCGCCTCGCAAAACAAACCCCCCCGCTTGAGCGCCGGCAATTTCCTCCGGGGGATAATAGGATTTACCTCCAGCGTTTTCCATATGACCGAACTGGGGCCTTATGTTAAAAATATCCTGTTCGGGGTGCCTTTTGTTTTAAAAAGCTCGGCTCGTCTGATAAGCGAAATAGCGGCATTCGTTATCCTCTGGATTATTATAGCCTACAATGCTTTTTATTTATTCCGCGTACGCCGGGAACTGGTGGAAAAAGAAATCAGGTTTATGATTACCATGTGTTTATGGGCCTTGCCGCCGGTTATTTTCGGTTTGATATGGCTGGGGTCGGATACCGAACGATGGCTTGCCGTGATGCCGATTCTCTGGTTATTCCTTTTGATACCCGTCTGGCGGGGGCTCCGAATATCCTCCTCACCCGGGAAAAGATTGACCGGGCACATCTTTCACGCCCTGGTGGTGGTTATTTTCTGCTACAATCTTATCATCGCTATCGCCCCCGACCATGACCCGGACCAAAACTATTATATGAAAACGGCTGAAGCCATTAACGAACATACCGCCGGTGAGGACTTCGTCGTTCTTTGGGGCTATGACCATACTTTTACCGGCGCCGACCTGACTTATTTCTTCAGAAAAGAATGTATTCATCTCGCCATGTTCGGTGACCGGTACCGAAAAGATACCGAAATTAAATTAATCGAGAAATTCAATGAAGTCTTCGAGCGCGGCGGCCGGGTATTCGTCAACGGTCGCTTGTTTTTAGACGAAGACCTGCCGGAATCGCATTATGCCGACGAGGAACATCACGTCCCCCGAGAAAAACTCAAACAGTATTTGAATCGCTGGGAACGTCGGGAAGCTTTTACATATCAGAAGGATATTTATTGGGAACTGAAATGAACATAAAAACAGACAAATTTCATCTTATAATAAAATGGGCAGTCTTACTGTTTGCCTATATGATTATGACAAGTATCGTACTAAACGTTACATTTACTAATTCATATTTTCATTTTCATCTTCCTGAAGGCCCCACGGCTTTCCAAAAAATTGTTTACGCCGAAGCCAACCGACCTTTCGTCTATAGAGCTCTTGCTCCCTTTCTGATCAGGTCTCTTACTCATATAACCCCCGATACTCTTAAATCGAAAATTTCTGATGTAGTTGAATCTCGAGACATCCTGGAAATATTCGGCTTCAGAAAAGAATATGCTACTGAATATGTTTGGTCTTTCGTTCTCCTATATTGTTCACTGATTGGATTTGCACTCGTTTTACGGAAATTTATTGCGACCTTCTACCGTTCACCTTCTTACCTTGCGGATTTTGCACCCCTTGGTGCTCTAGCATGTATTCCGTTGCTAGGCAGCTACTTTATATATGATTATCCCAATCTAATGCTTTTCACCGGCTGCCTTCTTTTTATGGCTCAAAAAAATTTTAAGCTGTTTTATCCCATATATATCCTTACCTGTTTTTCAAAAGAGACTGCTATCTTAATTCCCTTTATTTTTTTTCTTAACTATAGCCTGATAAATGATAAAAAAAAATATTGGATACATCTTGTCACTCAAGTTATCATCTGGATTTTAATTAGTGCCTTTTTACGGTATATTTTCAGAGATAATCCCGGTCAACTACTGGAAACACACTTTTTAGGTCATAATTTGTCAGTTTTGACAAATCCTTTCAGTTATTTCAAATTCACGGCCAATGCTTTGCCTAAGGATTTCAATATCTTTATGTTAGCTATTATCGCTTTGTTAACAACGGTGCACTGGAAAGAAAAAGCCATCTACTTAAGAAGAGCCTCAGCAATATTAATACCTATGATTGCCTTAGCTTTAGCGTTTGGTTGGGTTGAGGAAATAAGGATGTATTATGAATCAGTGCCTATTTTTTATATACTTTGTTTACACTCGGTGACTAAAATATTCAATATTCCTATTGAGCAAACTACCGATTTCAGTATCTGACTAATCTTTTTTCTCGAAAAAATTGATCCTCTCATTGATCGATTTTTTAGATATTTTTTATTGTTTATTGTACAAAATATTAACATTTTCAAAACTTGAACAGAAAATCGAATTCGGGGAAAAACCGGCTTCGTTTTTAGCTTGTATAAGCGTATACATTCTAAGAGATTGTTAGAGGAAAAGATTTTTTCCATCCGGTACAACGGTTGCGTTAAGGTAATTTCCTGAAAACCGAAGTATTTAATGAGTCCGACAAAAATAATATAATTGGAGGCTTTTGTGATTAGAAAAATATTGTTTCAATCTTTAATCTATTTTCTTATGGTAAATATCGTTCAAGCAGCGGATAGATATTTTGTAAGCAAAGCCGGAAATAATACTAACGGGACTTCATGGGAAACAGCCTGGTCTGATACAGCGACCGCTCTGGATTCGGTCGAGGCTCATATGTCAGGCGGTGATACCGTTTTTTTCGGAGCGGGGACTTGGGTTGGGCAGATTACTCCACCAGGTGGGGGAACTTCAAACAACAGAACCTGCTATGCCGATTCGGGTATCTGGCTTAATCCCAAAGAATTTACTGGCCTATCGCATATAACCGGGGCGGAAGTGTTAACCGGCTGGACGCGATACTCCGGAAATGTCTATAAAACTCATCTTGATTATATCCCTATCGCAAATTATGAAGCTATGAATACGGCTTCCGATAACGATTCCCTTTTAGCCTGGGCTGGCTCAATAGGGGCGGTGGACGCCCCCGGTGAGTTTTTCCATGATGCCAGAACTGATTCGATTTATGTTTACTGTTATAACAGTGGCAATCCAAACGACCACACAATGCTAATAGCGAATCATTACTCCCCGGTGGTAGTATATTCAGATAATAGTTACATAACTTTTATCGGGCTTGAGATTAGCTATGGCATTAAAGCCATTATGATACTTGCTGACCAGTCTGCGAGTAAGCTCCCTGACTATATTAACGTGTTTCATTGTAAGGTTCATCACGTAAATAACGATGGTGGTCCTCAGAATCCCTCAGGTATAACCACCAGGGGCGGAGGGGGAAATTATGACACGTCGCTATATGCCCACGGCGATACAATAAGAGCTTGCACCGTTTATGCCACAAGATGCGGCTCTAGCTGGTACGGACACAATAAAAATATCTGTTTTTACTCGGCTATCAGCTGCGTCGTGGAAAGCTGCTATGTCGCGGGTGGTGGCATAGGGATAAATTTTAAATGTGACAACGGCAGCGACCAACCATACAATGTTGTGAGATATAACGTCGTCGAAGGGGCTAGCAACGGTATCGATTTATATGCTCATCATATATACGACAGTGTTTACGGAAACATTGTCAGGAATGGTGTAGGTGATAACTGGGGTATAACGCTTGAAGGCGGCGGGATGGATAGTGGTTGTGTTATTTTCAATAATACCATATACAATGTAGCCAAACCGTTTGTGGTCGGTCCATATACTTCGTCGGGGATTGAGGGAACCGGTGTTAATCGCAATTTCTTCAAATACAATATAGTTGATTATAGATCTTCCGACAATCTACTCACCTATAATGACGACGTAACCGACACCGCCAACATGGTCTGGGACAATAATGTTTATTATCGAAACGGCGGTGCTATTACGATAGACAATGTCGGGTCATGGGCGAGCTGGCAGGCGGCCGGGTTCGATGTCAATTCAATCGTGACAAACCCCGGTTTAAACGGTTCTTTCCAGCCAACGAACATACCGCCCTGGGACATTCCTATTACCTACGGAGGTCGAACCTGGTACGGCCCCGGCGCGGTTCAGTCATTATGGGAACCCGATCCCGACTGCGACCTCCCCGGCAAAACTAACTTAGAATCTCCGGCCAACGGCGCTACCGGTGTTACTTTACCGATTTCCTTTGACTGGCAGGATGTCGCCACCGCGAACGTGTACCAGATTCAAATCGACAACAGCTCGACTTTTACCAGTCCCGAAGTCGATGAATTCATAGTGAGTTCCTCGGCGTTCGATGTCACCGGTCTGACCTCCGGACTCACCTATCACTGGCGGGTAAGAGCATTCAACGCCTGCGGTAGCGGGGAATGGAGCGACTCACGGAATTTTACCACTTACTGTGAACAGATTACCGCCCCGGATATAGCTCAGCCGATGGACGGCGCCGACAACCAGCTCCAACCGATAACCCTTGACTGGAGCGTTGTCAGCGGCTCCGACCTGTACCGGGTGCAGGTCGATGACAACCCCGATTTCAGCAGCCCGGAACGCGACCAGGAAACGGCCCTGTCCGATTATACGGTCTCCGAGCTCGAGGAAGGCGCCACCTATTACTGGCATGTTTGTGCTCACAACGCCTGCGGCTGGAGCGACTGGAGCCCGGCCAGCTCCTTTACCACCTTCTCCCTCGCCTCCCAGACTTTCGATATTTACGACCTTGAAGTTCTCAATATTACCGATACCTCGGCCCTGATTGAATGGAAAACCACCGAGGAAGCCACCTCGCAGGTGGAATACGGTCTAACCGTTTTCTACGGTTCGTTAAGCGTTGTTGAACCTAATTACAAATTGAATCACAGCGTCTTTATCTCCCCGCTCAATCATGATACCGACTACCATTTTCGGGTGCTCTGTTATAATGCTGAAGACGACCCGGCTATTTCTCCCGACAGTACCTTCCGGACCAAGAGCACCATCTCGGGCAACGGCAGCACCCTGACCGGCAGCTCCAACAC
>JAFGNW010000275.1 GCA_016926795.1 Candidatus Zixiibacteriota bacterium
GGCAGCAACCTTAAAATGGACAGTTACGTGACGGCATCCGGTAATATGATTCACGGCCGTAAAGGCGCCGGCTCCGTAGATAACGGCGACGTATTGATTAAAGACGCCGCCGGTAACTACCAGACCATGAAGCAGGGTGCCGGTTGGCTCGATTCCTATGACAGCTACTGGTACGACACCTCCGTCTATCGCTGGCAGGGCCGGGTCCAGGACGCGGCTCACGGCCAGGAGGAATTGAACCTGCCCCTGACCAACTCCGATGACCCGCATAAAATCATCGAACGGGCCAGCGGTAATCCCGACTCTTATGAGAACCTGGCCACAATCAAATTTATCGACGGTCAGGCTTATGAGAAGGTCGGCGGAGTCTGGAATAACGTCACCGCCGATATGGTCGCCAAGGGCATTATCACCCAGGCCAGCGACAAGTTTTACGACCAGCGCGAACTGGAATGGGTGGATTGCAGCGAACTGGATATTGAAAAACTTTATGACGAGGGTTACGGCCCGGATAACGGAGTTTTGTATTTTTCCGACGCCTCAACCAGTTCCAGTGATTGGCCGGCGCTGCGTATCAACAACGGCGACGAGATAGACGACGGACTGACCATTGTCAGTGAAAATCCCGTTTACTTTAACGGCAATTTCAATTCCACCAACAAGAAACCGGCTTCGGTTATGGCCGACGCCGTCACTTTCCTATCGAATAAATGGGACGCCTCTAACTATGACAGTAAAAGTAATCTGAACAAATCCAATCGACCGGCGTCCGCTACGACGGTCAACGTTTCTTATGTGACCGGCAATATCGAAACCACTTCCACCAACTACAACGGTGGTTTTGAAAACCTCCCCCGTTTCCTGGAGGTATGGAGCGGTATCAATTTCAACTGGTCCGGTTCGGCGGTTAACCTTTGGAATTCCGTACAGGCCGACGGAACCTGGAACGGTACATATTATTCCCCGCCCAATCGAAACTGGGCGTATGATACCGACCTGGATGATCCGACTAAACTGCCGCCCGAAGCACCGGTAGTGCGTGTTTTTCAGCGCACCGGCTGGCAGCAGCAGTTTGTCGGCTATGAGGAATAAGGAAACTTAATCCGGAAGAGCATTAAAATAAAATTGGGAGGGTTCAAGGATGAAGAGATATAAAACAATCATTAATGAACGGGGGTTCGTTACCCTGATTGCCTTGTTGATGGTGGGCATGCTGACCTTGATCGGTCTTGCGGCCCTGTCAACCTCCGATGATGAGGTGTCAATCGCGGGTAACGAACTTCAGGATATGCGGGCGTTCTATGCCGCTGAAGCGGGTCTGGACAAGGCGGCCGCCGAAATTCAATATCAGTACGAACAAACCGGCGTGCCGCCGACCAGTATGCCGACCGGTTCTGAAGAACTTAATAATTGCCAGGTGACATACGCAACGGTAGATGACGGTTCGGCGACCCAGAGGACCCTGACAACGGGGTCACTGGCCGGACTTCACGCCCTAGTGAAAACCTTTTCCATAAATTCGGTCGCGCAAAACAATAATGGGAACGCCAAACTGGTGATGTCGCAAACTTTCGAAACGGCACTGGTGCCGATTTTCCAGTTTGCCGTTTTTTATGAGAACGACCTCTGGACAACGCCGGCCAATGATATGACCGTTACGGGACGGGTGCACGTCAACGGAAATATGTACCTGCAGTGCAGCAAAACGCTCTCTTTCGACGGCCGCATAACCTCGTCGGGAAGTATTTACCATGGGTTCCCTTCCGGTTACGGCGTTTCAGTCGTTGACGGCGATGTCCGCTTTAAAGACGCTGATGGCAGTTATGAATCGATGTACCAGGGTGGCTACTGGCTCGACGCCAAGCGCTCTGACTGGTACGATAAAGCCATGGCCCGCTGGGGCAATAATGTCCGTGACAAGGCCTTCGGACAGGAAGAACTGAATCTGCCCTTGACCAACTCTTCCGGCGATCCCCATAAAATAATCGAACGGGCCAGTGGAAATCCCGATTCCTATGAAAGTAAAGCCACTTTCAAAATCCTCGATGGAGTGCCTTATTATCGCTCCAGTTACACGGGCACACCCGGGGTCTGGTCCAATGTTTCCGCCCTGTTACCGGCGGGCACAATTACCAACACCTCATTTTACGATGACCGGGAAGACCAGTGGGTCAATTCTACCGACATCGACATGGCCCTGCTGGCTTCCAGCGGATATTTCCCGTCCAACGGTGTCCTTTATTCGTCCGACCAGCGCAGCGGCTACAACGGCACCCGGTTGGTCAACGGCAGTGATATCGGTAACGCCCTGTCTGTTTATTCCGAAAATCCGGTTTATGTTCGGGGTAATTACAATACCAGTTCGACCAACAAACAGCCGGCAGCCATCATCGCCGACTGCGTAACTTTTCTCTCGAACAGCTGGGATGATGCCAAATCTTCTTTGTCCTTAAGCAGCCGTACCGTCAGCCCCACCACCGTCAATGTTTCCATTATATCCGGTGACCAGAATCCCCAAAGCACCAGTTACGGTGGTGGTCTGGCCAACTTACCGCGCTTCCTGGAAGACTGGAACACGACCACGTTTACCATACAGGGCTCGATGGTTTGTCTCTGGCGCGCTCAGCAGTCCACCGGTATTTGGAAATACGGCACCTGGGATGCCTATTATACCGCCCCGACGCGCGATTATCGCTTTGACCCGGACCTCAACGACCCCAATAAACTGCCGCCCGAAACACCCATGGTCAGGTCTTTCCAGCGCACCGGCTGGCAGCAGCAGTTTGTCGGCTACGAAGAATAGTCTCATAAAAAAACCCGCCTTAAAGGGCGGGTTTTTTATATATAAACTTTCCTTACTCGATAGTGATATCAAAGGGCATACGGGCATAAAGCTCCCCGGTTTCCGATAAACCCGGGACTACATCCAGCGCCGGTGACGATTCTTTATCGGATGTAAAAATACCTGCTATGGCATTCATCAAAAAACCGCCGGGAAGGATGAACAGCGGTCTTTCGATGGGATATATCTCAATCCGATAATCGGCGAGCCCGAGTTGTCCGGCCAGGTAGTCCAGCGTTGTTTTGAGGCCGCCCAGTTCGTCCACCAGGCCGTATTGACGGGCTTCCCGTCCGGTCCAGACCTTTCCCTGCGCCAGGTTATCGACGGAATCAACCGAGAGCGAGCGGTTGTCGGCAACCAGCTTAAGATAATAGTCGTAGAAAGCTTTCATGTGGGTGTAATATTTTAAGCGTTCGTCCTCAGAGAACGGTCGGGAAAGGCTCAACATGCCGGCGAACCGACCGCGCGTATAGAGTTCCTTGTTCAATGAGATTTTTTCATATAGGCCGCTTAAATCCAGTTTGCCGCCGTAGATTCCAATCGAGCCGGTGATAGCCGCCGGGTTGGCGAATATCCGCCGGGCCGGCATGGCGATATAATAACCGCCCGAGGCCGCCACGCTGGCCATCGAAACCAGCAGGGGTTTTCTCTCCGCCGCTTTCCATGCGGTGCGGTAAATATCTTCACCGGCCAGGGCATAACCGCCGGGGGAATTGATGCGTAACACCAGGCCCTTGACCCGGGGGTCGCTTATCGCCCGGTTGAAGGCCCGGCTCATCTGGTACGGTGTAACCGTCTTCTCTCCCTGGAGCGACGATAGGAAATCCCCGCGATAGGTAATATCCCCCTCAGCTACAATTACCGCCAGTACCGGTGGCTGGCGCCAGTCGTCATTGAGAAGGGTGTCAGCCAGGTAACGATAAAAAGAAATCTCCGGTCGGCCGGACAGGTACTTTTCATGCAGTTCATCCCGGTAAGAGAGACCATCGACCAGA
>JAFGNW010000049.1 GCA_016926795.1 Candidatus Zixiibacteriota bacterium
CAAAAGGGAATCGTGGTGTATAACACCGCCGAGGCCTCGTCGATTGCCGTGGCCGAGCTGGCCTTCGCACTCATGATCGCCCTGCCCAACCGCCTGACCGAAGCCGACCGCTCCATGAAAGATGGGAAATGGCTCAAAAAAGAACTCAAACGAACGGAACTGATGGGCAAGACCCTGGGCATTCTCGGGGTGGGCCGGATCGGCACCGAACTGGCCGCGCGCGCCGGAGCTTTCGGGATGAAAGTAATCGGCTATGACCCCTTTGTCGAGGAGAGCGACGTGGTCGAGATGAAACCCTCCATGAAGGCTGTCTTCAAAGCCGCCGATTATGTTTCTATGCACATGCCCCTGACCGATGACACGAAGGGTATCATCAACAAGAAGACGCTGGCCGAATTCAAGGATGGTGCTTACCTGATAAATACCGGCCGCGGTAAGTGTGTGGTCGAGGAAGACCTGGTGGAAGCTCTGAAAAGCGGCAAGATTGCCGGGTACGGCAACGACGTCTGGTATTCCGACCCGCCGGAGAACTCACCCCTTATCGGCGCTCCCAACGTCGTCCTGGCCCCCCATATCGGAGCTTCGACCAAGGAAAACCTGCTGCGTATCGGCGAGGTTATTGACCGTCTGATAGGTGAATATGTTGGAAAGTAATTTAAAATATTGTGAGGCATAAAATGGCTAAGAGAGTTTTTAATTTCAATCCCGGTCCGTCCACCCTCCCCCTGGAAGTTTTGAAAATAGTCCAGGATGAATTTCTGGATTATAAGGGTACGGGCATGTCGATTATCGAAAGCTCGCACCGTTCGCCGGAATTTGATGAAATCAACGAAAGCGCCATCACCCTGACGCGCGAGGTGCTCGGCCTGGGCGACAATTACCAGGTCCTTTTTCTCGGGGGCGGCGCCTCCACCCAGTTCGCCATGGTTCCCCTGAATTTCCTCGGGCCCGACCGGAAAGCGGCTTATGTTGATACCGGCAGCTGGTCCTCCAAGGCCTTTAAGGAGGGGCAGATTATCGGGGACGCGGTGCTCGCGGCTTCTTCCAAGGAAGCGGGTTACAAGTTTATTCCCAAGATGAACGATATCAAATACCCCGCTGACGCCGCTTACCTGCACATAACCTCGAACAACACCATCAAGGGCACCCAGTATCATGAGTTTCCCGACACCGGCAGCGTACCCCTGGTGTGCGATATGTCTTCCGATATCGCTTCAAGGAAACTTGACCTGACCAAATTCTCGCTGATTTACGCCGGAGCGCAGAAAAACCTCGGTCCGGCCGGGGTTACGATGGTTATCATCCGGGACGACCTGTTGGCCAAAGCCCGCGAGGGCCTGCCGACCATGCTGTCTTACAAGACGCATGCCGAGAAAAAATCCCTCTACAACACGCCGCCGGCTTTCGGAATATATATCGTCAAGCTGGTGCTGGAATGGATTAAAAAGCAGGGCGGCCTGTCCGCAATCGAGAAGGTCAATCGTCAGAAAAAAGACGCCATTTACAACCTGATGGATTCTTATCCGGATTTCTACCGCGGTACGGTCGAGAAGGACTCCCGCAGCTGGATGAATCTTACGCTCCGTCTGCCCGATGAAAACTTAGAGAAGAAATTTATCGCCGAGGCCAAGGCGGTCGGGTTCGTCGGCCTCAAGGGGCACCGCTCGGTGGGTGGTATCCGCGTCTCCCTGTATAACGCTATGACCCTGGAAGGCGCCCGGAAACTGGCCGAATTTATGGAAACTTTCAGGAAAAGCAACGCCTGAACAACGGTTAAGACAGGATGAGTCAGGACCCGGTCAAAGGTCCTGACTTTTTATATGTCGATGTTTTTCAAAAATTTATTGAGGTTTCCGATTTTGTAATTTACGGGGCGGGTATAAAATATTTATTTGAGTTGTCAATTTTCTTGACAAATTATGCTGAAATAGGTTTTATGAGAAGTTAATTATAACCATTTTGAAAGCTTATTACTGCCTGTGGAAGAATTAGATATTACCGTATTCGATCTTTTTGAAAAATGTTACAAGTACAATGACCCCCAGATTGTAAGAGATATGGGTATTTACCCGTATTTTCACCCCATACAATCCGCGCCCGGCGATGAAGTAGTTGTAGACGGTAAAAAATGTATTATGGTCGGTTCCAACAATTACCTGGGACTGGTCAATCATCCCAAGGTCAAGGAAGCCGCGGCCCAGGCGGCGTATAAATACGGCTCGGGCTGTACCGGTTCGCGCTTTCTCAACGGCACCCTGGATTTACACCTGGAACTGGAAGAACGGCTGGCCAAATTCGTCAAAAAAGAGGATGCCATTGTCTTCTCCACGGGTTTCCAGACCAACCTGGGTGTTATCTCCTGCCTGGTGGGTAAAAACGATGTGGTCGTAATCGACCGCCAGGTTCATGCCTGTATCGTAGACGGCGCCCGTCTTTCTTACGGCAAGATTCACAAGTTCGCCCATAACGACATGGATGATTTCGAGCGGGTGCTGTCAAATATTCGCAACAACAGCAACGCCCGCTGTGGGATAATCGTAGTGGTGGACGGTGTTTTTTCGATGGAGGGGGATATTATCAATCTTCCCGAGCTGGTTCGTATCGGCAAAAAATACGGTGCCCGAATAATGGTCGATGACGCTCATGCGGTCGGCTACCTGGGCGAGACCGGAGCCGGGACCGCTGAGCATTTCCATCTGATCGACGAGGTTGACCTGACGATGGGCACGTTTTCCAAGTCATTCGCGGCCATCGGCGGTTTTGTGGCCGGTGAAAAGCCGGTAATCGAGTTTATCAAACACAAGGCTCGTTCCTATATTTTCTCGGCATCGATTCCGCCCTCCTCGGCGGCGGCTGTGCTGGCGGCTCTGGATATCATCCAGAGCGAACCGGAGCGAAGAGAGCGGCTGTGGGAAAATGCCCGCCGCATGCAGAGGGAATTCCGTGAACTCGGTTTCCGGGTCAGTAAAACCCAGACCCCCATCGTGCCGATTGTCGTCGGCGAGGACCTGGAATGTTTCGCTTTCTGGAAAGCCCTCTTCGACAACGGTGTATTCACCAATCCGGTGATTTCCCCGGCGGTGCCTTCCGGGCAGGCAATGATCAGAACTTCCTATACGGCGACCCACACTAAAGAACATCTCGACCGGGTGGTCGAAGTTGTGGCCAAGGTCGGCCGTGAAAAGGGCCTCATCTCGTAAGCTTATGGCTAATCTCGACGTTATCGAAGTTGATTCCCAGGAACGTTTGAAAAAGTTTATCACCTATCCCTTTGAACTGTATCGGGGCAATCCCTATTATGTCAGACCGCTTATTTCCGAACGTCTGACGTTTTTTGATACCCAAAAAAATCCGTTTTACCGCTCGGCTAAAACCAAACTCTTCCTGGCCGTGCAAAACGGTGAGGTGTGCGGCCGGGTGGCTACCTGTATAAATTACAAACACAACGAATTCCACGACGAAAAGACGGGCTTTTTCGGTTTTCTGGACACGCCCGATGATTTCGAAATTGCCCGCGTTCTTTTGAAGGTAGCGATGATTACCCTCAAGAAAGAGGGGATGGAGAAGATGCGCGGGCCGATGAATTTTTCCACCAACCATGAAATCGGCTTTCTCATCCAGGGATTTGACCTGCCACCGACGGTTATGATGCCTTACAATCATCCCTACCAGCCCAAACTGGCGGAGAAATTCGGCCTGAAAAAATGCATGGACCTGCACGGTTACCTGATAACCAAAGAAGAAAAGATACCGGAGCGGATACAGAATATCGTGGACCGTATGCAACAGCGGACCCGGATAAAACTGCGGACGCTGCGATTGAACGATTTCGAAAACGAAGTCAAACGAATCAACGAAATCTACAACCAGGCCTGGTCACATAACTGGGGTTTCGTGCCGATGAGCAGCGAGGAGTTTTCTCATACCGCCATGGATTTAAAACAGATTGTCGATGCCGACCTGGTCTTTATCGCCGAGCACAACGACCGGCCGGTGGCTTTCTCGCTGGCCCTGCCCGATATCAACCAGGCTCTGATACACCTCAACGGCCGTCTTCTGCCGTTCGGTTTCGTAAAGCTGCTCTGGCATACGAAAGTGAAAAATAAAATCGACGGTTTGCGGATGATCACCATGGGTGTGATTCCCGAATTCCAGAAACGGGCGCTGGATTCCGTGTTTTTCATCAACACCTATCTCAAGGGAGTGGAGAAGGGCTACCGCTGGGCGGAGCTGTCCTGGATTCTGGAAACCAACGACCTGATGTGTCGGGCGGCCGAGCAGATGGGTGCCCGGTTGTATAAAAAATACCGTATCATGGAAATGCCCCTGTAATCGCGCGGTGATGGCCTGTTTTTTTTAACTTGAACAAAGCCCTTTAAAAAACGTTAATTTATATAAGATGAAACTATTTAGATTTATTTCCTCTTTACTTCTGGTCGCGGCTCTTGCGGCGGGCTGTACCAGCCGGTATCGGCTGGAAATGTTTATGAACTTCGGGGAGGAGCGCAAAAAGGTCAGAGTGGAGCAGACGGAATTTCTGGAAAATACCACCCTTAACCAGCCCTTCGCGGACATTAAGGTTTTAAAGGGCACGGGGCACTGCCTGATAGTCACTATCAGCACCCGGGGGGAAAAACTGCCCACCGACCGCTTCCGGACGCTGATGTTCGAGTATGACGAATACCTGACTCAGAAAATATATATACAACTGCCGACGGCGCTCGAAGCCCAGAAAATAAGTCTGAGCGGGAATTCTTTCATCCACCTTCTGGGTCGATATGACCAGCCGCCCGAGACGAAAATATTCGTACCCCAGTCGGGTTCGCTGGTGATTGATTCCCTTGTGAAAAACACCCTCTACGGCACGATTGACGGCCGTTACGAGAACAGCGAGAAACTGGCGGTGGCGGTGGACGGCAAGTTTAAAGTCAAAATGAACCGCTAATCTTTTTTGTTCACTTCATCGGTAAACAACCGATAGCCCAATTCATCGAAAAGACAGAACTGCACTCTTTTCAGTTTTTGCGCCCGTGAGGCGAAACCTTTGGCCGCCTGCACCATGATGTAGGCGCAGGCTTTCATGGGGAACCCGCCCACGCCGGTTCCGAATGCCGGAAAAGCAACCGATTCCACCCCCAGTTTGTCGGCCAGCGACAGACTGGCCACAGTGGCCCGGCGAATGAGCTTGTCGCTGGTTTTCAAATCCTGGCCCATCACCGCGGCATGGATGACTAATTTCAAAGGCAGCCGTCCGGCCCCGGTATAAACCGCCTCGCCGGGCATCACCGGCCCCTTTTTCATGGCCTCTTCCTCAATGACCTCGCCGCCGGCGCTTTTTATCGCCCCGGCCACGCCCGAACCCATCCAGAACTCGTTGTTGGCGGCGTTGACTATTGCCTCGGTATTGGTTTTAGTGATGTCCCCTTTGACGGTCTCTATTGTGTAAGGCATGATAATTCCCTCGCGTCTCTTAATACGATTATGGTATGCTTTATTGTATTTTAAGGTATCATTATATCATTTGCAAGGCATAAAGAAAAATCAGTACTGCTTCCCGGCTGCGGTTCCGCGAGATGCGATGAAAATATTGCGGAACGGAATGAAAGCCAGGGCGGCCACCCCTCCGATAGTGCCCCCTAAAAGAGCCCCGGCCAGGATATCGCCGGGGTAGTGCACTCCCACGAAAACCCGGCTTATCGCCACCAGGCAAGCGTAAATAAGCAGGGGCCAGACCCGGTGCTTGTAAAAAAAGGCGAAGAAGAAAAACTGGCCGAAAACGTTGGTGGCGTGTGAGGACGGCATCGACCAGCCGGCTCCGCAGCCGACTAAAAGATTAATATCGCTCAGGATTTGGCAGGGGCGGGGGCGGCATATCCATTTTTTTAACAAACTGCTGGCGGTCTGGTCACAAAGCACCAGCACAATTATAGAAAAAAGCACCATCCACCGCAATTGTCGATCCCCTTTCCACAGCATTATCGCCAGGCAGACTGTGTAAGTGCCGACTATCAGCTGCCCCGAGGTCATTATCGGCATGATAAAATCGGTAATCGGGTTAGCCAGCCATACGTTGATAAAAAGAAAAAACAACAGGTCGAACCGGGCGAGACTTTCAAGCATAGGTCCTCGGGCGTTTTTTCAAAAAAAAGTTGATTTCTCTCAAGTTCGGCAGATTACGCGCTCCCAGTCGGGTGCACTTTAATGCCGCCGCCGCCGCGCCGTACCGAAGCCGGGCGGGTATATCGAATCCTTTGAGCAGGCCGTAAAGGTACCCGGCATGAAAAGCATCCCCGGCCCCGGTGGTGTCGATGTTTTTCACGCAGTAGGCTTTCTGATGGTACCAGCGATTGTTTTCCAGGGCGTCCGCCCCCCTGGTTCCTTCGGTGACGACCACCGTCCCGGGGCAGATTTCTTTCAGTTTTATAATTGCAGCGCGGGCGTTCTTTTGACCGGTAAAACTGAAAGCGTAGGCGTCGGAGACAATCAAATGGTCCACCAGCGGAAATATAGGGGAGACGTCGTTTCTTATCGAACCGATATCGAATGAAATGAGGGCGCCGATTTTTCGCCCCCAGCGGGCCAGCTTGATACAGGCATCCAAGTCGCGACCATCGAGATGTATCAATTTCGGACGGGGGAGATTCGATAATTTAATATCCCGGGGGTTGATTTTAATTGTGCGGTAGAGGGCGATCGTACGGCGACCGCTGCCCTCCTCCACAAAACCGTAAGCCGAATCCGACCGCCGGCCCTTCTTGATAATAAGATAGCGGGGGTCGATTTTTTCCTTTTTGATTTCCTCGACCAGCAGTTTCCCGAGCAGGTCATCGCCCATCGCGGCGATCAGCGCGGTGGAGAGACTCATACGGCTGAGGCCGGTCAGGGCGTTGGGAATGGGTCCGCCTCCCATGACGCTCAAAGCCGAGGCGTCAATTTTACCCCCTGCTGGCGGATAATAGGCGACCTGAACGAGGAAATCGAGCGGGATTATCCCCAGTCCCAGGCAATCTATTTTTTTGTGTTTATCCGACCTGTTCAATTTTCCCTTTTCCTCCGGTGAGTTCTGTGAAAGCCTCCTGCAATCGTTCGGCCCGGGTAAGTCTTATTTCCAGTATCATCGCAACCCGGTCGGTGAAGGCGGAATCGATGGTTTTGACTTCGAGATTGCTTATCAGTTTTTGCCAGCGGTCGTACAGGGAGAAATCGAGTTCGATTTTGAATCGCGCCGTCAGGAAATTTTCTTCTACCCCGGCCTGCTCCAGGACGGCTTTGGCGGCATCGCTGTAAGCGCGCGCGAGTCCCCCCGTGCCCAGTTTGGTACCGCCGAAATAGCGGGTGACCACCAGCAGGACGTTGGTGATTTCGCGCCCCGCAATAACGTCGTATATCGGTTTGCCGGCGGTGCCGACCGGTTCTCCGGCGTCGGAATATTTAAAGGTCATTTCTTCGGCGATACCGACCCGCCAGGCAAAACAGTGGTGGCTGGCGGCATGTTCCCGTTTGCGGACGGTGCTGAGTTTTTCCAGGGCTTGTTCGGTATCGGAAACCAAAAAAGACTCTCCGATAAAACGGGAGCCCTTGACTTTAATTTCGCTTCGGGCCTCTTTGGCTATGGTCTGGTAACGGTCGTCCATGGATTATAAAATCACACCAGGGCTTTGATGATGTCCTCGATTTTATCGTAGCCGACCATGGGAATAGCGCCGTATTCGACAGCCAGGGCCAGGCTTTCCTCGTCGGCTAAAGCGCCGTACTCCTCGTCGATGAGTATAAAAGCCAGCTTGCCGATCATGTTGCAGAACTTGAGCAGGTCGAGCGTTCGCAGGGAGTCAAAATAAAGCTCGGTCACCACCACCGCCCTCGACAGGCCGGCCATAATACGGTTGGCTTCCATATAATTTTCGGGCGCGGCTTTTTCATCGGGCGGGTATTCACTTATCAGACCCCCTTTCTGAACGATATCAATCGCCAGCGGCATACTGTCGTCGGCGGTAAGGGCGTCAAACCCGGAATCGATAACGGCGAACGAGATACCCTCAGCGGTTTTACAGCCCAGGTGGGCGGCATAATCGATACCCCCGTCAAGCGAAGAAATCAGCTGCACCCCGGCTTCGGCGAATTCTCTAGCCAGTCGGGTGGTCATCTCGATGCCTTCGTTGGTAGGTACCTCGGCACCGACCAGGGCGACCGTTTTTTGGGTCATCTCGGGCAGCCGGCCCCGTACGTATAGAAGCGGCGGCGGGTTGTTAAGTTCGAAAAGAAGGACCGGGTAGGCCGGGTCGAACCGGGTGACAACCTCGATATCGCGTTTTTTCAGGCTGTCAACGTATTGTTCGGCCTCATCGAGCCGCTCGGCGGTGCGGGTGATATTCTCGGCGGTGGTGCGGTTCATTCCCTCGATTTTCATCAGCATATCGGCCCCGACCTTGAGCAGGTCATCCGGTTCGCGGAAATAATTGAAGAGGAATTCACACAGGCGGGGATTGATGCCGCTGTATTTACACAGCGCCATCACCTTGACTGTGAGGCTGTACCGGGACAAATTCATACCGTAATGTACGGGATTTGATATCTATGTCAATCGGATAAATGGGAGTAACCTGCTAAGGTCAGGCGGAACAGGGTAGCTCATCCCAGGTCCGGCCTTTTAAAAGCCGTCCCGTTTTTTTCTTGTTGGTGCCGCCCCATTGTTTGAAAAAGAACGGTACTTTGGCGGTCTGGCATTGATATAGTATCTCAAGAACCCATTCTTCTCGAAGCGGTCGAGCTTTGGGGCCGGATTCGCCTCCCACAATCACCCAGTCAATACCCTCTAAATCAAGGCCTCCGACAGAATCGAGGAGAGGTTCGAAGGAAATAAATTTAATCTGAGCATCGGTATCACGCAGATGGTCGATCCGGTAATTGTACTTTTCATTTTCAACGCTGACCCCCAACCAGATGTTTGGCGACCATTTTATTTTGGTGTTCATTTTCAATAAACGTTCTGACCTTTTTGTTAAAATTTGAAAGCGGTGCCAGTGGGCTTCTCTCATTACCCGGAATACTTTCTGGATGAAACTGACGGGCACATCTTCATGGAACAGGTCACTCATGGAGTTGACGAATATTGTTTGAGGTTTTTTCCATCTGAGAGGGAGTTCCAGCCCTTTTTCATGAGTTGTAACCTTAAAGCCGTTTGAATAATTGGGTTGCCCCATAGCATGCAGGCGTTTGGCCATTCTCTCGGCGTAACAGTGTTTACAGCCGGGGCTTACTTTGCTGCACCCGGTAACCGGGTTCCAGGTGGACTGTGTCCATTCTATGGTTGAGTTTATTGCCATAATAACCTAATCAGCTTCTATATTTAATAAAACGTCAAGTATGAAAATTACTGGTATATTAAAATGTGATTATAGATTTAACTCCTCCCAAACATTTCTTGTTCTCCGGCGGGGTTTTAATTATAATAGGCCCGTCAAATTAAAAGGATTAGAAGATGAAAAAAATTGTCATACTGCTCTGTTTAGCTGCTTATCTGGCCGGGTGCGGCGGGTCCGACTCGGTGGAGGAACTCAAATCCGACGGCCTCAAGGCGTTCACCGACGGTAAATATGTCAAGGCGCGCGAGTCGCTGCTCAAAGCTCTCGAGAAAAGCCCCTCCGATAAAGATATATTGTTTTTTACCGGCATGAGCTACAAGCGCGAGTTCTATTATGACTCGGCACTGTTTTACCTGAAACGGGCTGATTTGCTCTTTCCCAAAGACCGCGAAATCAACAAGGAGATTTACGAGGTCGCCCTGGCGGTGGGGGAATGGGAATACGCTATCCGGGCTATCATGGTTCTGGTGGACACCGGCGACCGGCTCGAGGATTATTATTACCAGCTGGCCGACCTGTACGCCAGTACCGATTATCCGCTCAACGTCTTTTTCTACCTGCGCCGGGCTTACGACCGGGGGATGGACGACCCCAACCGCTTTCTGCAGTTTGCCAACGCCGCGGCCATAGTCGACTCGATGGACCTGGCTTTTCAGGTTATCGACAGCGCTATCAGCCGGTTCGGGGAGAATCCCCAGTTTTTGACCTCGAAAGCGAAATTCTACGCCTACCGGGAGGATTATAAGACATCCGAAAAGATGCTGCGCTCGATGTTGAAGGAGGACACCGCCTCGGCCGAGGTCAAGTTCAACCTGGCCAACGTCCTCAGCATGCAGGACAGTAAGAAGAAAAAGAAAGAAGCGCTCGAATTATATAAAGAGGTCAAACCGCGGATTCAGCAGTATAATATCGACTCGGTGATAACCGCACTCGAGGAAGAACTCAAGTAAAGATTTACAAATCGGATATAAAAAAACCGACCGCTAAGGGGCGCGGTCGGTTTTTTGTTTCCTACCCGGTCGCGGCCGGGTGGGAGTGGTTGTGGTGTCTTTTAAGAAAAATTACAAACCATCGTCGTATTTGTTATTTTCCGGTCGGAATTCCTCCGGGCAATAGAGTTTCCAGCGGCCGTGGAAATAACTGTTTTTCCAGTTGGGCAGGCTGTGATAGCGACCTTTTAAAATCCCGATCTCAGTCTCTTCCGCGTTATAAATATTTCCTACAAAAGCGCCGCCGCCTTTACGGAGCGTTTCAAACCGGCCGTTGCCGAAATTTGCTCCGATAGGGCGGTAGGTACCTCTAAGCAGGCCCTCGAACTGACCGCTGTTGTCAATCCATTTTCCGAAGAACACCCGCTTGCCGTCGTCGTTGACACCGAAACTACCCTTCAGCCAGCCGGTCACAAAACCCCGGTGCGACATCCAGATACCCTCGAAAACACCCGCGCCGGTGGAGTCGAAACCCCAGTTCCCGGCCAGGAAACCGCGGGCGCACCAGTTACGATAATACTGGATGGCATGGAACGAAACGGCCGAGCTGTCTTCCAGATAAACTATCGTATCCAGGCTGGCCAGTTCGTTCAGGGTGAAAGTACGGCTGTAGGGTCCGGTCTCGAAAGTAACGGTGACCGGCTCCGGTAATATCGTATCGATTACCAGGGTGCTGTCGAACTGGTCATTGACGATGTACGAGGTGTCAAAAACGGGCTCCGCCCGGGGAATGAAAATATCCACCCCGATACCATCGTTGTGTACGGTAGTGAAAGAAACCCATTCTATCAGGGTCCGGTCGGTACGAGGTAAGATATAATCCTGTCCCGGCTCGAAACGGATAATTTTACGGATGATTTCCGCCCCGCGGGTTATCGACAGCGAACCGCTCCAGTCGGTTTGTTCGACAATTGTGGAATCATAGCAGAGCTGACCCCAGACAGCCCGGAAATGGAACATCCCGGCCTCGATATCGGCGATGACGGAATCTACCTCGGGCGTACCCAGCAAAACGTCGTCAAAATCTTCCTCACCGCTCTCAGCCGCCAGCAGGTCCGGGTCGCCGAAACCGGGTTCATCATCGGTGGCCGTGTAACCGCCGAAGTCATCCTCGAGGTTGGGTGTCTCGACCGTGGTGTCGGTTTGCGAAGGATTGTCGGAACAGCCCGCTACCCAGAACAGCAGGGCCAGTGCCAGAAGGGGTAGAAATAATTTACGCATCATTTTTCAAAATCTCCTTTCAGATTTAACTCTTCTGTTTTTTATAGTCCGATTTACGGATTTAATATACAATTCCTGTGCCAAATATCGAGGATTGACTTAAGCTTATAGTTGACAATTTATTAAGATGTAAAAAGCGCATGCGACCGATAAAAACGGCGTACCTAATGGTACACCTTAACAAAATTGAACCGTTCGGGACAGCTAAAAACCCTGTCCCCCCGACTTAATCCTCTGTGTTAATGCGCCGGATAAGGCCCCCGGCCCGCTCCAATTTGGTATGGGCTTCATCCCGGGAGCATTTGAAGCGGTGCATGACAATCGCCAGCTTGACCGAACCGTTGGCTTCCTTTAAAAGCTCATCGGCCTGAAGAAGGGTTATATCCAGGAGTTCGATAAGTAATTTTCGGGAACGGGCGGCCAGCTTTTCGGAGCGGGCCTGAAGGTCCACCATCAGGTTGCCGAAGGTCTTACCGAGCAGCACCATGGCGGTGGTGGAAATCATGTTCAGGGTCATTTTCTGGGCGGTGGCCGATTTCATGCGGGTCGAGCCGGTGATAACCTCCGGCCCTACCGGCAGCTCGATGAGGATATCCGGTTGCACGGGTAACTCGCCGGTCCGGTTGCAGACAATAAAAGCCGTCTTGCAGCCGGTGTCACGGGCGTACTCGAGACCGGCCAGGGTGTAAGGGGTGCGGACGGAGGCTGCGATTCCGATAACGAAATCATTGGCGGTCAGTTTTACTTTTTTTAAATCCTCGATAGCCGCCGCGCGGTTATCCTCGGCACCCTCGCGGGAAAGGACAAGGGTTTCCCGCCCGCCGGAGATAAGACCGATAATTTGCGCCGGGTCGGTTCCGAAAGTGGGGGGGCATTCGGCGGCGTCGAGCACGCCCAGCCGTCCCGAAGTCCCCGCCCCGATATAAAAAACCCGGCCGCCTTCGTGAAGCACGGCGGCGAACGTCTCCGCCGCGAGGGCGATTGGCGGCAGAGCTTCCGCTACCACCTCGGCTACCCGGCGGTCCTCGG
>JAFGNW010000276.1 GCA_016926795.1 Candidatus Zixiibacteriota bacterium
CCTTCGGTGACGCACACGATCAGCTTGATGCCGGCAGCGGCAGCCTCAAAAATGGCGTCGGTGGCGAACGCCGGCGGTACATATATTACGGAGGTGTTGGCCCCGGTTTTTGCCACCGCTTCCTCGACGGTGTTGAAAACCGGAATCCCGGCCACCCTGGTGTTGCCTTTGCCGGGAGTGACGCCGCCCACGACATCGGTGCCGTATTTCTTCATCTGCTCGGCATGGAAGGAGCCGTCGCGCCCGGTAATGCCTTGCACGATTAACTTCGTTTTCTTATTTATGAAAATAGACATCCTAATTTCCCCTTCATAATATCCGGTTATACAAATTATTCAATGCCCGAAAGCGAAATAGCTTTCTTAACGGCGCCGTCCAGCGTGTCGGCCGTCGGCAGTTTAAAGGAGCTCAAAATCCGCTGAGCTTCCTCTTCATTGGTGCCGGTCAAACGCACCACCACCGGGACGCTGGGTTTATATTCGTTAAAGGCGGCGACAATACCGTTGGCGACATCGTCGCACCGGGTAATCCCACCGAAAATATTAATCAGAATAGCCCGGACATTGGGGTCCGACAGAATAATCTGCATGGCCGTCAGGACTTTCCCGGGGTTGGAGGAACCGCCGATATCAAGGAAGTTGGCCGGCTCGCCGCCGTAATGCTTGACGAGGTCCATAGTCGTCATAGCCAGTCCGGCGCCGTTGACGATACAACCGATATTACCGTCAAGCTTGACATAAGACAGGTCAGCCTCGCGGGCTTTGACTTCGGCCGGGTCCTCGGCGTCGAGGTCGCGCATCTCGGCGATATTCTTCTGCCGGAAAAGACCGTTGTCGTCGATATTCAGCTTGGCGTCGATAGCCAGAACATCACCGCCGGGAGTGGAGATAAGCGGGTTGATTTCCACCAGTGAAGAATCCACCTTCCAGAAAATATCGTACAATCTCATGATGATGTCCGCCGTTTTCCTGACCTGGCTGATTTCCCGGAACAGTTTATAGGCCAGGTTGCGGGCCTGGTATTCGCGGAGACCAACCACCGGGTCGACAAAAAGTTTATGAATTTTCTCGGGAGTTTTGGCCGCTACTTCCTCTATATCCACACCTCCGGCCGAGGATACCATGATTACCGGCTTCTGGGTAGCCCGGTCGAGAATAATCCCGACATAAGCTTCGGAAATAATTTCCACGGCTTCGGTGACGAGAACCTTCTTCACCGTCAAGCCCTTGATGTCCATACCCAGGATTTTTTGAGCGAGAACTTTAGCAGCCTCGGCATTCTCGGCGAATTTCACACCGCCCGCCTTACCGCGACCGCCGACGTGAACCTGGGCTTTAACCATCACCGGCTTGTTCAAGCGCTCGGCTATTTCAAAAGCTTCCGTGGGAGAGGTGGCGACATCTCCGGGCGGAACCGGAATACCGGCCTGATCGAAAATCTGTTTTGCCTGATACTCGTGAACCTTCATAAACTGTTTTCCTTATCTTTTGACGAGTCTATCTCATTTGCTTTTATCTTCCGAAAATATTCTTTCGCTATCGGTTCCAGCGCCTCGCGGGTATTCAACTGCGGGTCGTCCAGCACGACATCGAGAAGATGGTTTAAAATCGTACCGACCGTTTTCCCCTGTTCGAGGTTAAACAGTCGCATGATATCATAACCGTCGAGGGCCAGGTCGGCCAGACCGAAGGGAGGCTTTTTCGCCAGTTCCCGGCGGATGTTTTCCTCAAATTCATCGACATCATCGGTGGTGCCGCCCATCCCCTGGGCGACGACATCAGCCCGACGCAAATCCAGCAGGTCGAAAATCAAATCCACCCCCACCCGTTTGACCAAACGGCGCAAGCCCTTATCAGTGACCTGGGTGGTAAACATATGCCGTTCCACGAGAACGGCCACCTCCCGAATAAAATCCCTGGCGTACCGGAAGCGGTCGAGAACCTCGACCGCGGTGCGGGCGCTGCTGGTCTCATGACCGTAAAAGGAAGCACCGGTCTCGGTAGGTTGCTTGTGAATCGGTTTGGTGATATCATGAAAGAGCGCCGCCGTCCGCAGACGCAAATCGGGCCGACAGACATCGACCGCGCGCAGGGTGTGTTCGAAGACATCGTATTTATGAAATCCGCCCGGCTGCGAGACCCCGACACAGTTTTCCAACTCCGGGATAAGTTCCCGGAGAAGGTCGGTTTCGTGCATGAGGCGGAAACCGACCGAGGGCTTTTTCGCCCTTTCCATAAGCTTGTTGAATTCCTCGGCTACCCTTTCAGCGGAGACGGTGGAAATTAACGCGGCGTTTTTTTTGATTGCTTCAAAGGTTTCCGGCTCTACCGAGAACTCGAACCGGGCGGCCAGCTGGACGGCGCGAAGCATCCGCAGCGGGTCCTCGATAAATGAATTCTCCGAGGTCATCCGCAAAGAGCGCTTTTCGAGGTCGGCCATACCACCGAGAGGGTCAACCAGGGTATTGCTGTTCAGCGCGAGAGCCATGGCGTTGATAGTGAAATCGCGCCGCTGCAGGTCATCCTCAACTTTCAAATACGGGTCAAAACTGACCTTGAAATCCTTGTGCCCTACCCCGGTGGAAAATTCTTTGCGGGGCAGGGATATATCGAAAGTACAGGGGCAACCGTTGATAAGTTGAGTGAATTTGATGACGCCGAAACTCTTGCCGACCAAATCAACCCGGCCGTAACAGCCGAGGATTTTGGTCAGTTCGTCGTAAGGTATGCCGGTCACCAGGTAATCGCGGTCCTTGATGTCAGCCTCGACCCGGAGATACCGGTCCCTGACCGCGCCCCCAACTTCGTATATACGTCCCTTTTGCAAAATGTCTTCAATCGCTTCGGACGAAAGTTTACACATTATTTAATCCGGCATTATCCTGGTCCCGGCTTTACCGGAGACGGCTTCCCGGGCGTTGTTAAACGAGGTAATGGTAACCAGGTCCCCGCCGTTTTCCAGAAACATCACCGCTGCTTTAATCTTAGGCCCCATCGAACCGGGTGGGAAATGCCCCTCATCGAAATACTTTTTTATCTGAGAAAGTTTGCACGTATCCAGGTCCTGCTGGTCGGGTTCACCGTAACGTAGCGCCACCTTGTCCACCGAGGTTAAAATACACAAAATACTGGCACCGATTTCCCGGGCAATCACTGCCGAGGCCAGGTCTTTATCGATGACGGCGTCAACCCCCTCGAAATTACCTTTTTCATCGATATACACCGGGATGCCCCCGCCGCCCCCAGCAATAACGATAGTACCGTTCTCGACCAAATTTCTGATGATTTCCGCCGGTACCGCTTTATAGGGCACCGGTGAGGCAACCACCCGCCGCCAGCCCCGGTTGGCGTCTTTTTTGACCTGCCAGCCCCGGGTTTCGGCAAACTCCCGGGCTTCTTGTTCCGAGTAAAACTGACCGATATACTTGGTAGGATTTTTAATCGCCGGATCATCGGCCCTAACCAGCATCTGGGTGATAATGGTTGTCACCGGGCGCTTGATTTTTTCCCGGCGCAGACGGTTTTGCAGCGATTGTTCGATCATGTAGCCCATGCCCCCTTCGGTGTCAGCCACCAGCACTCCCAGGGGTAAATCGGGCGCCTTACCCAGCGCCAGTTCGTTACGCAAAAGGGCATTGCCCACCTGCGGGCCGTTGCCGTGTGTGACCACGAGATTGAAACCATCCCGGGCCAGAGCCACGATCCCGTCCAGCGAACGCCGGGTATTGGCAAACTGATTGGTAATGGTATCCTCAATACCCGGCACGGTGATGGCGTTACCGCCCAGGGCTATCACTGCAGTTTTATTAGTTGCCATAAATCATACACAAGTTTATTAAAATTTATGACAGGCCGCCGGACATAAACAATACACGCAGCCTGTTATCTCGCTTATCGCTTACAAAAGCTGCTTTTTGCTTTTTTTAGCTGTTCCTTTCTTCATACCGTCAACAAATGCCTGCAAGACGGTGGTCAGGTTGGGGCTGCCGATTTCCTGCAGGTCATAGAAGACCCGCACAGACGGCTTGTTTATCTTGATCAACTTACCGAGGTCGATCGGGGTGGCGATAACCACCAGGTCGCACCGGGTTTTATTGATAGTCGTTTCCAGGTCCTTGACCTGTTGATCGCCATATCCCATAGCCGGCAGAAGAATACCGATTTCGGGATACTTATTGTAGGTTTCGGTAATCGACTTGACGGTGTAGGGCCGCGGGTCAACCAGTTCGGCGGCGCCGAACTTTTCGGCCGCAACCACTCCGGCGCCGTAAGTCATTTCGCCGTGGGTCAGGGTCGGACCGTCCTCGACCACCAGTACCTTCTTGCCCTTGATAAGTTCCGGTTTGAGGACGCTCACCGGTGAGGCGGCGTCGATTATAACCGCGTCGGGATTGTAATTGCGCACGTTCTCGCGGACGATCATGACATCTTCAGGGTTGGCCGAGTCAATCTTGTTGATAACCACCACATCGGCCAGGAGCAGGTTGTTTTGTCCGGGATAGTAGGACAGTTCATGACCCGGACGGTGCGGGTCAACGACGGTAATCTGAAGGTCGGGTTTGTAGAAGGACATATCATTGTTGCCGCCGTCCCAGAGGATAACATCGGCTTCTTTTTCCGCCTGACGAACGATCATTTCATAATCCACCCCGGCATAAACGACGACGCCGTTGATGATATGCGGTTCGTACTCCTCGCGTTCCTCGATAGTGCATTTATGCTTGTCCATATCCTTGAGGGTGCCGAAGCGCTGGCAGGCCTGTTTGGCCAGGTCGCCGTAAGGCATAGGGTGACGGATAGCCACCACCTTCTTGCCCAGGCTCTGCAGAATCTTGGCCACCTTGCGGGTGGTCTGCGATTTGCCGCTGCCGGTGCGAATGGCGCAGACGGCGACGACCGGCTTGGTCGATTTAATCATGGTCGGAGCCCCGCCCTCGACGGCGAACCGGGCACCTGCAGCCATGACATAAGCGGCCTTTTCCATTACATACTGGTAGGGCACGTCAGAATAAGAGAAAACCACTTCGTCGATATTGTGTTTCTTGATCAGATTCAACAGTTCTTTCTCATCGTAAATCGGAATCCCCCTGGGATACAGTTTCCCGGCGAGGACAGCGGGATATTTACGCCCTTCGATATCCGGAATCTGGGTGGCGGTGAAAGCCACCACCTCGATATCGACGTTGTCGCGATAAAGGGTATTGAAATTGTGGAAATCACGACCCGCGGCGCCCATGATGATTATTTTTTTTCTATTCTTAGCCATTTTAAACTCCTGTTTAACTCAAAGTTTATATTCAAAATCAAAACAATATACCGTTCCCGTCACAATTCTAAATCGATGAAGCCCGCCAGATGAACAGAATCAGATACTGAGGCAGGTGCCCTCTCGAGTTTCGGAATATGAACTTACAACGCGCCAAATTAATTACCCGTCAATTCTTCAAACCGTTTACAGATTACTGATTATCGATCTGCGCCCTCTGAATCTTGCCGGAGAAATCGACATAGACGGATTTCCATTCACTGAAGACGTCGAGAGCCGCTGTCGCCGCTTCGCGGTGACCGTTGCCGGTTTCCTTGGTGCCGCCGAACGGCAGGTGCGTCTCGGCGCCGATAGTCGGGGCGTTGACATAGAAAATCCCGGTATAGACATCGCGCATGGCGGTATAAGCTTTGTTAATATCCTGAGTATAGATAGCCGCCGAGAGACCGTAGGCGGTGTCGTTAGCCATTTCTATAGCCTGGTCGAACGTTTTGAAGGTGCCGACGCTGAGCACCGGGCCGAAAATTTCCTCGCGCCAGATGCGCATCTTCTGAGTCACGCCGGTGAAAATGGTCGGCTTGACAAAGAAACCTTTGTCGTAAGGACCGCCGGTCAGGCGTTCCCCGCCGGTAACGAGTTCAGCGCCGCCTTTCAAACCGATATCGATATAGCTGAGCACCGTATCCAGCTGGCCCTGGTTGATACAGGGTCCCATCTTGACGGTTTCGTCGAGACCGTTGCCAACCTTTATTTTTTCCGCCTGGGCTTTCAGCATCGCTATCATCTTGTCGTGCACCTTCTCATGGATAATCAAACGGCTGGTGGCGGTGCAGCGCTGACCGGTGGTGCCGAAAGCGCCCCAGAGCGCGCCCTCTACCGCCAGTTCCAGATTGGCGTCGTCCATGACTATCTGGACGTTCTTGCCGCCCATTTCCAGGCAGCAATGCTTGAAATTAGGAGCACAACCCTCGGATACCTTGCGGCCGATTTCAGTCGAGCCGGTGAACGAAACCACCCGCACACGGGCATCGTTAATCAGAGCGGTGCCAACCGTACCGCCGGAACCGGTCACCATGTTAACCACGCCGGCGGGAATGCCCTCTTCCTCGAAGACTTCCATCATGTGCGCCACTGACAGCGGCGTGTCGGTCGCCGGCTTGATGACCACGGTATTGCCGCAAATAAGGGCCGGCATAGTCTTCCAGGCGGGGATAGCGATGGGGAAATTCCACGGTGTGATGAAAGAACAGACACCCAGCGGCTGGCGCACGGTCATGTTGAATTTATTGGGCATTTCCGAAGGCGTTGTCTGGCCGAACAATCGCCGACCCTCACCCGCCATGTAATAGGTCATGTCGATGGCTTCCTGGGTGTCACCGCGCGTTTCAGCGATGACCTTGCCCATCTCGCGGGTCATGTCGCGGGAAATTTCCTCTTTCCTTTCCCACAGCTTAGAGGCGACGCGAAAGAGTAACTCCCCGCGTTTGGGTGCCGGCACCAGCCGCCATTTTTTGTAAGCTTCTGCGGCTGCGGACAGCGCCTGTTCAACATCGTCAGCGTTGGATTTTTGAAAAACGCCCACAACTTCATCGGTGTTGGCGGGGTTACGGTTTTCAAACGTTTTACCGGAACCGGACTCCACCCACCTGCCGTTTATAAAATTTTTGTAAATCTTTGTATCACCCATGGTTAACTCCTGTATTGCAATAAAACGAATAATTCATTTAATTTTTCACGGTTGTGAATTTATTCACAGCCGGATTACACAATCGGGTAATATATCTTCTTATATTTTTTTGTCAACCGCTTTCGAAGTTTTATTTGAAGCTTTTTAGTATTAAACGACAACAATTTAGGACAATAACAACAAGGGTTAAGCAGTGCTTTTTGACAACCCCGGACAAATTGTCATCTACC
>JAFGNW010000277.1 GCA_016926795.1 Candidatus Zixiibacteriota bacterium
ATAATATCAAATGTCAGACAATAACAAAAATAGAATATTTTCAGTCCGAACGGGAAAACTCAACAAATTCAGACCCCGCCGTAAAAAGAGTATTTTCAACCTTCACTGGCTGGATGAAGGCAAAGAAAATCATCTGACTCTCGTATGTGAGACAAGCCTTCCTGATGATACCCTTTTAACTTTTGAAGTGTATCATCATAAAGGCGCCCTGCCGGATAAATTACCGAGCAGCTATGATTATAACCGGGAACCGGAGGGGCTGGAGGCGGTCGGCGAGAAAGTGACCGGCGCGGTTAATAACGGCTGGTGCCGGGCGGAGTGGCCTTTCCCAAACGATACCGAAGGCGAGCTTATCGACCCGTTTGACCCCAACCGCTGGTTTTATATTCGCGAAGATCTCGACCCTTTCGACGAAGACGCGCTGCCCGATGACCTTGACGACCTCCTGCTCGAGGACGATTTCAGGCCGTTCGTGTTTATCGTCAGGCACGGCGACGACTGGACCATGTCCCCCTCGCCTTCGCAAAAAGAAATCTCCCTGGAGCTGGAACTCGATGACAGCGACAACAAAGCGGGCGAGTTAACGGTCATGGGCGGCGACGGGAAATTAAAAAAACTCGCGGTGTCCAAAAACGCCGTGAAAACCAAGAGCCTGCCCGACGGGCCTCTGTTCATTTTTAACTCGTCTTTCAATTTCGAAACCGTAAAGAAATCGGAAAAGCCGGAATAAAAAAGTATCCTGAGATGGCCGGAAAGATAAAAATAAAGTACCTAAACGTCGTTGAGAAAAAAGACGGCCGGGAAATAAAAGTAATCTATCCCTTTTTCGTCGTGCCGCTGTCGGACTTCTTTAATTATGACCCGACCATCGAAGATATCGCCCATAAATTCTACGGTCTCGACCATCATACCGGTAAAATAACGAGGGCAAACATCGTTGAGTCGGTAATCGAATGTTTTTTGACTCTTGCCCTCAACCGAAACGCCCGCGATTTCCTTTATGAAAAATATTATCCCCGAAACCTGAAAAAAAATGCCGACGATGACACCAGAATTGACCGGTTTATATCTTACGCTCTTAGCGAACCGGTGCGGTTCACCGATGAAGACCTGGGCAGGCCCGTTTCCGAGTTCCGGGGGCAAAGATGGTCGCTGTCGGTAGCAGATGTTAAATTAATAATATTACCGATAAAAAGACAGTCGCTGTCTTTCGTAAATGACCATAATAAGATGCTTATGATCGGTCGGGGGCGCGCCCGGCTCGATAATTTATTGAGCGATGCTTTCAAGCTGCACCGCGATTTCATCGAGCACCGTCAAAAGACAAGTAGAAAAATAATCGAACTCACCCACACCTTCCAGGTGGCTCAATATATCAAATATTTAACTGAAGAAGATAAAAGGAAATTAAAATATCAGAACCTGATCGACCCCGACACCCTTTTTCTCGAAACCTTCTTTGATAGTATCGCAACCTATTTTGATGACACCCCTCCCGAAAGTGAATTGCCCGACGCCGTGCACAATCAAGTAATTCACAAGTTTAATAAAATAGTCGAAAAGTGTACTCTCGAAAGTGATGGAAAATGCCGCAAGCTGGTGGATTTTCTCAAAAGACCCGATTTTCAAAAATTGATGAGCGACCGGGAGATAATGACACACGCCGAGGCTGCTGATAATATGGCTCGATTGGTTAACGGTTTCCACCTGGTGCCATCAGGGCAAAAATATCTAAGGGAAAATTTCGGGCAAACGGTCGTCGAAGGTACAGATACCGATCCCGTCTGGGTTCGCCTGCGTGATCACGCGGTCTCCGAAGCAGGTGAGGACGAAACAGATTATTATAAATATTTCGAAACCATCAGAAAAACCAACAGCGCTATTATGGCCGCCCTCTCGTTCTGGGCTTACACGGTCAAAGACCATGCCGCTTACGAAGTAAAGATAAATAAGGTCTTCGAGTATCTGAGAATAAGCAGTCGGATAAAAACAACAACGGTACGCTGTGTAAGTTCCTCCGGCAATATCATCGGCGAGATAGCGATGAAAAACGTCAAATTCAAATCTTTGAAAGTGACGGTTTACGACGTCGTTATTAAAGAAAATCCAACCAAAGCGGAGAAAATTTCCCAGCTTTTAAAACCGCTAGATTTTTTTCTCCAGGTTGTCAATTGCCTGATGGTCGCCCACCAAATCCAGCAAAAAATTGAAAAAAATGAATGGGATGCGGTTAAGGCCGCCAACGCCCTGGCGAGTTTCGGTAGCTCGGCTATTAATTTGACCGGCGCCGGCAAACTGCTCGGGTGGTCGAAATTCACCTGTTTGAAAGCCGCCGGCAGCGTCCTGGGTATAGCCGGTGGGGTCACGCAGAGCGCCCTGGGTATGTATGATTTATACGGCGATATGTCGTCGATGAATCCTTATAAAGCTTCGGGTGATTTCCTCTTGTCTGCCGGTGGAATGCTTATGGCGGTAGGTTTTGCCACCGCCTGGGCAGCCGGTGTCCCGACCGTCATTTTCGTGCCTATCGGGGCCGTAATGTCAGCGTTCGGGGTGGTCGTCAAATTCTGGTTCACCTACAACGCTAAAGAAAAATATATCAGGGGCACCAGGTTTTATAAAAAATGGGATGTCCTGTCTCCTGATGAAAAGTACTATGTAGTCCAGGGCGGTTTCAGCCATGAATATCCCCGCGATGAATATGACGACGCGATTTTAGATAAGTGGTTCTATCGTCTCAAGGTTGAACTGGCTGGCGACCATGGTACCAATGCAGACCCACTTGAATTTAAAGTTAAGATTTTTAACGAAGACAGGAAACTTCTGTGGGAATCGGAAAAAGACGAAGAATACTTGAAATTCAACCACAGTATCGGTAACCTGTTTCTCCCCCGGAAAATCAGGCGAACCTCCGATGATAACGAGGACCTCCGGGTCAGGGTAGCTTTATATTATGAAGAGGTTTTGATAACCGATTTTGATGATTTCCTCCTCGGTAACCTTTAATTCAACAATACAATGAATATAAAGTCCGAAAAAATCGACGGTCTGGTAGTTTTCCGGTTAAGCGAAGAAAATCTCAAAGGCGCATAAATCAACCCGATCCTCGAAGAACTGAACCGTTGTCTGGCTGAAGGACATCGATGTTTTATATTCGATTTGACCGAGGTTTCCTTTTGTACTTCCGAGGGTTTCGCCCTTTTTATAAAAGCCCTTGCGGTCACCAAAAAAGAAAGCGCCGGATTTAAACTGGTCGGCTTGCAGGATCTTATCAGAGTTCTGCTGGAAACCTATAAACTTACCTCGATATTCGA
>JAFGNW010000278.1 GCA_016926795.1 Candidatus Zixiibacteriota bacterium
AATCGCTTCGTTTCTGGCTTCCGATACCGAAATCGAGAAACTGGCCGCCCTCGAGGTACGCGATTCCAAACAGATCAGCGACAACAAACTTCTGCAAATCGACGAGAAACTTCGCGCCGCCTACCCCCACGCGCTAGTAATAATCGGCCCGGAAAAATATAACCAGCTTTACGAGAAGATACGGAACTTAAACAAGCTGCTGGCCTGGGGTCATGCCCGGGCGATCGAGAACGTCCTGAAAGATAATCCCGCCGACCTGGCGATATCGGACAAATTCGGAAAACCGGAACTTATCGAAAACTCGCTTTTTGAGAACGGGCGCAGGATTCAGTTGCAGCAGTTGGTGCGGGGGGAGAGTATCCCCCAGGTGGCGGCGGCGTCCATCCTGGCCCGGGCCGCTTTTTTGAGGGAAATGAAAAAGCTCAGCGACCGTTACCGGGTGGACCTGCCCCGCGGAGCCTCATCGCTGGTGGACCGGGCCGGTTTTAATATAATCCAAAAGCACGGACCGGAAATACTCGCCAAACTGGCCAAGAAACATTTTAAGAATTATCAGCGGGTGGTCAATCCCACCCTGTTCCGATAAAAAAAGCCGGATTCTACATCCGGCTTTTTGCTTTTCAAGATATCCCCGTTCAGTTATAAGAAACCAGTTCACCGACCGCCTGACCGGCCGGGTAAGTGTTGTCGGTGGTTCCGATAATGTACTTGACCAGACCGATACCCGGAGCGTACCAGTAGTAATTTTTCAGGTCCTCGGAGGAACTGTTGGTGATTTTCACCGAACCGCTGTAATAAAGACCGCTGTTGAGCAGGACAGTTTCGGAATTTTCGACGAGCATGTCGCCGATACCGGTGGTCGGGTAATCAGCGCTTAAAACGCCACCGTCGGTATCGGTATCGTCATCGTCACTTTCGGCTTTGTCGTCATCTCCGACATCGGCGATTACCTCATCGGTCGATACGAACCGGTTCCAGCTCACGCCCGGTTGAAGGGGATAGTAAAGAATTTTTTCCGGTACAGCCTGGTAATCCGTGTAAAGGTATATCGAAGAATCAGTGGCCACAATATAATTGGTGTCTCTCGAACCGGTGCTGCTTTGGATGAACCACTGGATAGCCGTGATCGAGCCGAATGGCACCTCCGAGCCGATTCTGAAGGTCAACTCTTCGGTCGAGCCGTTGGAATAGGTGACTTCATAGTAACTGGTATGCCCCTCTTCCAGCGGGAAATAACTCACGAATTCATCAGCGGCATCGTTACCGTTCATGCTGGTTATCAAAATGGTATCGTTTTCCGAGCAGCCGATCCAGCCCATGGTGAAAATAAAAATAGCCGCCGTTGAAAAAACAAGAGTCAAACGTTTTACCATTTAAACCTCCTTATGCCTTCAGGCAATTATGTTCTGTAATAGCTGAATTGAAACGGTGCAAGTGCAGTGCCGAGATGAGGTGTTGTCTGTAAGGTGTTGTATTGCATTAAAATGCCAACAATTGTTTCGAGCTGAAACGCCTTTCGGGGGGACCCAAAAGGTTGGTACTAGTCCATATTCAATTGTCCCTTACCCATCAAAAGAGGACCTGAAGCGGCTAATAAGGTAGTCTTTATTGCCGATAATCTTATTAACTGTAATAAATTAGCTAAAAGGAAAATATATGGACTGGCACATGCCCAATATGATTTTTTCGGTCTTTTTCTTACTGGCCCTGATTCTGGTGGCCCGGTTTAAAAAACAAATCAGTTCCGTGGACAAGTCGAGTTATCGATACCTGTCGGGAGGAATCGTAATATTAACGTTTATGTCACTGGCCCGCGTTTACAGTAACCTGGGTTTTTTCAAAGAGATTCCGTTTCTTTCAGAACCGCTTTTCTATCAACTGGTCAGCTGGATCGGAGTAATTACCGGAATAACTTTCGTTATCAGCGGTGTATCCAGCTGGCTGCCGCTGGCTCAGAATTTCAAGAAGGACAATGTCGAAAAAGTAAGGCAGCTGGATTTTATTAAAAAAATCGAACAGCTGGTTAATTTTGAATCCCGGGCGGACAAGATTTTTGAAAGCGCCCTGGATTATATGGTCGAACATTTCGAAATGAAACGCGGCCTGGCGTTCAAACTGTCACCGTCCCGCGGTCAGCTGTTCCCGGTGGCGTCGAAAGGGGAAGCGGCTTTGAGCATCGGGAAAACGGACGCAATCCGGTTTAATCCGGAGGGCTGGCGGCATTTTCTCGACGGCGTCAAGCTGGAGAATTCCGGAGTTCTGACCGGTCTGCCGGAAATCGCCGGGCAGCCCGATGTTGTCCTGCCGGTGGTGGTGAACGATAAGCCGGTCGGTTTCTTTGCCCTGTGGTGCGACCAAACCTGCGTCTGCAGTCGTGAAGAGAGACTGAATATGAAAATCGCCGCCGATATCATTGCCCGGAAGATCCAGAACGAGCAGATGAACCATCGGGAAGAATTCATCCGATCGCGGGAGAAATTAATTTCCGAGTTGCGCGCTTCAGTCTCACCGGATAAAATCCTCAAGGAAAACCTTAAGGTCGTCTATCGGGTGCTTAAATCCAGTTTGCCGGTTGACTACCTGGAGCTGGTCGTCGTCAATCACGATACTTCCAAAATGAACCGTTTTTCCATCGGCGGGAACGAGACGGTTCTGGAAGAAAGAAATATTAATTTACCCGAAGACCATGAGATAATTTACAGTGTCCTTAACGATGCCCGCTTGCGGATAATCGACGACTTAAGCCGGGTCGCCCGGGACGAACGGGATATACTTCTTAAATACAATGGTATGCAATCACTGCTGGCAGTACCGCTAATGGGCGACCGCAGGGTTGTAGGTGTCCTTACCGCCGGCAGCGTGCAAACGGCCTGTTACCGGCGACGGCACAGCGAACTGGTTAATTATTCTTTGCCGGTTCTGAATGAACTGGTTAAAGACGAAAAAAACCGCGAACAGATTACCGTAAGGGAACGGCGTATCGTCCTTATGAACCGGTTTGTCAATGAAATCGAGCGGCACACCGGCATGCAAAGTATCTTCGACCGGGCGGCAACCCTGATATACGACGAGTTGAAAACCACCCTGGTTCGCATCGCCACCGTCGAAAACCGGGGCGAGACCCTGAATCCGCGGTCGTTTCGGGTGCAGCCGTCGGTGACCGATTTCAAGCCGGAACGGAAACAGATGATTCTCGCAATGATGCCGTACCATAAACTGGTCATTAAATCCGGACGGCAGGTGATGGTTAACCAGCTGGCTACGGGTGAGAAGATGTCCAGCGCCGAGGCCCGAATAGTTTTAAACAGCGATTTGAAAACCGCCCTGCTGGTGCCGGTCAAACTCCGGGAACGGGTATTCGCCGTCATCACGCTGGCGGAAAGGAGGGCCTGGGACCGGTTCCGTTACAGTCATCTCGATGTTCTGTTTGTTAACGGAATCGCCATGGTCCTGTCGATGGCTCTGCAGCTTTCGGCGGCCCGCCAGAACGCTGCAAGCAGCCAGAACCGCTTGAAAGACCTGGAACAATACGGCGGTCAAAATGCCTGGGACGATGGTTTCAAAACCCGCATTAAGTCAGCCCTGAGCGGCATAATGGGTTCGGTTGAAATTTTAAAAAGCCAGCCGCCGCAAACCAGTGATACGGGACGAACCCGATATCTCGATATTATAGACCGCTCGGCGCGGAAAATAAACGAATGTTTTCTCGAGGACAAGGTCGGGGTCTGAAATCAAGGGTCCTGTCGTTTTTCGAAAATTTTGACGGGGGGAATTTTTTCCCCCGTAACATCAAATCACACTTGCTATTAAATTTAAAAAAAGCTATTGCCTTTTCCGGGATTTTATATATATTCCAGACATAATCTTCGGGGCGAGGTGGAATTCCTCGATCGGCGGTTAAAGCCCGCGACCCGGTAAAAAACCGGTTGAGCCAGTGAAATTCCGGCGCCGACGGTAAAAGTCCGGATGGGAGAAGACAAGGTCCTGGTATAGGCGGATGGGTCTATCTACTTTTGCCCCGAATAATGTTTTGGGGTTTTTTTATGGCCAAAAAGGCCGGCCCGCGACGGGCCGACATAGCGTACATGCAACGAGCTTTAGACCTGGCCGGGTGCGCCCGGGGGAAGACTTCGCCGAACCCGATGGTCGGAGCGGTAATTGTCAAAAACGGCCGGATGGTTGCCGAGGGGTACCATCGCCGGGCCGGAACCGACCATGCCGAGGTGGTGGCGCTCAAGAAGGCCGGCTCCCTGGCCGCCGGGGCCGCCGTTTACGTCTCGCTCGAACCCTGCTGCCACACCGGTCAAACCGGTCCCTGCACCGAACAGCTTATCAAAGCGGGTATAAAGAAAGTTTTTTATGCCGTCAAGGACCCGGACCCGAGGGTGAACGGCAAGGGTGAGCGGCAGCTCAAAAAAGCGGGTATCGAGGTAACCGGGGGCGTACTCAAAGACGAAGCGGTCCGTTTGAATGAAATATATTTTTGCAACCATTTAAATAAGCGCCCTTTTATAATATTAAAGACGGTGCAGTCCCTCGATGGCCGGATCGCTACCGTCAACGGTGATTCACAATGGATCTCCGGGTCGGAGTCGCTGCGATTTGCGCATCAATTGCGAGCAGAGGTCGATGCGGTGGTGGTGGGGGCCGGGACCGTGCGCTCCGACAATCCCTCTCTGACGGTTCGCCGCGTCAAGGGGAACAACCCTTACCGGATAATTCTCTCCGATTCGCTTGATTTGCCCCGGCGCTGCCGGTTACTCGACGACAACGGCGATTACAAAACCGTCATAGCCTCGACCCCGGGCGCTATCGCCCGTTTTTCCCGGAAGCATAAAACTCACAAACCCATTTTTTGGGAAGTGAAAAAAGACCGGCGGGGTAGACTCGAATTGTACGATTTTATTTCCAAGGCTGCCGCCTTCGGTCTGCACTCGCTTTTAATTGAAGGCGGAGCGGCCCTGGTGACGTCCTTTTTAAAGACCGGGTTGTTCGACAAATATGTTGTCATCACGGCCCCTGTCGTAATCGGCCGGGGCATCGATGCCGTTGGTGACTTGGATATACAAAAATTGTCCCGGGCGATTTCTTTCAATCATGAAGAAACATTCAAAAGCGGCCGGGATATGATTTTCATCGGCTATCCGGAAAGGAAGAAGTAACCGTGTTTACCGGATTGATTGAAACGGTCGGGATTTTGAAAGAAATGAAAACGCGGGGTAATTACAGGATTCTGACTATCAGTTCCTCGCTGCCGGTAGAGGAAATAAAAAACGGCGAATCAATTGCCTGCGACGGCGCCTGCCTGACGGTGGTGGGGGTCAAAAAGGGCGGTTTCACGGTTGAGGCCTCGCAGGAGACGGTCGAACGAACCATCCTGAGCAATTATAAGACCGGCGCCCGAATAAATCTGGAACGAGCCCTGCGGGTGGGCGACCGCCTGGGCGGACATTTTGTCAGTGGCCATATCGATGATACCGGCACGGTCGATTATTTCAAGCCGGTCGGCGAATCCTGGGAACTGGCGGTCAAGTTTGACCTGCAACATGATATTTATGTGGTCGAGAAAGGTTCGGTCGCGATCAACGGGCTGTCGCTGACTGTAAACAAATGCCGACCCGGCTGGCTGACGGTTAACCTGATTCCGCATACCGTGAAGGTCACCGCCATCGGCGCTTTGAAGGCCGGCGACCGGGTGAATCTGGAATTCGATTTGATAGGCAAATATGTCGCGAGACTGAAAGATAATAAAGAAAAAAAAGGTTTAACGAGAGACTTACTTAAGGAAAGTGGTTGGTAGTTATGACTGAGGATATAAAGTTCAACAGTATTCCCGAAGCGGTGGAAGACATCCAGCAGGGGAAATTTATTGTTGTGGTCGATGATGAGGACCGGGAGAACGAAGGCGACCTGATAATGGCCGCCGAGAAAGCCACCCCGGAAGCCATAAACTTTTTCGCCACTCACGGCCGCGGGCTGGTCTGTGTCCCGATGACCGGGGAGCGTATCGAGCAGTTGAAACTGCATCCCATGGTGGAGGTCAATACGGCCCGCCTGGGAACGCGGTTCACGGTTTCGGTCGACGCCCTGGAGGGAACCACCACCGGCATCTCGGCTTTCGACCGGGCAGTCACGATTCAAAAGTTAGTGGCCGATGACACCCGGCCGGAAGACCTGGGGCGGCCCGGTCACATTTTCCCGCTGCGAGCCCTGGACGGCGGCGTACTTTCCCGCGCCGGTCACACCGAGGCCTCGGTGGACCTGGCCCGGCTGGCCGGACTAAAGCCGATGGGTGTTTTGTGCGAGATAATGGACGATGACGGCTCTATGGCCCGCGTTCCCAAACTCTATCAGTTCGCTAAAAAACACGACCTCAAGCTGATTACCGTGCACGACTTAATCGCTTACCGGCGCCAGACCGAAAAGCTGGTTCACCGGGTTACTTCCGTCAATATGCCCACCCGGTACGGCGATTTTACGATGCACATGTATAAATCGGATATAGACAACTATCATCATCTGGCGCTGGTCAAGGGGGATGTCGCGGGCAAGGAGAACGTCCTGGTACGGGTTCATTCCCAATGTTTGACCGGTGATGTGTTCGGTTCCAGCCGCTGTGATTGCGGCGACCAGTTGCGGGCCGCGATGCAGATGGTGGAAGAGGAAGGCGCGGGAGTTATCCTGTATATGCGCCAGGAAGGCCGCGGTATCGGTCTGGCCAATAAAATTCTGGCTTACCATCTTCAGGACAACGGCCGGGACACGGTCCAGGCCAACGAGGACCTGGGTTTTAAAGCTGATTTGCGCGATTACGGCATCGGGGCGCAGATTCTGGTCGACCTCGGCCTGACATCCATCCGGATTTTGACTAACAATCCCAAAAAAGTCATCGGCCTGAAGGGTTACGGCCTGGAGATAACCGAACGGGTCCCGATTCAGATGGAGCCCTCGAAATTCAACCTGCGCTATCTGGAAACGAAACGGGACAAGATGGGACATTATTTGAAACTTAAAAAAACGAGTTGAGGCGGCAATGAATGTAAAAAGACTGGAAGGCAAGCTGGATGCTACCGGATTGAAATTTGGTCTGGTGGTGAGCCGGTTTAACAATTTTCTGACCGATAAACTTCTCGACGGTGCCCTGGACTGCCTGGTGCGGCACGGCGGCAATGAAAAGGACTTCGAGGTAGCGTACGTACCGGGGGCGTTTGAAATTACCTACGCGGCGGCCAAAATGGTTCGTTCGGGTAAGTACGACGCCGTAATCTGTCTGGGCGCGATTATCCGCGGGGAAACGCCGCATTTCGATTATATCGCCAACGAAGCTTCCAAGGGTATCGCCCGCCTGGCGCTGGAAACCGGAAGGCCGGTCATTTACGGTCTGGTCACGACCGATACGCTGGAGCAGGCCATCGAACGCTCCGGTACCAAGGCCGGTAACAAGGGCTGGCATGCCGCCGAGGCGGCGATCGAGATGGTGACCCTGTATCGGGTCCTCGAGTGATAATGGGAGAATCTCCTCGCCGTAAAGCCCGGGAAACGGTTTTACAAGCCCTGTATGCCTGCGAGATAAACGACGACGACCCGGATGATATTATCGACGGTCTCCTGGATGAAACGTCGCTGTCGCAAAAAAACGCCGATTTCGCCCGGAATTATTTCAACCTGGTCATCAATAATAAAGATTGGGCCGATAAAATAATCTCCGGCCTGGCGAAAAACTGGGACATCAAGAGAATCGCCGAACTCGACCGGATTATTCTGCGCATGGCCATGGTCGAGATGAAATTTATGCCCGATATCCCGGAAAAAGTGGTACTTAACGAGGCTATCGAGTTAGCCAAGAAATATTCGACCGGAGAATCACCGTCGTTCATCAACGGTATTCTGGACAATTTTCTGAAGAATCTCGAAAATTTATAAAGTCTTTGATATAATATATCGGGTCCTGATCGGGGTATAATGATACTGGACAAGGGGAATTTAATTATTATATTGGAGGCTTAACTTCAAGAATCGGTCTGTATGGAACTGAAGACAATAATAAATGGACCGATTTTATTTTGTGTGTTCGATGCGAAAGATTATTCCTCAGAATTTTGATTTAACCAACTTCTGGGTTGGGTTTGGAGTCTGGCTGTCAACGCTGGTCGTCTACCTGTTAACCCTGGCGCCCACGGTTTCGTTCTGGGACTGCGGAGAATTTATCACGGTCAGTTATATCCTGGGTATCCCCCATCCACCGGGTACGCCGCTGTACGTGCTGATTGGACGGCTTTTCGCCCTGGTGCCGACATTTGTCGATTTCTCCGCCCGTATAAACCTTCTTTCCGCGGTCAGTTCCTCGCTCACCGCCCTTTTCGGTTACCTGGCGACGGTGCGCATTCTCGGGCTCTGGTTCACCGATACGGACTCCCTGTACAACCGCATCCTGATTTACGGTGGTTCCGCCTGCGGCGCTTTCTTTCTGGCGTTTGGCGTAACCCAGTGGAGTAATTCCGTCGAAGCCGAAGTTTACGGTTTAGCTTTGCTGATGATGCTGGTGATTGTCTGGCTGACGTTGATTTATTACCGGAACTGGGGGACGGCTCTGGCCGACCGCGTTATGCTGCTCATCGTTTACCTGGCTTTTCTCGGTATCGGCGTGCATATGACGGTCCTGGCAATCCTGCCGGTGGCCGCCCTGTTTTTTATCCTGAAAAAAGACACCCCCCTTAAATTCTGGTTCCTCGTTGCCGTGTTCTTTTTCATGGAGTTTTATCTCATCTTTGCCCTCTCCTCGCGGCCGGGGGAAGTCCCTTTTTATGTCCCCATAATCATCACTTTTATCGTTTACGCCTTCTATGTCTTTTCCTTCGAAAACATCCCGGGCTATCTGTTGCTGGTCGGGCTGGGTTTCCTGCTTGCTATCGCCCCCGTTTACACTTATATAATTCGAGCTGTCATGAGCGGTCTCGGGGCGCAAACGGGCGCGGTCGCCGATGTCCCGGCCTGGTTATCGACTTTCGGTACGGTAACTTTCGTAATTATGATTTTATATGCCCTGTATAATTTATACAGATATCTGAATTTGAGAAAGCACGGGGGACTGCCCGATAACCACCTGCTGATATCATCGCTGTTTGTACTCATCACGGGTTTTATGGTGGGGATTCTGGTTGTAGATTTCCGGGGCTATACCAGCTTCATGATACTTTCGGCTTTTCTGCTCTTTGTCCTGGGTATTTTCGCATTTCGGTATATCCGCTGGCCGATTCTGGCGGCGATTGTGGGCGCTTTCATGGTGGTCATAGGAATCATACCGTTTATCTACGGCCTGGCGGCAGCGCTGGTCGTCATCCTGGTACTGGGTCTGATGTTTAAAATGCCCGGCTGGCGAGCCGCCCTCATGATTCTGCTGGTGACGGTGACCGGCTTTTCGGTACACCTGTTTATTCCCATCCGCAGCGCCCAGGACCCCTTTATCAATGAGAACAACCCTTCAGAAAGCATTCAAACCACTATTAATTTCCTGGAGCGACGGCAGTACGGGTCGCAGTCGATGATACCGCGGATGTTCACCCGCCGGGCGGAATGGGCCAACCAATTCGGGGATTTCAGGCGCATGGGTTTCTGGAATTTTTTCAACGAACAGTACGGTCTGCCGGACGGCAAGTTTTTTGTCCTCTTCGTCATAGGCCTTTACGGGCTGTGGGAGATAATCAGGCGAAGGCCCCGACCAGGTTTGTTCCTGTTGATTTTGATACTCATATCCTCGGTAGGGCTGGTGCTGTATATGAATTTCGCCGACGGCACCCGCCAGCACCCGATTACCGGGGCTGATTATATCGAGGTCCGCGACCGCGATTATTTCTTTACGCCCGCGTTCGTCCTTTACGGACTGGCCATCGGTCTCGGAATGACCATGTTGATAAATTCCATCCGGGAAATGGTAAGCGGCTTCAGTACCGGACCCCGGAAACTTATTTCCGTTTCGCTTTTGGTACTGCTTCTGACACCGTGTTTCCCGCTGGCAAAAAATTATTACCGGTGCGACCGCTCGAACAATTACATCCCCTTTGATTATGCCTGGAATCTCCTGAATTCCGCCGACCAGAACGCAGTTCTGTTCACCAACGCCGATAACGATACTTTCCCGGTCTGGTGCCTGCAACTGGTGTACGGGGTGCGGACCGACGTCAAAATGGTCAATCTGTCACTGGCCAACACCGACTGGTACATCAAGCAGGTACGCGATTACCTGAGACTGAATCTGCCCTGGAACGATGAGCAGATTAAGGCGCTGCGGCCCTATCGCCTGCAGGATGGCCGAACCTTCCGACTAAACAATCAGCTGGTGGATGCCGTGATCGATAACAACACCGACCGCTTGCCGATAAATTTCAGCATAACCACCAGCTCGACCTCGCGCCAGTATCACGGCTTCCAGATCGATTCCCTGCTCGAACTGAGCGGCTTTAAATGGTACATCAAGGAACATGGTCCCCGGATGACGGTGAACGTGGAGGAATCGATGGCTATTTTGACCGATACTGCGAAGGTCAGATTGCGGAGCTTGGACGACCCGAGCGTTTACAAAGACGAAGCCGCCCTCCGCACCACTTTGAATATCGCCAGCAGTTATTCCATCGTGGCCGATACCCTGAAAAGAGCCGGACGTTACGAGGAAGCGGAGAAGGTGGCCCTGATAGCCGCTCACAAGATACCCCACGCTACCGACCCGGTGCATTCCCTGGCCTCCATTTACGCCGCCCGTGAAGATACAGCCAAACTTGCCGGTTTAATCGGTTGGGCTCAAGCCGGAGATAAAAAGTATATGCGATGTCTCCTGGGCAGCACCAAATTTAAAATGGGCCGGGAAGGTGAAGCGGAAATTATTCTCAAGGGCGTTCTCCAGGAATACCCCTCGTATCGTCAGGCTTTCGAGGAACTGGTCAGGATATATATTAAAAACGAACAGGCAGCCAGTTTGGACGACCTGCTGCAAACCTGGCTCCGGCATAATCCCGATGACAGCCGGACCCGTCAATTTCTATCACAATTAAGGGAAAAAGCGAAGGAATTGTCCGATAATAAAAATAAGAATAAATGACTACACGGCTTAAAAAATGAAAATACTGGCTCTCAACTGGAACGACTTAAAAAATCCTTATGCCGGCGGGGCGGAGGTGCACCTCGAGGAGTTGCTTCGCCGTCTGGTCGGTTTTGGCCATGAAGTAACCCTTTTCTGCAGCGGTTATAAGGATTGTCGGAGCGAAGAAACGGTTGAGGGCGTGAAAATCATTCGCCGGGGGAACCGCTATAATTTCAACCTGATAGCGCCTTTCCATTTGAGAAAAATTGTCAAAAACAACCTTTTTAATATTCTGGTCGAGGACATCAATAAGATTCCTTTTTACACGCCACTGTATCTGAACCTCAAAACGCTGGTGGTTATCCCGCACCTTTTCGCCACTACCGTTTTTCAGGAGATAAATTTCGTGCTGGGCTCTTATATTTACCTGGCGGAAAAACCGCTGATGTTTTTCTATCGGGGGAAGAAATTTAACGTTATCTCCGAATCGACCGCCGCTGATATCGCCGCGCGGGGCGTGCCCAGAGAAGATATTACCGTGATTCACTGCGGCATCGACCGGCAGCGATATGCTTTTGACGCCTCGGTTGGAAAATATGAACGACCGACCGTATTGTACCTGGGTCGGATTAAAAAATATAAATCGATTCAACACCTGATTAGGGCGTTTAAAATTGTCAAAGAAACATTGCCGGAAGCACGTTTGATGATTGTCGGGGCGGGAGATTACCTGCCGCAACTTCAAGTCCTGGCGGATTCACTCGGATTGAAAGATGAGGTCGAGTTTCCCGGTTTTGTCGCGACCGAGGACAAGGTGGAGCGGATGCGGCGCGCCCATGTGGCGGTGCTGCCGTCCCTTAAAGAGGGCTGGGGGTTGACCAATATCGAGGCTAACTCGGTCGGCACGACGGTGGTGGCGGCCGATGTCCCCGGACTCAAAGATTCGGTCAGGGACGGTCAGACCGGCTTTTTATACGAATACGGCCAAATCGACCGGCTGGCGGAAAAACTGCTGCTTATTCTGACAAATGAACAACTGCGCCGACAGTTGGAAAAACAGGCGCTGGAATGGGCGGAAACGTTCAACTGGGACCGGGCCGCTAAAAAATTCGAGAAGGTTTTATTCGAAGTGCTGGAGACGGAAAAATGACGATCAAGCAGAAGAAATACATCTACATCCTGTTCGGTTTTCTGGTTTCCATATTTCTCCTGTGGGCGCTGTTCTACAATATCAATTTCAAGGAACTGACGGCGGCTCTCAAAGGGGCTAATTATATCTGGCTGATTCCCAATATTCTGCTGCTGGCCTTCAGCATGTACCTGCGGGCTTATCGCTGGAGATTCATGCTCCAGCCGATTAAGGAAGTGGCTTATCACAATCTCCTGGCGGCGACCTGTATCGGCTTTATGGCCAACAATATCCTGCCCCTGCGACTCGGGGAGTTTGTCCGCGCTTATTCACTGTCGGCCCAGGACAAGGAGGTGACCAAGTCCGCATCGCTGGCCACTATTTTTGTCGAACGCATGGTTTTCGACCTGGTCGCATTGCTTTTGATTTTCGGTCTTGTCCTGGTGGTTTCTCATCCCATAATCCCCGATAATATTAAATTCGCAACCTATCTTACTATGATTATAACTCTCCTGGGTATATTTATTATCATTCTTCTCGCCGTCAAACCGGATAAAACAGGCAAAATTATAGTAAACACTTTATTTTTCCTGCCAAACGTAATCAAAGAGAAAATACAATCTATTGTGATGAAATTCTCCCGGGGGCTGGAGTTCATCACTGATATCAAGATGCTTACCTGGGTGGGTTTTCAGACAATCGTAATCTGGCTCATAATGGGTTTTTCCAATTATTTTGTTTTTGTCGCTTTTGGTTTTGATTTGCCCCTGGAAGCATCGTATGTGCTTTTAGTGATAGTTTCTATTTCGATTCTTATACCTTCTTCACCGGGCTTTATCGGGGTGTATCATGCGGGTACGGTCTGGACCTTAACAATATATGGTATCGGTAAGGAAGATGCTCTATCTTTTGCCATAGTTCTTCATGCCGTTCAGTATGTAGTAGTTACCCTGATGGGTTTTTATTACCTCAAAAAAGAACATCTGTCGCTTAAAAACCTAGAGGACAAGGCGGCTGAACAGCCCGACTGATTTTTTCTTCAACAACCGACACATCCTTTTTGTCCTTTTTTGACATTTTTCCCAATTAAATGATGTGATTTTGGAAAAAAGTTCAAACTTGACTTCAATATTATGCTCGGATATATACAGGTGAGGAGTGTAATTTTATGAAGAAAATCGCTTTGGCTGTCGTACTGCTGCTCCTGGTTGTCGGAGTGAGTTATCTTCAGGTACACCGACAGGAAAACCGGGAAGAGGCGCTCTATAAAAACGGTTACGAGAAGGGTTCTGAAACCGCGGAGGAACTTGCTGATGCGGTCGATTCCCTGAAACAAGTTGTTGACAGTCAAGAAGTTAACTTTTCAAACCAGCTTGAGGATAACAAACAGGTTTACACGGGTACAATCGACTCCCTGAAAAACATGGTTTCCTCCAGGGACGAAAAGATTATGGCTTTGGAAAGTAAGACCAGCGCCCCGCCGAAGCAAAACACCACTACCAGTAAAACCAGCGATAAACACGCGCAAATCCTGAGCTATTACAAGAAACGCTTTAATCAATTACCGAACGACCTGACCGCTTATGAAAAACGGGTGGCGGTATCGGAAATCAGGGAGGAAACGGCGCAGAAATTTTCCATCTCGACCGAAGAATTGAACCAAATCAGAAAGAAAAACAATTTGACATACTAAAGCGGTAGAAAAAACATGGTGCCCAGGAAAGAATTCGAAAACACGGAAATATTAATCGGAAAGATATTATTAAAATTATACGCCGATGAAAACAAGTCGATTGAGAAGCTGAGAAATAACGTAAAATGGCATATCAATAATTCGCTTTCACCGCGCCAGGAACAGGTTATGAAATACTATCTCAACGGCAAAAAGGAACGAGAAATCGCTCATCTTCTGGGCATAACCCAGCAAGTGGTAAATATCTATAAACAGCGGGCAATCAAGAAGTTAAATAAGCTTCTGGTAGATTGACCACAAAAAAATCCTATTTTTTTAAAATATTTTCAAATTCTGCTTGACAGGCAAACGTAAAAAAATTAGTATTATATGGGGTAATAGAATTGAATCTGTAGCACCTTGCTAACCTTTAAACCGTTTAAAGGAGGTGATAGGATTTTTTAGGGTTCCCTTTTTGTGTTGTTATCTATCTCTAATTGGTATCAACGATGTTTTTGATACTTATGTATGAGGTTGCTATATCCTTGATAACAACATACTCCCGCAACCGCCAATGAAATAGGGGAGATAACATAAATAGGGAGTTGATATGCCAAAAAGAAAAGAGGCTGAAGAATTCGCAGCCATAGGTGAAAAGGATTACTGGCACTTATATGGGTTACAGGTGTTAGCACCGAACAAATTTGCTGCTGTTGTCGGAAAGATTTTAAACGGGCAATATACTTTAATAAATTCAAATTTGAATAGGAAGGCCACTGTAAATACCGTTTTCGACATCAATTAGAATTGTCAGTGTCAGTATAGTCCTCTATTCCGTTGTAGAATTAGATTTTCAGGGCTCAACGTTTGGTTGAGCCCTGTTTTTTTATGGTAAATAATTTTAGTTCTTGACCGTATTAAATAGTATAATAGATTGGAAGTGTATATTTTAATTGAGAACAACGGGAAATGGCGATTAGGCAAGCAATAATTTTACTGATACTGGCGATAATCCTCGGTTTGGGAGCCAATCTGGTTTCACCCAATAAAATTGAATACATCGGTGCTTACCGGAACCTTTCCGGGAGTGATGGCCCGATTATTCCTCCCGACGCCGAAGAGAACGACCCGCCCTTTATCGATATCAACGTCGCCCACCTCGAGCACAGCACCCAGCGAACGATTTTTATTGACGCCCGTGAAAAAGAAGAATTCGAGTGCGGCACAATTCCCGGATCGATAAATATTCCTTTCGAATACATGCCCGAGGGGGACCTGCAACTGTATTTGGATTCCTGCCTGGGGCACGTAGCTTACGATCGGCCGATCGTGGTGTATTGTTCCGGGGAAGAATGCGACCTGTCGCTGCACCTGGCCCGTAATCTGGCCGAATACGGTTATACCCGGGTGACTATCTTTTTCGGCGGCTCCCGTGAGTGGGAACGTTTCGGCCTGGGGCTGGAGAGGAGGAGAGATTGCGACGGTTAATCGATAACGATTTTTTGACAATGATATCGCGGCTCTTTATCGGGGTGGTGTTGATTTACGCTTCTTTTTACAAGGTCATCGACCCCGGTTCTTTCGCCCGTTCCATCTGGTTTTATCATATGGTACCGGGTGATTTAATCAATCTGATGGCGCTGATACTGCCCTGGCTGGAGCTTTTATGCGGCCTGGCCTTGATTTTCGGTGTGTGTTACCGCGGGGCGGTTGTCTGGGCCAACGTTATGACGATTATTTTTATTATTGCTCTTTATTCCACGATTTACAGGGGTCTGAGTGTCGATTGCGGCTGTTTCAAAGCCTCCGGGGCGGCAGCCTACAAGGCCTGGAAATCGCTCGCCTTCGACCTGGTGATGCTGATTTTTACCGTCCAGATGTTCTTCAGCCGGTCCAAAAAATGGTGGCTGGCGCAGTAATTATTTAATTATCCGCGGTGTAATCAGGATTATTAAATCGGTCGTCGATTTTTCCGTCGATTTATGGGAAAACAAAAGCTTCCCCAAAAGAGGAATATACCCCAGAACCGGCACTTTCTGTTCGGTTTGAATCTCATTCTCTTTTAAAAGTCCGCCCAGGGCGATGGACTCACCATCGTTAACCGTAATCCTGGTTTTAATCGAACGCGCCGTGGTTATCGGTTTACGGTTGTCCTCGGTGCCGGTATAGCCGATTATATCCTCGATGGTCGGATTAACCTCGAGGGTAATCTGGCCGGAGATGTTTATCCGGGGCGTGACTTTCAACGTTATACCAACTTCTTCGTCCTGAAAAGTTACGATATCCTGGATAATCGCTCCTTCCGAAAAGCGGTTGATGGTTTGGATGGGAATGACGGTTTCGATTTTTATCTCGGCTTCATGGTTCTCCAGAGTGGTAATATGCGGGTCGGAGATGAGTTTGGAGTTGCCGTTCTTTTTCAATAAGTCCAGCACCAGGTTGAGCTGCTGTACCGAAAGTTTGCCCCAGTTCCAGGATTCGTTTTCGATATCGTAGACGCCGGCTTTGCTTTCGAGGTCCTCGGTGGCGGTAGTGGTGGAGGCGGTCGAATTCCAGCCTTCGGCGTTGCCCAGAGTGGTGGTGACCGACGACGGCCATAAAAAGCCCAGCTGGGAGGAGTTATCGACGGTGGTTTCGATAATTTTAGCCTCGATTTGAATCAATCTCTCCGGGGTGTCGATTTCCTCGATTACCTGCGCCAGGTCCGCCAGCAGGGTCAGCCGCTCGGTGATCAGGATGCGGTTGGGTTGAAAGTTGCTGCCGCCCTGGATATTCTCATTGCTCCGGTCAAGAATGATAATCTGTCCTTTTTCCGACAGGCGCGGCTCCAGGGCTTTACGGGCGGTTTCGGGGTCGATATATTTCAACGTAAACAGGCGCGACTGATATTCTCCCTCGGCCGTGATATCCCGGGGTTTGACCACCACCACTTTGTCTTTCACGAAATAATTATAACCGTTGGCGTTTAATATAGCGTTCAGGGCGGTAAAAATATCAACGTCTTCCAAATGTATGCTTACCTCGCCCGTGACTTTCCCGGACACCACCAGGTTGAGGTTGTACTGCATGGCAATCATGTTAAGCACATCAACCAGAGGGACGCCTTTCAGTTTAAGGGAGATTTTATCCCGACCCGGTTGCGACTGGCCGAGCAGGCTGCCGGATATAAAAAATATCACCGAACATATTATGATTATCTTCTTCATGTCTACTAACCTTCAGAAAAATATATTTTATGGTCACTGCCGTTATAATTCAATACTACGTAATTGGGTTCGATATTCACCACGCGGGCGTTGTCGATAGTGTCACCTATTTGAAGCGGCGTGCGGTTGATATAAGCCAGCGGTGTGGCGGTGTTATAAAGAATACCGGATACCACCCAGTTACCGCCCTGCTTGCTGATTTGTTTTCCGTTTTTGATACGGAACGGGTCGTCGCCCCAGTTCCGGTTCGTTTTTTCTTCCACGACTTCCGGCGTTAAACTTTTTTGTCGGGTCATTCCGGCGACCGAAGGCAGGGCGGCGGGGGCGACATCGGCCTCCTCCGGCCGGGTCGGCCATTCATAATTAAAAAGCCCCCAGATAATCGCGATGAACAAGGCGGCAAAAATTATCTTTTTGCGGATTTTTTCGTTCATGTGTCCTCCCCGATCCGCCCCAGTAAGGCTTTAAAATTAACCGTAAATAGCAGGTTCCGGGGGTTATCTTTGTCAGTGACGATTTTACTGTAATTTATCCCCCGGAAAAAGGGCGCTTTTTCGAGGTGGGAAAGGTATTTCCCGAAATTTATAAAATTACCGTTGAATCTCAGGGTTATATTCAAAAACAGCGGTTCCTCGGGATTGGGAACCGTCTTATTCAAAGCCAGCAATTCCTCCAGCGGGGGAATTATCTCCGTTATCTGCAGCTGGTTTCGGGCGGCGTCGCGGTCGAGCTGCTCGAACAGTTTTAAAATTTCATTTTTAGAATACAAACGCGAGCTTAACTCGACCTTATACGATTCGAGGTTGCTGCTGGTCTGAACAAAATTACTCAGTTCGGCCAGGGTTTTATTGAAATCGACCAGTTTTTTTTCTTTTTCGGCGGTCTCGATTTTAACGGCTTGGTGTTTCTCGGTCATCGGTGTGTAAACAAAGAAAAACCACAGGCAAAGAGCACCGACAGCCAGGCCGTAATAAAGCAGCAGACGGGTTTTCATATTTTTCCCCTCAGGCTGAGTTGAAAATCGAGGTCAAAACCCGCCTCGGTTTTATTTTTGTAATGGCGATTGACCGTGACGCTGTCGAAAAGAGGAGAATGATTGAGGATTTCGACATACTCGGCCAGGACCACTTCCGGGGGGATATCGGTTGCGTTTACCACGCCGGACAGGTTGATATTCTGGTCGGACTTGTCGGCATGGTACTCAAAATTATAAAGTCTTATCGAACCCGGTGTCAGAAGCGAAAGCTCTTTCAGGTGCAAACCAAGATAGCTGGACTTTTCCCTGATTTTATCGAGGTACGATTTATCGACAGCGATGCGCCTTTTGAGAATATTATATGTGTCGTATTCCCTGGAATTTTTATAGGCGATTATTTTTTGGTCCAGTTCGTCCAGATATTTGTTTTCGATTTCGAGACGGGACCGGTCTAGGTACCAGCCGTAAAGGAGAATCCCCGCCATGAGAGCCAGACCGGCCATGCCCACCCGGTCGATAATTTTTCGCCGCTGTACCAGGAGTTGTTCCCGGGGTATCAGGTTGGCTAGTCGGGCCGAGCAGGCGCCGGCCGCGATTACGGCCAGACTGACGGGCAGGGAGTATTTGAATTCTTCCTCTTTGCCTTTGCCGAAATCGAGTTTCTCGACCGGGAAGCAGGAAAATTCAAAACCGAAATGGTTGCTCAACAAATTGATCAGGTCTTCAGCATAGGACATATCGCCGTATACGAAGACGCGGTTGGTGAAATGACTGGAATACTGACCGGTGTAATAGTCGAGCGAGTTCTGAATTTCGTTGGCCAGAAGTTCGGTAAAATTTTCGAACTTGGCGTCGTCATAGCGGTTGCTCAACATCGACGAACCCAACGAGGTGACATGGGTAAATTCCAGAAGCGTACCCCGATAATAAGAAATCTGGGAGCTTTCTTTGCCGATGTTCAGGAGAGCATAATTGGTATTCTCCCGGAAAAACGACAGATGACCGAGTAACTGCCCGATGACATCCTGGGTGTTGTACAGCCAGGTAACGTCCAGCCCGAGATTCCGGAAGGGGGTGAGGACCTCGTTTACATAACGGCGGGTGATGGCGTGAACCGATATTCGGACGAGTTCGCGGTTGTTCTTATTAATCTGAGTTATCGGGCGATAATCGTAAAGGCATTCTTCCAGGGGAAAGGGAATTTGTTTTCTTATCTCGAACTCAAGGGCGGCTTTGAGCTCTCTCGGCTTCATTTTCGGGAGGGTGATGGTTCTGAAAACGGTTTCTTTGCCGGAGACGGTGACGACTATCTTCTGACAGCGTTTCCCGAACTCCTTATGGTATTCTTCGACTATCCGCGAGATAAAGACGTTCCTTTCCTGGCTGTCCTTGTGTTCTTTGGGGATATAGACCTTACGGACGTCGATAAGCTTTATCCGATGACCGAAACGGCGTACGGTTGCCATTTCCAGGGAATTGCTGTTGAAGGCAAAGGCGAGCACATAACAGTATTTAAATTTTTTTTTGGGGCGGACGTACTTTTCCTTAATCGACAGCGATTCCGTTTGCGGGATATCTTCGGAAAAGGAACGCTCCGGTTCTGCAACAGCCGTTTTCATTTTGCTAAAAGGCATAATAATCACGTTTATAAACTTACTGTAATACTGTCGGCTCCACCCCCGGTAGAAACGAGACGGCGGTTCCCCGGCTGATAGATATAATTGTTGCCCCAGGCATCGAGAGCGTAATCGCCTCCGGAGCTGTCGATATAAGGCCCGTTCCAGCCCAGCCGGGTCAACCGGTTATATGCCGAAACCGAATCCGGCTTGACAACCAGGTCAACCAGCCGGGAAGGTAGAAAGCCGATATCACCCTCGAATCCACGGTCGATGTACTCGCCGCCCGCCACCACCGCCGGATTGCCTACCATCGCTTTCTTGAGGGCGTCCATCTCCTGTTTGGTGGCGTTAATCTTGGAGCTGTTTATAATATCGCTGAACCGGGGTATAGCCACGGTGGCTATGATGCCCAGGATAACGATAATAATGACCAGTTCAATGAGGGTGAAACCCCGGTAGCCGACCGACGTTGAGAAGCGTCTTGAACCGGTATACATATTTTTCAGTTACCAGTTGTTTTCGTTGGTCACTGATGTGTTCGCCCAGATTTCTCCGGTCGTGAACGAATAAGCCCAGCCGCAGTTGGCGCCCGAGGTCTGACCCTTGATAATCCCGGCAACATCGGCGTCAAGAATCGAATCCGGATAATTAGCTTCGTTCTGGTACGGATTCTTGGGTATCGACTGTTCCATGACCGTTCCAATCGAGCTCAACTCGGCATGCGACGGCCAGGCGGCGGTACCGGTAGTGACAGCCTGATTAGCATAGAAAATGGTAATAGCGGAACGAAGACCACCTAAAGCGGCTCGGCAAGAGGCCTCTCTCGCTTCACTGGAAATATCCTGATATTTGGGAATGGCCACAGCCGCCAGGATACCGAGAATGACGATAATTATGACCAGTTCGATTAACGTAAAACCTTTTTGGTTCGCCAGGGAATTCATACTTGTACCTCCCGAATTAGGGTAATTTTAAGGTTAAAATGCACTTTTTTATAATATCGGAATGACTGACATTAATCTTCAGTATCAGCTGTTAAAAACTTTGATTAAATTCCACATGGGCAAGAAGATAGCCAGCGCCAGAAGCAAAATAAACACGCCCAGAACAAGGGTTAAAATTGGCTCGATGACAGATATCAACTGCCGGGAAGTATAGGCGACTTCTTTGGTGTAATGTTTACCGATTTCACCGAGCATTTCATCGAGCGAACCGGACTCCAGACCGATGGACATCATATGTAACGACATATCCGGTAAGTACTTGAAATTGCCAGGCCGGATTTCGATATCTTTACCTTTTTTAAACAACTCTTCCAGCTGGCGAATTTCCCGCTCAATGACGGTATTTTTGATGGTGGAAGCGAGGATGTCCAGACATTTGATAATCGGCAAGCCGGACCGGAACAGAATCTTGAACATCAGAGCAAATCGGGCGATATTGCTCTTGATTATCAGATTTCCGAAAATGGGCAGTTTGAGAAGCTGCCGGTCAAACCAGAATCGGCCGTTTTTATTGCTGATAATTTTTTTGAAAGTAAGTCCGGCCGCCACCAGTCCGGCCAGCACTAACGGCCAGTACTGACTGACGGTGTTGCTGATGAATATCATCAGACGGGTGGGGGCGGGGATTTGTGCTCCGAACGAGGAATAGAAATCAACGAAGCGGGGGATGACGAAAGTCATCATGACCACGAAGGCGGCGATAATCACGGTAATAACAATAAGCGGATAACGGATAGCCAGTCTGATCTGGCGATTCATTTCCATTTCCTTTTCGAGTATTTCGGCCAGTTCATCGAGGGTATATTCCAGTTTACCCGATTCTTCCCCGGCCGCGACACTGGCCGTATAAGTCCTCGAAAACAGGTCGCTGAATTCAGCCATGCCTTCGGAAAGCGGTTTGCCGGAGCGGACGTTAAGTTTTATTTGGTCGATGGCGTAATTGAAGCGGCTGTTTTCTTTGCCTACCTTAATTATCGAAAGAGCCCGTAGGAGCGGTACCCCGGCCCGGTGCAGGGTGGCCAGACTGGTAGTGAAGCTGATCAGTTTATCATAGTCCACTCTCCGTAAAAACCCGAACATCGAGATAGTTTTGTTTTCTCCGACCGGTGTGATTTTGATGGGCAGGAGATTCTGGTTGGAAAGCAGTTGTTCCACCAGTTCGCTGCTCTGCGAAGTGACGACCCCCTTGTGTACCTGACCGTCACGGGAGACGGCGCGATATTTATACCGTACCGGCATTAGTCAGTTTAACCTCATTTGCGGCAAATCGTTCGTACCCGCTCTCGATATTGGAGGTTTCCCTCAACAGTTCTTCGAGACATATCTCGCCTTCCCTGAGCTTTGACAGACCGGCGTCGAAAAGAGGCACGTATCCTGTTTGCAGGGCCATCTCCCGGATGCGGTTGATGGAAACGTTGTTGATAATCAGTTCCGAGACGGCGGGTGTTATTTTTATGTACTCGAAAATGCCGGTCAGATTTTTATAGCCGGTTCCCTTACACCGGGAACAGCCGCTGCCTTTACGGAAATTAAATTCATCGACCCGGTGGAGCAGCCCCGCCCGTTCCAGGAGACCTTCCGGGGGCTGATAACTTTGCAGGCAGTCGGGACAGTTAACCCGTACCAGCCGCTGGGAGAGAACCCCCTTGAGGGCTGAAGCCACCAGGTAATTTTCGATGCCCATGTCCATCAGACGGGTGATAGTCGAGGGCGCATCGTTGGTATGGATGGTCGAGAAGACCAGGTGCCCGGTCAGGGAGGACCGGATGGCCATTCGGGCTGTCTCGATATCGCGGATTTCGCCAATCATCAAAATATCCGGGTTCTGCCGGAGGATGGCCCGCAGGGTGGAGGGGAAAGTCAGCCCGGCTTTTTCATTGATCTGAATCTGGTTAATCAACGGCAGGGAATACTCCACCGGGTCTTCCACTGTGATGATGTTTTTCTCAATCGAGTTTATTTCCTGCAGAGTGGTGTAAAGCGTCGATGTCTTTCCGCTCGAGGTCGGGCCGGAAATGAGTATCAAACCTTCCGGTTTGCGAATTACGTTCAACCATTCTTTCTGGAGTCGTTCTTGAAAACCCAGTTGCTGGAAAGAAAGGTACAGGCTTCGGCGGTCGAGCACCCGGAGGACAATTTTTTCACCATGAATCGTGGGCAGGGTGGAGACCCTCAAATCGATCAGGTTACCATCGATGTTGGAAATTATCCGTCCGTCCTGGGGGAGGCGTTTCTCCGAGACGTCGAGGTCGGCCATTATTTTGATACGCGAGATAACCTCGTTCTGAATCGACTTGGGCGGGGCGGCTTCCTCGCGCATAACCCCGTTGACCCGGTAACGAATCCGAAGCGTGTTTTCGTCCGGCTCGATATGGATATCACTGGCCTTTTCATTGACCGCTTTGGAAATAATCATGGTGACCAGTTTAATGATGGGGGTTTCGATTTCCTCCGACCCGGTGTTGAGAGTTATGACCGAGGACAGGTCTTCTTTTTCGGGGGTTCGATGAGAACTTATTTCGCTCAATGAATCCGCCACGGAATAATATTTTTCAATGGCCGCCCTTATATCGGAACCGGCGGCGATAGCCCGTTTTATTTCGCAGCCGGTTTGATATTTCACCTGGTCGATGGCAATAATGTTCAACGGGTCAGCCATGGCAATAGTGAGCGTGTTGCCGATATAGAAAATCGGGATAAGCGTATAACGCCGCGCCGTCTCGACATTAACTCTTTGAATTACATGAGGATGAATTTCCATCGAGGTCAACGATACTTTAGGTATTGAAAGCCGCTCAGATACTGTGGCAGTCAGCTGTTCTTCGGTTATTATGCCCTTTTCAATCAGCGTCGAACCCAGCCGTTTTCCGGTTGAGAGCTGTTCCTTGAGGGCGGCTTCAAGCTGTTCCGGAGTGATATACCCCTTCTCTATCAAGAGGTCGCCAAGTTTCTTTTTAATCATATCGATAACAAACGTAATTTATTTGATTTCATTATTATATCGACTCCTTCGATTCATTCCTTAAGCGGTGACACGAGATGTCATGAGAGAGATTCTCTTTTGTTGACTACAGGTAAAAAAAAGTAATTATTTTCCTTTTTGGGAGTCAGGTTTGTTAAGGCAGCGAATTATTCTCGGTATATCGGTTCTCTTGACGGGCTGGTATTTTTTTGCTTTGCCGGTCTCCGCCGATAGGTTTAAAGTTGGCGATAAGGAAATAGACCCGAATATAAATTTCGATGGTCTCCTGGTAGACAGCATTGTCATCGAAAATCGCAATATTTACAATACCGGTGAAAAGCGTTATAACAACTTTATTTTCAAAACCGCCAACAAACTGCATTTCGTCACCCGGGCTGGTGTTATCAAGCGTGAACTGCTTTTCCAGGTGGGGGATCCTTATTCCTCCGAACTGGCCGAGGAAATCGGACGTAACTTACGCGCCCGATATGTTCTTTATGATGCCTGGGTGGTGCCGGAACTTCTTGACGACGGCACCCTGTTGGTCCGGATCGTGACCATTGACCAGTGGAGCCTGCTGGGGGGGCTGACCGTCCGGCGCGACGGAAACGAAACCAATTACCAGGTGGGTTTCGAAGAAAGAAATTTTCTGGGGTACAACCAGCTTATTACCTGTGACTATTTCATCCAGGAGAACGATGATAACTTTTTCAAAACCAGTCTCATCGATGAGCGCTTCCGGGGGAAACCTCTATATGTCAACCTGATTTACAGTGACGAGCCGACCAATAAAATCAGGCAAATATTGGTTAGCCGCCCTTATTATAATCTCAGCCAGAACTTTGCTTTCAGTATCGCTTACCGTGATCGCGGTAGTCGGCGAGATATTTATGCCGACAACGAGAAAAAAGCCGAATCGTTCAATAGCGGCGATATTACCAGTATTTACCTGGGATACCGCTGGGGGGAATATAAGAAGAAAATCGGATTGAACTTCTACTATGATTATCATTACGAGAGAACTTATGACCGCACCATATTCGATCCCGCCTACCCGGTGACTTTTCCCATCGACACCGTTTATCATCAGTTCACCCTGGGAATACCGCTGGAGAATATCGATTTCATCAAGTTGAAACGCATCAACGGCTTCAGTTACACCGAGGATATCACCCTGGGAGAGAGTTTTGAACTGTCTTATGCCCGGGCTTTAAATCCCGATTTCAGCCATCACCTTTTTGAGCAAGTCAATCTGAACAGCGCCTTAGCCTTTTATTTTAAAAGCAATCTGGTTTCGGTCAATTTAATCCGCCTGGTCAAATTTCGCCGGGACCGTGACCTGAGACACATGTCCCAGTTTAAAGTCAAATATTATAACAACGGGCTGAGTTTTTTCACGCTGGCTTTCCGGGGTTTATATCTCTCGGACTGGCGCGTCGAAGGTACCTCGGACCTGCTTTTAGGCGGGAGTAATTATCTTCGCGGTTACGATAAATATTTCAAAACCGGCGACCGGCTCAATGTTTTTAACCTGGAAGGACGATTCTATTCCAACCTGGAGTTGTTGTCGGCGATATTCGGCGGAGCGGTTTTCGCCGACTGTGGTCGGACCTGGAAAGCGGGTGAACCGCTGCGCGTCAAAAATTATTACTGGAGCGTCGGTGTCGGTTTGCGCGTTTCCTTTGAAAAAGCGACCAAAAGCAAGATTTTACGCATCGACCTCGCCTTAAGGGAAGATAAAAAATGGGAGTTTTCCATCGGTACGGGTCAGTATTTTTAGAAGGATTGGCAATCGAACTTAGGCTCGACAGGTAAAGCGATACTTTATTGAAGGTCGATTAAGATATTGAAATAACCATAAATAGGCCACGGAGTCAATTTTTCTGTCGATATTTAAAGGAAAACTTATAAAAAGTCGTCTGACCGAGAAAAA
>JAFGNW010000279.1 GCA_016926795.1 Candidatus Zixiibacteriota bacterium
GCCCGCTTTACTCCGACAGGGACGTGCTCAGGGCCAGCCGCCTTGCTTATTCGGTCGATATTGTCGGTTTCAAAGAACGCGTAATACATACTTTGCCGAAACGTTTTGATTTTATCCGTTTTAACGACGGTGACGAGGCTCAACTGGGGCTAGTGGTTGGCCTGCCGGGAGAGGAGATTCAGATTATCGACGGCGAGGTGGTGGCAACGGATTATGCTCTGTTTGACGAAAAACCCCCGGGTCTGTTTCTTTCCGGTGATTGGCCGTTGACATCGGTCGACCCGTACTCTATTTTAGTAGCGACATTAAAATTCGGCGCCGTCGAACGGGTGGATAAAATAAGCCTGTTCGATGTAATTGGGAAAGTTGAACGATTGTTTTGAAAATAAAAAATCTGATCTTCGACCTCGACGGTACTTTAATCGATTCCTCCGAGGGGGTGGTGGAGGCGGTCAATTATTCGCTGCGGCAGATGGGCCAGCAGGAACAGAAGCCCGAGACCATCAAACCTTTTATAGGTTATGCTCTGGAAGTTATGTATCCGGAGTTCACCGACGCTCCTCTCGACGAACTTTACCGCCATTTCCAGGTGAAAGCTGCCGAATCTATCGTGTCCTCGACCGTCATCCTTGACGGTGTCGGCGAAACGCTGGCAAAATTATCCGAGAATAATTATACCATGGCGATCGCTACCACCAAGATCAAAAAGCACGTTGATAAAATTATCAACAAATTCGAATGGGGTCCTTTTTTCAAAGCCTGGGTCGGCGGTGATGAGGTCGCGAAGGTAAAACCAGACCCGGAAATATTCTTCAAGGTACTTAAAAAGATGGGTGCCGAACCATCGGAAACCCTGGTAATCGGCGACACCGTCAACGATATTCTCGCCGCCCGGGCGGTACCGATGTGCTCGGTGGCGGTACTTTCGCCTTACGGCGGTCGGGATAAATTGCTGGCTTCGAAGCCGGATTTTGTTTTGGATTCGATGGCGAACCTGCCCGAATTACTCGAAAAAATTGTTACAGGGGAGAAATAATAATGAATAATCTGTACGTTCATTCATTTGAAACCGGTCTGGGAAACATCCACACGGCTGCCACGGATAAGGGGCTGGCGATAGTCTCGCTGCCGGGGAAATCCCGGAAAGCTTTCGAAGCCCGGATTAACCGATATTTTCCCGGCTCCCGGATTTTGGTCGGCGGTCCGGTGAACAAGCAGGCACAAGAACAGATTACGGCTTACCTCGAGGGCAAGCTAAAAAAGTTCACTCTTAAACTCGATGTTCCAGGCACTCCGTTTCAAAAGAAAGTGCTGAACCAGGTTTCCCAAATTCCTTACGGAAAGACAGCGACCTACGGTGAGATAGCTGTTCGGGTCGGTCACCCCGGCGCGTCCCGGGCGGTGGGCAACGCCAACGCCCGCAACTGCCTGCCTCTGGTGATACCCTGTCATCGGGTGGTGGCGGCCAACAGCCCCGGAGGATACGACGGGGGTTTGAAAATGAAATTGAGATTGCTTAAAATGGAAGGCTCTATTTAAACTATAAACTTCGGAGAAGTTATGGATCCACGAATAAAAAAACTGGCGCGAGTATTGCTTCACTATTCTCTCAAACTAAAAAAGGGGCAGTTGCTCAGAATCCAGGGCGAACTGGTCGGTCTGCCTTTGATGAACGCGGCTTTCGAAGAAGCGGTCGATATGGGGGCGAATCCCTTTCTCAAGCTCCGCATCCCCGAGCAGGAAGAGTATTTCCTCAAGCATGCCGGTGATGACCAGTTGAAATACCTCAATCCCGTCAACAGGTACGAGACGGAAAAAATAGACGCGGTACTTCACATCTGGGCCAGTCAGAACACGCGCTACCTTTCGGGGGTCGACCCCCGGAAACAGGCGCTGGCTATGAAGACCTTACGGCCGGTTCGGGACAGATTTTACAAACGGGTTAACGAGAAGACCCTTTCCTGGGTGGGCACTCAGTTCCCGACCCATGCTGATGCTCAGGAGGCCGATATGTCGCTTGAAGATTACCGGGAGTTCGTCTTCAAAGCGGGGCATTTGAATTCCACCGATCCGGTTAAGCACTGGAAGAAAGTGGCCCGGGAACAGGACCGTCTGGCTAAGATACTCAATCGTTTCGATAAAATCCATGTCCAGTCGAAAGACACCGACCTGAAACTTCGCGTCAAAGGCCGCAAGTGGATCAACTGCGCCGGGACGGAGAATTTCCCCGACGGCGAGATTTTCACCGGACCGCTCGAGGACACCGCCGAGGGCGTTATCCGTTACAGCTTCCCGGCCATCTATATGGGCCGCGAGGTCGAGGATGTCCGGCTGGAGTTCAGGAAGGGCCGGGTCATCAAAGAATCAGCCGGAAAGAACGTTGAATTTCTGAGTAAAATGCTGGACACCGACAAGGGCGCGCGCTATATCGGGGAGTTCGCTATCGGTACCAACTATGAAATCAAGCAGTTCTCGAAAAATATCCTGTTTGACGAAAAAATCGGCGGTACCTGTCACCTGGCTCTGGGCGCCTCGATTCTCGAATCGGGTGGGAAAAACAAGAGTTCCATTCACTGGGATATGATTTGTGATTTAAAAGGGGACAGTCAGATTACCGCTGACGGTAAAATTATCTACCGCAACGGCAAATTCACGATATAAACTTTATCGCGTTAAAATAAAAAAAGCCCGCTGATAGCGGGCTTTTTTTATTCGTCTGAAGCCTTAATATCCCCAGGGATAATACAACCGTTCCACGCAGTAACCGCCGGTGAGACCCGGTTGCAGATTGACCGTGAACTCTATTTCCTCCCTACCTTCAATGCTGTAAACGTAAGGCTCCTTCACGATAATCGTATATTCGCCGGGGAGGAGGTTATAGAATACATAATACAGGTCGTACAGGCAAAGGCAGTAACAATTGGGATTTATTTCGTATTCGTCCAGAGTTATAACGTTGTCCTCGATGGTTATATGTGCTCCCAGGTTGTCCACACAGCAATTGAAACCGGCGTTGACGTGTTTCATATTGAGGGTCATCCCGTCGTATTCATACATAAGACAGTCGTCCGCTGAGGTCACCGTGTCGGCCGCTTTTTCGAATGACTTGCACCCGTTATAAGAATCGAGAGAGCCGAACGGCTCGATATAACCGGGGCAGGGCTGAATGCAGGAACTCATCTTGTCGATGTAGACTTCCGTGATAATACAGGTTATGTCGGAAATATCAAGTTCCCCATCGGCATTGACATCGGCCTCCTCGAAGCAAACGATAGGGTCATGACTCAGATAGAGGTGGTTAATCAGACAGGTGATATCGGTTATATCCAGGTCACCGTTGCCGTTGATGTCGCCGCGCATCCCCTCGCAACAAGAGGGGTCCGGCTGCCCGTAAAGATTAGCGCAGGAGAAAATAATTACCGTTAAAATGAATAAGACCTTTTTCATTTTAACCCTCCTTGCAAAATTATTAACAGGTCGAAACCGCTTTTACTTTATGACGAAGAAAAAACGAAGATGTTCACTCTATGTTTAATATAAGAGTTTTATTCTTTTATACAATCCAAAATTTTACATTGCCGGTCTTCGCGAATAAGCAGATTTAGATTGACAAAACGTCATTCCTTTGATTATATAAACTATATCCTTGTAGACACCGATCGTACTGTTAAGCCAAAATGATTGAAAGGATTAGGTCATTTTTAGCTCTGTGTTTATTTAACAACGGAGGGAAATAAAATGAATATATTGGCTCGTAAGTTGTTGCAGATAAGTGTCTTGTTGGCTGTTGGACTGCTCGGTTGTGAGGAACATTCTGTAAATCAGCAACAGCTGCCGGTGCAGCAATCTATCCCCCCTGAAGCTATCGAAAGTCTGGAAGTTTCCGATACTTGCTACAATAGCATCACCCTTCAGTGGAAATCGACCTATGATAAATTAAAAAACGCAGGCTACCGATACGTCATTTACTACAGCAGCCTTTCTCTCAATCAGGACAGTCTTGGGTCAGTTGCCCTTGTCAAGATTTACGAGGACCCCCTACCGTCAGGATCAACTGAATCCGTCACAATCCGAGACCTTTACTCATCGACCCTCTATTACCTTGCCGTGCGCATGGAATGTGGCGATGATTTTTCCGACTTATCCAATATTGTTTCAACCAAAACCGGTTCTCTGGGGGGTGACCTGTACCCTCCCGGACGGGTGACTGATTTGACGGCGACTCGTGAATCCCACCACTCGATTCGCCTCAACTGGACCTCGCCGGGTGACGATTCCAGCAGCGGGACTGTGTTTGAATACGATATAAGAATATTCAATTCCCCTATCACTGAAAGAAACTGGGATGGTGCTTATCTCACCTTTAAACCTGAGCCCCAAGCTGCCGGTACACCCGACAGCGTGACAATAGCGTTGCTACCTTCCAAAGAGACATACTATTTCGCCATGCGGTCACGAGACGAATCCCCCAATCAGTGGTCCCGTCTTTCGAATTGCGATAGCGCCACGACTTCACTTGAAGCCGGCCATTACCTGTTTGACCCGACCGAGCCGCTGTGGATAAATTCATCATTCTCTTCATCGATAACTCTCCCGGCAGATTTAGACAACGATGGTGATATGGATGTCATTGCTTTTCATGGGCGTGAAAATCTGCTTAGTGTACTGGAGAACGACGGCTTGGGACATTTGACTCATGTGCGAGACGCCGTTGCTCCTGAAAAACCACGTCACGTGGAACTTGGCCACTTCAATGAAGATGGTTATGTCGATATAGCGGCTGTCGCCCGCAGCACCAGCAGCACTGAAATATCGATCTTAATGAACGATGGAAATGGAGGATTCCTGCCTTCCCGGATTTTACAATTACCCGATTTTGTAAGGATGTTTTGTGTCTCCAATTTTGTCGGCGATAGCCTTTCCGATATCGCAGTTCAAGCTGACGACATCCTCATTCTCTTTCATTGTCTTGGGGATGGTGACTTCGAACCCGGTTTTACGCAGGACCCGGATGCGGTCCTGTGGCTGCAGGGGGATTTCGATGGTGATGGTGATAGTGACCTGGCCTTTTGGTCAGGAACCTATCAAATGCAGCTTTTTATTGCGTTTAATAACGGTGATGGCACCTTTGGGGAACCTCAGTACATTGCGGATCTCACCAGTGGAGACGAGTCTCCTGCGGCAGCCGATTTCGATGGTAACGGCAGTTTAGACCTCGTTTTTCTCCAGAATGAATATCATGGCTTGACCATCTACTCTAATTCCGGAAGCGGGGTCATTACGTTTACCGATTCTCTTATTGTGCCGGAACGATTCAATTTATATGCGCCGATAGTGTCGGAAATTAACGGCGATGAATATGCCGATATACTATGCTGTTTCAGGGGGCCCAGTCCTTATTTGCATCCGCCGAACTATGATTACGATACATTTGGGTTCCTGGTTTTTGTTAATAACGGAGATGGGACTTTTCTTGAACCAGACTTTTACCCTGTAGGTGGTTGTTGTTCAGCGGCAGCTGATTTCGATGGCGATGGTTTGATTGATGTCTTGAGTTATGGGGCTCTTTACTTGAATGTCGGGTCAGAATGACCCCTGAAGCCGGGCGCAGTAAACAAGACTGTTAAAATTTCTCAATTTAAAAGGTTTTATCTGTTTACAGTATTTGATCAAAAGTTATCTCTTCTTGAAATGGTTACGGATCGCTTGAGATTCAGCGACAGTAGCTTGAGAGGTATCGACACTGGTTCTGGTTATCTGAATGGTCCCGCTTCCGGTACACTCGTTTTCCTCCGAATAACCAGGTTGGCACAGGGAACCGAATAAACGGTATAGGGCTTCAAGAGTGTAGGTACCGGTTATCATGTCACCGTCCACAATTCCTTTCATAAGCCACTGTTCATAATAAATCCAACCAATCTCGGAATCCTCCTCGTCAATAACGATCGTGATATAAGCCGAGTCACCGTTAATGACCGCTGTTAGAGTTTCAATAACAAAGCTATCGCTGAATGTGTACCGGAATAGAGTATCATTAACCATATTGACATAGAATACGCCCAGTTGTGCATTTTTCAGTTCATTGAATGAACTGTCAGTAGTACACTGACATGGTTCGCCTTCATCTTTATCGCAGAACGTTTCCTGGCACCAGGTCGAGCAATAGGGCAGTCTGATATCCCATTTCTCCGAGGTATCGGGAGCTGGCTTTTGGAAATTCCAAAGGGTGTCGCACATATCAATGCCGAGGGTATCCCGTACGCTTATAGCCATTTGATATGTTTTGGAATATTCAAGGTCGAATTCGGGCATGTATGTGGCGGAGAGAGATTTTCCGGTAAAATTAACGCTGTAGTCCTGCTCGTCCAGCAGTTCACTCTCGAAATAGAAACGAACCGAATTCTCATCGAGCTCTCTTTCATCCGATGTCACTTCAAGTGTAAGCGGGGGGCGTGCACTGCTAATTTCTTCAGCCTTGGGTCCGCTTGAAATGTATGGAATCATCTGCAGAGAAGCGATTCTTTCGGCATTGTCTGAAGACAAAATATCATCCATTTTTATCCAGCAAAACTCATCATAGGTATTATCATATTTTTGAAATTTCTGAGTGGAATAATCATACTCGACATGAACATCGTCTTCGTTTCGCTTGTTCGGGTCATATGCCTTGAATATTATTTTACTCGTATTAATCTGCTCAATGCCATAAATAAGCACACTATGTAAATTATCATTGCCATCGGACATTGTTAAATTTTGAGGATTACCAAGATAGATCATATAACGAAGAATATGCTCGACCGTTCTTAGAGGTTGGGTAAAGAGCATTTCCGGTATACTATACTGAGCCTCCACAGCAATTTGGGTCTGCAGGCAGGAGTCATATTGGTTTCTAAGTGAACTCAGTGAACGACCATTATTAAACCAATACCATCGAGCAAAAGTGCACATGCCTATACAGCATCCCAGATCTGATCCTGGAGGGATAAAATTGCGAATTGAAAAACCATGTAAGCTCGGAACAAAATTAAAAGTTATCGGATCGGGTAATGACATTACTTCTGCTACCGTCAGTATCGAAAACTGCTTTGTCGAAGCTGAGACTATCGTCCCATCTTGGCCGAGAGGAGTTAGGGGGTGCCATTGCTGCGTAAGAGAATCAAAGCGAAAGATGGAGATAAGGTTAGTGTTCGATACTCCGGTACTGTCATACGGAAAAGTGAGATTGACGGGTAAATTTAAGATAGCTTGTCCGATGTCAATAAGTACCATCGGTCCGACTGCTCTCAGATAGTCCGGTAAAGTCTTTGTATGTTCGTAAAGAGTGAATCTTACATTACCGGAAACAGCACCAGCAGGGACTTCAATTGTAATACCTGAATATATCCCCTTGTCCTCAGGAACGACAACAGTACCGCCACCGGGTCCGATATTAACACTAATCAATATTGATTTCGAAGGAGTAGGCGATGTAGATTCCTTATCACAAGTGAGCAAGAACATAGCCGCAACCAATATAAGAATGAAAGAAGAAGATATTAGTTGGTTTGTTCGGAATTTCATTATAATTCTTCCGTTCAGATACACCCCACCATATATTACCTATGAGCTTGGTTTATGTCAATGACGTTTATTTGGTCAGGTTGTTATAATACATGAATATAACTACTTTTAGACAGGAATATTCATTTTAAATAATCTTAGGATAAGACACTATAAATCAATGGGTTATCAGTACCCCCAGGGATAATAAGTACGGCTGACGCAGAAACTTCCGGTAACAGCCTCTTCCAGGTCGACCGGAAATTCCAACGGGTCGTCCCCTTCCCATAAATACGGTTCCTCCACCCGGATGGTATAAGTGCCGGGGGGTAAGTTGATTATCTCATAATCCAGGTCGAACAGGCAGAGACAATCGCACAAACCCTCGATTTCCACTTCCCTGATTGTAATAGTATTACCCTCGATGATAACCGAGTTATCCATTATCGGACAGCAGTTGAACCCGGCGTTGACATGTTTGAGAGCCAGCGTGCCCGTACCGTCGTACTCGTATTCGATGCAGTCCTGGTCGCTCGGGGTTTCGGTGACGCTTTTTTCAAAAGACTTGCAACCGGTACGCCCGGTCATCCGGCCGCTCGGTTCCGGTTCCTCACAGCCCGGCATGCCTTCCAGCGGTTCATGTGATAAATACAAATGGTCAATCAGCCGAGTAATATCGGACATATCCGGTTCACCGCCGCTGGCGTCAACATCGGCTTCATAATAACAGCAGGGAGCATCATGGTCGATATAGAGGAAATTGATCAGCTTCGTGATGTCCGAGATATCAATTTCACTGCTGCAATTGACATCTCCCCGGTCATACATGCAGGGAAGTTCAAGCAGGACGAATTCATAAGGTCCGTTCCATTCGGGAGCAACCCTGCCGCTGATAATTTCTTCGCATGTACCCTTAATAGTAAACCAACCCCAGTCAAAGCCGACGTAAGAAGTGGTATCGATTATAATATGCCGTCCGGGAATGGCTCCGGAATTAAACTTGATTGAAAACGGAATAATCGTATCGGGGGTCATCCAGCCGTCTTTTGTAATCGCCAGGTAAGCTATGCTGGAAGTATCTACCGGCGGACCATCATTAGTGATGTTATAATCGACAAAAATTTCGTTGAAATTCTCACAAAAATCGCCGGGGCAGAGTGACTGTCCGTGTAATCCCGACCAGTCGGCCTCGTCCTCGGTATAAATTTTGAAAGCGTGTGAAGGTAAAAAGTTGCATTCGTACTCGCAGATGAATTTAAAGGCTATCTCGACATCGGTGCAGGTCAGGATAGTATCGGTCCCGTTCCAGAAGCCGGTGCTGTTTTCATAGTCAATCTCAATCCGGGCCGTCTGGCCATAGGCCAGGCTGAAAGATAAAAGTAGGATAAAAGAAAAAGCCAAGTAAAATTTTATCATTACACACCTCCTGCAAATTAAAATAACTGCAAGTATCGAGTCTTGGTAAAAAGGCATATGTTTATTCATGGGTGACCAACTAAGATATTTCAATCTATTTTAACTTATTATAATTCATTGATTTTGTCAAGGATTTAATGGATAAGGACGTAAAGGCCGCCCCGGATTTAACCGGAGCGGCCTCTATTTGTGTTTATTCCAGGAGCTTACGGACAGGCCGGCAAGGGATTATGCGAAAGATACAGAAAATCGATCAGCCGGGTGATATCTGAAATATCCGGCTCGCCGCCGCTGCCGTCAATATCGGCCTCCTCAGGGCAGCACAGCGGGTCGTGGCTTAAGTACAGGTAATCAATAAGACGGGTGATGTCGGAGATGTCCGGAGTCTCTTCACCGGAGCAATCGGCGTTGCCGGTCAAACCGATACAGCAACCGCTATAAATAACGCTGCCGAACACCAGCCGGGGCTGATAGTCAATCGCGTCGCCGTAGAAGCGCGGCTCGTAGTCGTTGTAACCGTCGAAACTGAGGTCGTTACTTTCACCAGTCGCACCAGCGCTTTCTATTTTGAACCGCAGTATAATCAACGGTCCGGAACCAGCGGGAAGGTACTCCGCCGCGCCGGC
>JAFGNW010000050.1 GCA_016926795.1 Candidatus Zixiibacteriota bacterium
CAGCAGGTACAGACCGTTGACGGTGCCGTCGAAATCGTTGTCGACCACCTGACCGGGCGTAACGGCCGGGTTATCCTGGCCCGAGAAGTATATACTGTAATAGCCGTCGCGACAGATATTTTTCCGTATCATCGCCAGGGTACTGCGCAGGTCGGTTCTGACAGTGATAACCATATTATTTACTGAGCAGTTCTCTATTACCGGTGCGGATGAACCTCTTATCTCGAAATAGGACCCGCCGCTGACTTTGTTGGCGGTTATTTTACAATTATAAAACCTGGGGGAACAGTTCAGGACATCGATTGCCTGATTACCGTCCTGCAAGTTGACAATTTCCATATTTTGGACCAGGCAGCCGGTATCCTCGACAGCGTCGTAGTCGACGGCGCTTTCGAAACGCAGCCGGCAGCCCTCGCCGTCGGCCAGGCTGCCGCTCGTCTTGTGAGAGGTTAACTTGGCGGTGGAATCGGGGGTGGCCACAACCCTCAGGAGCCCGTAAACCTTGAGTGCGCTGGTGGTGATATCCGAATATTCGATATCGATAACGGCACCCTCCTTGACATAAAGTTCCGCCCCGGTCTGGACCTCGATACCGCCGCCGTTGATGACCACCGTATCTTCAACAACATAAGGATTCGCTACCCCGGCCGCAACAACCAGACCGGACGAGTACAAGGGGTCGAGACGCGTACCGTGAATTTCTCGGACTATATTGGAAGGTGCGGATTCGGATTCGCCGTCCGCGGTCACCCGGTAATAATAAACCACGCCGTCTTCAAGGTAGGTATCGTCAAACTCCGTAATCGGGATCGGATCGCCGTTTCTCTGGGCAAAATTAACGCCGTCGGTACTTCGGTCGACATTGTAACCGATCAACCCCCCGCCGGAACTGGCGTCCCAGGTCAGGTGAATATTACCGTAGGTCCCAACCGCCCTGAGATTGGTCGGAATAGAGGGAGCGTTGGGGGAATCGACGCTGTTGTCATCGTCGTCGCTGCAGCCGATCATCAAAATCGCTAGAATCATTGCCAGTGCAGAAAGACAAACCCTGATGTACATTTTTTTGTACCTCCAAGATGATTAATTTTTGATAATATAAGGCGAATATTTTGAGAGGGGCAAGCAAAAAAAGTTATTGTAATATTTCAATAAAAACTCCAGTTCGGGTGAAGTAAGGCTTTTGAAACTTTGAATAAATTTTGGGAGACGTTCATAATTTTTAAAACTTAGGAGCAGGTGAACATGATTGGGCACTATTACGTATCCGACTACTGACACATTGTGATACTCAGCGGTTTCATTTAGTTGAAGGGCTATTACTTCGGCGAGTTTTCTCTCTTTAAGAATCGGTTTCCAGTTTTCCGTAGTTGTGGTCACAAATACAAGGGTAGGGTCGGATATTTTCAGTTTTTTGGAAACAGCCATTTTTACCAGTAATTTACCATGGCGCACGAGGACGTACGCCATGCACGAAATCTATATATTCAGATGTGTGTCAATCACATTCTTCATTAATTAACTTTTTAGTGATACCTATTCACATATTCGATAAGCAAATTGAATTCCTCCCGGGGCAGTTTCAGCAATATTAGCGGTGAGTAGGGTGCATATATTTCATAATATAAAAACGAGTACAAAAATCCGTCCTCCAGAATCTCGTTGACCCTGTAAAACAGGTCATCCGGTGAGTTTTCCTTGAGTGTCAGCCAGGCGTTGAGAGCTTCAATTTCCTCATTGATATACAGCCGTTCCTCGGAATAATCCTCACCTGCCATTTGGCGACAATAACCGGGTTCATATTTCCAGGCTGCCTTGACAATAGCGTATGGAAGCCATTCCAGGTCAAATTTTACGATGATCTTGTTCCCTTCCCGGCTGATATCATAGCGCGGTTCGAAGGACCACATTTTCCAGGGAGATGAGCTCAAATTACGAAGCTCCTGCAATCTCATCTTTATGTTCAGGTGATTGACGTTCAGAAGGTGTGCGGTTGTGATTTCCTCCAGCGCGCGGGCGGTATCGCCCGTTTTCCACAGCAAATCGGCTAAAAACCAGTGAGCGTTGTAATCGACGAAGTTTTTCCTTATGGCTGTCTCGTAATAGAATTTCGAACTGTCGAACTCTCCCAGGAAATAATAAGCATGGCCAATAACGGTCAGGGTCCAGAAATAGTTCGAATCGACCCCAAGAGCCTGCTTATACAAAACGACCGCGGAATCGTAATGATTAGCGGCGAACATGATATCCCCCTGATTCAAAAGAGCGACAGCGGAATCATCGGTCTGGTAATTCGCAAGGCGCGCGCTGCCGTCCTCGTCATAGTAGATATAATAGTTATTGTTCAGAACCGTTTTTTCCCGCTGTATTATTTCGCTGAGAGAGTCCGGAAGTTCCGTCAGGGTATAGGCGAGGGCGGATTTCTCGAGAATCTCCATGATTTCGGCAGGTGAATGGATATCCTCGAAGGCAGCGGTATCGCGGCCGGAACTCGAGTCTTCCTGTGCGAGTGAAAAACTAAAAGCGATTATAACGAGAAAACACAAAGCCAGTTTTTTTTTCATGTTTGTCCTCTGGTAAATTTATATATGATATTCATAATATTATAGCTGGTATTGTCCTTGTGTGCAATTCACAGCATATACTATCTTCACCCCTATATGATAATACTCGCAGACGGAAAATAAACTTATGTGTCGGCTGAAAATTCGATCTTGAATTACTTTAAAAGGCTTCTGCATAATTAATATACCCCCGTCGGGAATCGAACCCAAATCTTCAGCTCCGGAGGCTAACGTGTTATCCGTTACACCACGGGGGCAAAGCTCAATCTTTTACGATACACTAAATAACACCAAAATCCCCACCTGGCAATATTAAATTTGAAATTTTTCCCGATATACTTATTAACAAATTTTACATTGCATTATCATCAGTTTTGACTATAATATCCTTTCTGTTTGCTGAAACGGTACGTTAACCTCTTGAATTAAAAGGAAAAACAAAATGCGCTGGTCGCAAACCTATATACCGACTTTAAGACAACAACAGTCCGACGCCGAGTTGATTTCCCATCAGCTCCTGCTTCGGGCCGGCTATATCCGCAAACTGGGGGCGGGGATATATTTGTATCTGCCTCTTATGCAACGGGTTATTGAGAAATTCTCGAATATTGTGCGCGAGGAGATGAACCGCGCCGGAGGGCTCGAAATCACCATGTCGGTGCTCTGCCCGGCCGAGCTCTGGCAACAGTCCGGCCGCTATGACACGATCGGCAAGGAACAGATGCGTCTCAAGGACCGCCATCAGCACGATATGGTTCTGTGTGGCACTCATGAGGAGTCGGTGACTTACCTGGTTTCCGGCGAGCTTAAAAGCTATAAGCAGTTGCCTTTGAACCTGTACCAGATCCAGGTCAAGTTCCGCGATGAAATCCGGCCCCGGTTCGGTCTCATGCGGGGGCGCGAGTTTATCATGAAAGACGCCTATACTTTTGACGCCGATGAAACCTCTTTTGCCAAAACCTACCAGGGGATGGTGGATGCCTATTTTGCCATCTTCAGGCGGGCCGGTATCGAGGTTGTCAAGGTCGAGTCCGACACCGGCGCGATGGGGGGGAAGGCGGCCCATGAGTTCATGCTCCTGGTCGACACCAATGCCGGCGAAGAAATTATCATCAACTGTGAGAAATGCAAATACGCCGCCAATGTCGAGAAAGCGGAATTCACTGACCCGGCCAATCTGAAAATCGATAACGAATTAAAGGATATGGAAAAGGTTGACACTCCCGGTGCGGCGACTATCGAGGAAGTCACCGCTTTCCTGAAAGTCGACGCCTCGCGCCTCGTCAAAACGCTGATGTACATGGCCGACGGCAAACCGGTGGCGGCTTTAATCCGCGGCGACCGGGATTTGAACGAAATCAAGCTCAAAAACGCCGTGAAAGCCAACGAACTGGAAATGGCCAATCCGGAACAGGTGCAGCAGTACACTGGTGCCCCGGTCGGTTTCGCCGGACCTATCGGTCTTAAAGAAAACGTCAAGATTCTGGTTGACCCGCTGGTGGCCAAACTTAAGAACTTCATTGTCGGCGCCAATGAGAACGAAAAGCATATCCTCAACGTCAATCTAGGCCGGGATTTCAAAGCTGCACATACCGTCGATTTGTCACTGGCCCGTGAGGGCGATATCTGCCCGCGCTGTGGCGGTCGGTTGATTAAACGCGACGGCATTGAGGTTGGCAATACTTTTATGCTGGGCACCAAATATTCGGAAACGCTGGGCGCCAAATATCTCGACGCCGAGGGCAAGGAACATCCCTGTATTATGGGTTCCTACGGCATCGGCATCACTCGCACGCCTCAGGCGGTTCTGGAAAAGTATTTTGACGACAAGGGCATAATCTGGCCGAAAAGTATCGCCCCGTACCTGGTGGAGTTGATACCGATAAGTATGGAAAGCCCGGAACAGGTCGAGACGGCTGAAAAGATATATAATTTGCTGCGAGATAATAACATCGAAGTTCTTTACGACGACCGCCCGGAGCGCGCCGGGGTTAAATTCAACGATGCCGACCTGGTGGGCCTGCCCATCAGAATCACAATCGGTGATAAATCATTGAAACAGGGTAAGGTAGAGCTAAAAGCCCGTTCCGAAAAAGACATGGAACTGGTCGCTGTCGAGGATATCGTCAGGGCGGTCAAAAAGCTGGCTGAAAGACTCAATTAGCTCATAATTTTGTTGCGCGCTAATAAGTTAATTATTATAATGCTTAGTTGGAGTGGGTAGCAAGCCCGCTCATTTTTATCGGTGAAAAAAAATGAACGATTTGGTTAAAAACAAGGTTATAGAGTTAATCGAAGAGCCCTTGTCCGAAAAGGGCTGCGAACTGGCGGATGTTGTCCTGTCACGTTACAAAAACAACTCCACCTTGAAAATCTTTGTATATTCGGCCAACGGGATTGACATCGACGAATGCGCCCGTCTGTCGAAAGTTGTCGGTGATGTCATCGACGGCACCGACCTGTTCGAGAACGGCTATACATTGGAAGTGTCGTCACCGGGTCTTGACCGGCCTCTGAAAACGAGCTGCGATTTCAAATATCGCGTCGGCGAGACGGTCCGGGTTCATTTTATCGACCCGAAAAGGAAGAAGATTACCGCTCGTATTATATCGGTTGACGAAAACAGCGTCGCATTCGCAGACGACAGTGAAGCTTACGAAATCGAGCTGGCCGATATCGAGAAAGCGAAAATTATTTACTAAGGGAGAGAATTTTATATGGCGTTTGATATGTTGGAGGCCATGACCCTGATCGCCAGGGAGAAAAACATTGACCTCGACGCTGTAGTGGAAACTCTGGAAGCCAGCCTGCTGGCGGCGGCTAAGAAAAAATACGCCTACACCGACAACATTTCGTTCAAGTTCGACCGCAAGAACAACGAACTGTTCATGATTGCCGTCAAGAAGGTGGTCGAAAAGGTTTCCGATGCCACGGTCGAGATATCCCTTGACGAGGCCAAGGAGATTGATGCCGAGGCGGAACTGGGTGATGAAATCGACATCTATCTCGATTACGAAATGGAATTCGGCCGCAACGCCATCGCCTCCGCGAAACAGATTCTGATACAGAAAATCCGCGACGTAGAGCACGAGCGCATTTACGGCGAGTATATCGACAAGGTTGGGACGCTGGTCTCCGGAGTGGTGCAGCAGATCGATAAGGGTAACGTCATTATCAACCTGGGTCGCGGTGAGGGTATCCTGCCCGTTAAGGAGCAGATTCCTAACGAGAAATTCCGCCAGGGCGACCGTATCCGAGCCTTGATTCTCGATGTCCAGAACACGCCCCGCGGCCCGCAGATTGTTCTTTCTCGCGTCAACGATGAGTTTCTGCGCAACCTGTTCGCGCTGGAGGTTCCGGAGATATACGAGCGGGTCATCGAGATTAAAGCTATCGCCCGGGAGCCCGGTGAACGGGCCAAAGTGGCGGTGTACTCCTCCGACGAGAGAATCGACCCGGTCGGCGCCTGTGTGGGCATCAAAGGCGTACGGGTACAGAGTATCGTCCGCGAGCTGAACAACGAACGCATCGATATCGTCCCGTTTTCGTCGAACAGCGAAGTTTTCGTAACCCGCGCCCTGGCGCCCGCCAAGGTAGTGGCGATCGACATGTTCGACCTGGAGAAAAAAATGACGGTGGTCGTCGATGACGAAAAGTTATCCCTGGCCATCGGCCGCAACGGTCAGAACGCCCGCCTGGCCTCTAAATTGACCGGCTGGAAAGTCAATATCCTTTCAGAGACCGAGTACAACGAGAACAAACGCCGCGAAGCCGAAATGCTGGTCCCGGTGGGGCAGCTTGAAGGAGTAGGGGAGAAAATCAGGGACCGCCTGATTGCCGCCGACATCAGTTCGGTGCAGCGGCTGGCCCAGACCTCGGTGGAGATGCTGACCAAAATCGAAGGTTTCGGTCAGAAAACGGCCGAAACGCTGGTCAACCGCGCCAAAGCCTTCGTTGAGGAACTGGAAATAAAACAACAGGAAAAAGAAGCCCTGGAAAAAGCCACGACCGATAAAGGTGTTGATGAGGATAAGCTGGAAGCCAGCGACGTTTTCAATGACGACGAGGAATATGTTACTGAAGCCGATGATGTTCCCGAGGCTACCGCGCCCGATCTCGACGGGGTGGAAGAAGACGAAGAAAAAGATGATTGAACTTTATTCCGATAGATTTTTTTATTCTGGAGTTAAGACGTATAGGAGGTGATGATAGATGCCGGGTAAAACGAAAAGGATTTATGAACTTGCCAAGGAGTACAAGATTTCTTCCCAGGCCATGCTGAAAATTGTTATGGAGCTTGGCTTTTCCCCGAAATCGCATATGTCGGTTTCAACTCCAGAAATGATGAACGCTGTCAAGCAGAAGTTCACCCGGGAAAAACAGGTAGCCAAAAAGGAGATGGAGCAGAAGACCCAGGCCAAGGAAGCCCGGGTCAAACCACCGCCTCCCGGCGGCTCGACCAGTATCGGCGGCATCAAAGTCTCCAACTCCAACACTCCCGTGGCCGGGCTGATGCGTAAAATTGAGAAACGGAAGAAAAAGAAAGAGCGCCGCAAAAAGAAAGGCCGCCGTGAAATCGACCAGCAGGAGGTAGCCAAGAGCTTCCGCGCCACCATGGCTAATCTCAGCACCGGTAAAACCAAGAAGAAGTACCGCCATGGCGGTATCAGCGACCTCAGTCAGCCGGTGTTACCGGATAACGTGATTGAGGTTAACGAGTATATGTCGGTTGCCGAGATGTCCAAGCTTATGGACGTCAAGCCGGCCGATGTTATCACCAAGCTCCTGGAGCTGGGCATGATGGCCACTATCAACCAGCGTCTGGATATGGACACGATTGAAATGGTGGCCAGCGAATTCGGTTTTGATACGAGGCCGATTGAGGAAATCGGCGACTCTGTCCGCGAGGAGGAACATGAGGATGCTTTGGAATCCCGGGCACCGGTTGTGACGGTGATGGGTCATGTTGACCATGGCAAGACCTCGCTTCTCGACTATGTCCGCAAAACCAATGTAGTAGCCGGCGAAGCGGGAGCGATTACGCAGCACATCGGCGCCTATGAGGTGTTGCATGAAGGTAACCGAATCGTCTTTCTGGACACACCCGGCCATGAAGCCTTTACGGCCATGCGGGCGCGGGGCACCCAGCTTACGGACATTGTCGTGCTGGTGGTGGCGGCCGATGAAGCCGTCATGCCCCAGACGGTCGAAGCTATCGACCATGCCCGGGCAGCCGGCGTACCGATTATCGTAGCTATAAATAAAATCGACAAACCCAATGCCAACCCGGATAATATCAAAACCCAGTTAGCCCAGCACAATCTCCTTTCCGAGGACTGGGGCGGCAAGACGATCATGGTTGAGGTTTCCGCCAAATCCGGAACGAATATCGATAAACTTTTGGACATGATCGTCCTCCAGGCGGAGATGCTGGATCTCAAGGCGGACCCCTCTATTCGCGGCCAGGGCGTGGTCGTGGAGGCGAAACTGGAGAAGGGCCGGGGGCCGGTGGCCACTGTCCTGATTCAGAAGGGCACCTGTCAGGTTGGCGACTCGGTCGTGGCCGGTGTTTACGCCGGGCATATCAGAACCATTACCAACGACCGGGAAATATCGCTCAGGGATGTCGGCCCTTCGACTCCGGCCCAGATTACCGGTCTTTCCGGGGTTCCCCAGGCCGGCGACAGTTTCCTGGCTGTCAGGGATGACCAGGAAGCCCGCGAGATATCCCTCAAGCGCAACCAGATTAAACGCGAGTACGATTACCGACGACCGCACGGACAGATCACCCTGGACAAGGTATTCGATAAAATCAAGGAAGGGGAGATCAAGGAAATCAAACTCATCATCAAGGGTGACGTCGACGGTTCGGTTGAAGTTTTATCAGATACCCTGAGCAAGATAAGTACCAGCGAAGTGACGACGCATATTATTCACCAGGGGGTGGGGGCGATAGTGGAATCGGATGTCCTGCTGGCGGCGGCTTCGGGAGCCGTTATTATCGGTTTCAGCGTCTCTATCGACCCTCGGGCGCGGGAGCTGTCCAAGCGGGAAAAAATTGATATTCGTCAATATGATGTCATTTACGAGGCGGAGAACGACGTCCGGAAAGCTCTCGAAGGACTCCTGTCACCCGATGTCTCGGAAAATTTTGTCGGAATGGCCGAAGTCCGAGATATCTTCAAGGTGCCCAAAGTGGGACTCATCGCCGGATGCTATATAAAAGAAGGCCGCATCAGCAGAAAAGACAAAATCCACCTGGTCAGAGAAGGAAAGATGATTCATACCGGTCACATCTCCTCTTTGAAGCGCTTCAAGGACGATGTACGCGAGGTGAAGGAAGGTTTTGAATGCGGAATCGGTATCGAGAATTATAACGATATAAAAGTAGGTGACTCTATCGAGGCGTATGAAATAGTAGAAACCGCGCGTACGCTCAGCTCCTGATCACCGGGACCAATCGAGTTTTTTTGTGATGAGCCTGCCTTAAGACAGGCGGTATTTTTGGACAAGTATCGGTTTTTATTGAATCTTAAACGGGAACAATTAGAAGCGGCTTTTTGAAATGAAACAATATAAACGTTCGGAAAGATTGAGCGAGATGATTTTGAGAGATGTTGCCGCCCTGTTGGGAAACGAGCTGTCCGAGCTGGTAAAGGGCATGGTGACGTTCACCCGGGTCAAGCTGACCGACGATTTACGTTTTGCTAAAATATATTATTCCTATCTGGGTGAGGGCGATAACCGCCCCAGGATAGAAAGCTTTTTCAAACAGAAGAACAAGCAGATACGGTCGATGGTGGGCAAGAACCTGCAAGTTCGCTACATCCCCGAGATTACTTTTGTATTCGATCCATCGGTTGAGGAAGGCATTAGAATCGAGCAGTTGTTAAATGAACTTAAGAGAGAAAACAAAGAAAAGTAATTTCGCCTCCCCGCATATAAATCAAATCCGGAAGATTAAGAAGCTGCTGCAGGACAGCAGGCAGATTCTGGTGGTTTCCCATATCGACCCCGATGGCGACGCGGTGGGAACCCAGCTCGCTTTTGCCGCCTACCTTAAGGACCTCGGTAAAAAGGTATATTTGATCAGGGACTCGGAAATACCCGCGAAGTATCTCTTTCTGCAACATGTCGATGATATCAAAAAGGTTGAGGACTTTCCGTCCGAGCTGGACATCGACACCGCCCTGATTCTGGAATGCCCGACCGTAGAGAGAATCGGCGGCGCTACCGGATTTTTGAACGACCGGGTAAAGACCATCAATATCGACCACCATCAGGACTCCACCCCCTTCGCTACCGTCAACTGGATCGATACCGGTGCTTCCTCGGTGGGGGAGATGGCCTTCGAGTATTTTGCCGCGGTGGATTATGACATTTCAGCTGATGTCGCCGAGCAGCTGTACACCGCTATTTTAACCGACACCGGCCGTTTCCGGTACGCCTCAACTACCCCGCGCACCATGACCATCGCCGGTCTTTTACTCGAAGCCGGGGCTGATTCGCGGAAAATATGCGATTATGTATATTACAATCTCGACCCCGCGGTGATGAAATTGACCGGTTGGGTTTTAAACACGATCGAGATGCTGAATGACGGTAAAATATGCCTGATACACCTGACCAACGAGATGCTGACCAGAGCCGGCGCCCGCGTATCCGACACCGAAGGTCTGGTGGATTTGACTATGTTCAATATGGGCGTTCAGGTCGGTTGTCTTCTCAAGGAAATCGATGAGAGCCGTACCAAACTATCCCTGCGGGCTCGGGATAATATCAATGTAGCGGAAATAGCCGGCCGTTTCAACGGTGGCGGCCATGTCAGTGCCGCCGGGTGCATTATACCGCTGCCCCTTAGCGAGGCTCGTCAGAAAATAATCGGTATTTTAACGGAGGTGGTCAATGCCGGCTGACGACAGGTACAACGGTGTTCTGCTTTTAAACAAACCGTCGGGTATTTCCAGTCACGACGCTGTGATGGAGTTGCGCCGGATTCTCAATCAGCGCGGCATCGGTCACACGGGTACGCTGGACCCCCTGGCCGAGGGATTGTTGGTCATCTGTCTCGGTAGCGCAACCAAAATCGCCCGTTTCATATCCGAAACGGATAAAACCTACGAAGCCGAAATATATCTCGGAGTCCGTTCGGATACCTACGACGCAGAAGGGGCTGATTACACGGCGCCGGCACGGCACGTACCGGATTTGAGCGATGATGACCTCGAAACGCTGCTGGTCGAATTCCGGGGTGAGATAAATCAAAAAGTACCGGCTTACTCAGCGGTCAGGATCGACGGCAAGCGGCTTTATCAAAAAGCCCGCCGGGGCCAGCCGGTAGAGCGGCCCAAGCGGACTATTAAAATTCACGATATCAAACTGCTTGATTATCGAAATCCGAAAATCAGAATATCCGTAACCTGCTCTCAGGGCACCTATATCCGTACTCTGGCAAACGACATCGGCGAAAAAGTAGGTTGCGGGGCACATCTCTCCGCTCTCAAACGGACGGCGGTGGGTAAATTTACCTGCGACCGGGCGCTCACACTCGAGGAAACAACCCGGTACTGCCGGACTGATAAACTGGAACAGCACATTCTGCCTATCGACCGGGCTCTCGATTTCAGCGCTATAAAAATAACCGACGAATTCAGCCGGGCGGTCGTCAACGGCCGCTTTTTAAGCTGGGATGATGTGACCGGGGTGGAGGGCAGTTTCTCCAGCGGCGATAAGGTGCTTTTGAAAAACAACCGGGGCGGTGTTCTGGCTATCGGCACAGCGCGGGTCGATTCCGAAGACTTCAAGACCCAAAAGGGCGACCAACTTTTTAACTATATCAGGGTATTGAATTGACTACCACGTTTATAAGGGGCGTTGACGGGTTCGAATTGAAAGGCAATAACGGAACGGTGACCACGGTCGGTACGTTCGATGGCATCCATCTCGGGCACCAGGAGATTTTCAGACGAGTTCGGGCGGAAAGCGAGAAAACCGGGCGGGACGCCGTGCTGGTCACCTTTCATCCGCATCCCAAGGTGGTGGTCAATCCGGACGATATCCCCATGCTGCTGACCACGATTGAGGAAAAGGAAAAATTCGTCCCGGACTTTTTTGACGGCCGGGTGCTGGTGTTGGAGTTTAACGAACAGCTGAAAAATATGACGGCCGAACGGTTCGTGAAGGATATCCTCATCGAAAAAATACACACCAAAAAGCTGATTGTCGGATATGACCATGCTTTCGGCAAGGACCGCTGCGGCAATATCGATGCCCTGAGAAAACTGGGCGGGGAATACGGCTTCGAGGTCGAGGTGGTGGAACCGATTATAATCGACGGCGAGCCGGTTTCATCGTCCCGGATTCGCAGGGCGATGCTTCGCAATCGCTATCCCGAAGCCATTAAACTGCTGGGTCACGAGTATGCCATTTACGGCCAGGTGGAGCAGGGTATCGGTTTGGGCAAAAAAATCGGCTATCCGACCGCCAATATTAAAATCAGCGGGCGCAAGTTGTTGCCGCCCGAGGGGGTTTACGCCTGTTGGATTCAGGTTGACAAAGAGGAAAAAAATGGTATGATGTTTATCGGTCAGAATCATTTTAATCCCCTGGCCCGGCTCTCGGTCGAGGTTAATCTCTTTGATTTCGACCGCGATATTTACGATGACGATATAATTGTTTTTCCCACTCAATTTATCCGGGAAAATAAAAGGTTTGAATCCACCGATGAACTGGTGGCACAATTGGAAAAAGACAAAAACAATATTGTTGGAATAATAAATAAAGGAGAAAAAGATGCCAACGAGTAAAGAGCAGAAGGAGAAAATCATAGCCCAGCATCGCCTGCACGAAAGCGATACCGGTTCTCCCGAAGTACAGATCGCTCTTTTGACCGAACAGATTAACCATTTAACGGAGCATCTGAAAGTGCACAAGAAGGATTTTCACAGCCGTCACGGTCTGCTGAAGATGGTCGGACAGAGACGCCGAATGCTGGATTATCTGAAAGACAGAGATATTGAAAGCTATCGGGCCATAGTCGCGGAGCTCGGTCTGAGGCGGTAAAGGAGTAGTTAGGATTTTTATGTCACAAAAAGTAGAATTAGAGATTGGCGGACGCAATCTGATAATTGAAAACGGTAAACTGGCTAAACAGGCCAACGGCGCCGTTACCGTCCAATACGGCGATTCGATGGTCATTTCCACCGTTTGTGCCGATACCGAACCCAAACTGGGTTTTGACTTTTTCCCTCTGACGGTGGAATACCGGGAAAGGTCTTATGCCGCGGGCAAAATACCCGGCGGTTTTTTCAAAAGGGAAGGACGGCCTTCGGAAAAGGAAATTCTCTCGGCACGGATTATCGACCGGCCGATTCGACCTCTTTTCCCCGACGATTTCAAGGGTGAGACCCAGTGTATTTCATACATCGTTTCGCACGACCAGAAAAACGACACCGATATCCTGGCCCTGATCGGTACCGGAGCTGCCCTGGCCGTATCTGACATCCCGGTCTCGAAGACCGTGGCCGGCGTCAGGGTCGGCCGGATTGACGGCGAATATATCATCAACCCGACTATCGAGCAGCTTGAGGAAAGCGATATTAATATCACCCTGGCCGGTTCGGCTGGTTCTATCACGATGGTGGAAGGCGGCGCCCGGGAAGTCTCCGAGGAGGACATTATCAAGGCGCTCGCTTTCGGGCATGAATATGTCAAACAAATCGTGGCTAAAATCGAGGAATTGAAGGCTGTTTGCGGCAAGGAGAAGTTCGAATATGTTTCGGTCGTTATCGATGAAGCCATCATCAACAAGGTCAAGGAGATGGTCGGCTCCCGATACGATGAATTCAATCATGTCGCCGATAAGGAGAGCCGCAAAAAGGCTAAGAAACAGATGGAAAAGGAAATCCTTGAGGCTCTGGCCGAGGAATTTCCGGAAAAAGAAACCGATATCAAGATGGTCCTGCACGACCTCGACGCCGCCTCGATGCGGACTATGATACTCGATGAAGGCAAACGGATTGACGGTCGCCAGGTTGACGAAATCCGTGAAATCACCTGTGAAACCGGGGTGCTCCCCCGCACTCACGGCTCGGCCCTGTTCACCCGGGGTCAGACACAAGCGCTGGCGGCGGTCACCCTCGGCACCAAGGTTGACGAGCAGCGTCTGGACGAGTTGGAAGGCGAGTCCACTAAGAGTTTCATGCTTCATTATAATTTCCCCCCTTTCAGCACCGGTGAGACCAAGCCCATCCGCGGCACCAACCGGCGGGAAATAGGGCACGGTTGCCTGGCCGAACGAGCCTTACTGCCGGTTATCCCCAATGAAGTCGGCTTCCCGTACACTATCCGGGTGGTTTCGGATATCATGGAATCGAACGGTTCCTCCTCGATGGCTTCGGTCTGCGGCGGTTCACTGTCGCTGATGGATGCCGGGGTGCCGATTAAAACCGCCGTTGCGGGTATCGCCATGGGGCTTATTAAAACCGATGACAAGGTGGTCGTCCTGACTGATATCCTTGGCGATGAGGACCATTTCGGCGATATGGATTTCAAGGTAGCCGGTACCACCGAAGGTATTACGGCGATCCAGATGGATATCAAAATCACCGGACTGGATATCGAAACTATGCGCACGGCGGTGGAAAAAGCCCGCCTGGCTCGGTTGCATATCCTTGAAAAAATGAACGCCACCCTGCCCAAACACCGTGACCAGCTGTCCGAATTCGCACCGCGAATTATCACGATTCAGATTAATCCGTCCAAAATCGGCGACCTTATCGGCCCCGGTGGCAAGATGATTCGCTCTATTACCGAAGAAACCGGAGCTAAAATCGATATCAACGATGACGGCCTGGTGATGATCGCCTCCATCGACGGTGAGGCCGGCCGCGCCGCCCTGGCAAGGGTTCAGGCGGTGGTAGAGGAACCGGAGATTGGCAAGGTTTACAACGGCATTGTCCGCCGGATTACCGATTTCGGCGCTTTTGTCGAAATCCTGCCCAACACTGACGGTCTGGTGCATATTTCCGAGCTCGATGTCGAGCACGTCAAGCGGGTTGAGGATATCGTCAAGCTGGGTGACCGAATCGATGTCAAGGTTATCAGTATCGACAACGACGGCCGGGTCCGCCTGTCGCGCCGGGTTCTTCTGCCGGGGGGCGATGAGAGACCGCCCAGCCAGCGTCCGCCGTCACGCGGCCGCGACGGTGGCAACAACCGCCGGTCCTCGAGGAGCAGACGATAGGACTATGAACCGAACCTCGTTTAAAAACGGCTTCTTCCGGAAGACGGTTTTGAAAAACGGGCTGAGAGTTATTACCGAAAAAATACCCTCAGTCCGTTCCATCTCGATCGGCATCTGGATCGATGTCGGTTCCAGGAATGAAAAGCCCAACGAAAATGGGCTTTCTCATTTTATAGAACACATGGTTTTCAAAGGAACCGGTAAAAGAAACGTTAAACAAATCGCCGCATCCCTCGAATCGCTAGGCGGTTCCCTGAACGGCTTCACCTCCCGCGAACATACCTGTTATATCGCCCGGGTCCTGGACGAATACCTCGACGAAGCGGTCGATGTTCTGGCTGATTTGACCTGTAACGCTACTTTTAAAACAACCCATATGAAAAGGGAAGCCCTGGTTATTTGCGAGGAAATCAAGGAAGTTTTCGACAATCCTTCCGACCGGGTGCACGACCTGTTTTCGAAAACTTACTGGGGGAAGGACCCGCTGGGGCAGCCCATTATGGGAAGCAGTACGGTTCTTCTGAACATGACGCGTTCCCGACTTCTCGATTTTTATAAAAGACATTATGTTGCCGGCGCCGTGGTGGTTGCCGCCTGCGGGTCCGTTTCGCATAACCGACTCGTAAAACTGGTCGAGGATAAATTTTCCTTCGCCGAGTTGCCCTCAGAACCGGAACCGGCCGCTCAACGCTCACGGGAAAAGGATGTCAAAGTCGTACGCATCCGAAATAAACAGGCGCACCTGTGTCTCGGTTTTCCCGGGGTGGGCTATACCGATGATATGAAACTGGCAGCCCAGGCCTTGAATGTTTACCTGGGAGACGGGATGTCATCGGTGCTGTTCCAGAAAATCAGGGAAGAGCGCGGCCTGGCTTATTCGGTATATACGTACAACGACCATTACCGCGACAGCGGTGTGTTTGGTGTCTATCTGGGAACCGATGACCGGCAGTTACGAAGGGCATTCGAACTGATTCTAAAAGAACTGAAACTGGCTAAGAAGAAAAAAATATCCGATTCGTTGCTGGAACAAATCAAAGCTCAGCTTAAAGGCAACCTGATTCTGGGTATGGAATCCACCTCCGGCCGCATGAGCCGTATTGCCCGGCAGGAGCTTATAGACGGTCGATATCAGACTATCAAACAGCTGTTAAATAAAATAAATCGGCTAAGCGGTTCGGATATTCTCGATGTGGCTAATCGGATACTGGATGATTCCCGAATGGCCGTGACCGCCCTGGGACCGGTTAGCAGGGATATTTTTAGCGATGTTGGCTAAACTGGTATATAAAAAGCGGCCCCGGCCGCTTTTGTTTTATCCCAAAGTACTCACTTTTCACAAAATGACGCCCGAGTTCAGTTTCAGCTCCACCAATTATTCCCCCCGCAGATTTGACCGCCTGCTGGCTTTCTTTTCGGAAAGAAGTATCAAATTAACTCCGCTCGAGAAAACCGTTACCGAAAAAGGGGAGAGGGCGCTGGCTGTAACTTTTGACGATGGCTACGGGCACCTGGCTCATTACCTGCCGCCTCTGATGGAGCGCTTTGATTTCAGACCCACTATTTTTGTCATAACCGGCTTTATCGGTCGGGCCAACAGTTGGGATTATACGTATTTTATCCGTCCCACCCCGCACCTCGACCGTAAACAAATAAGAGTGCTGGCCGATAACGGTGTGACCTTCGGCTCTCACGGTCACCGGCACCGAGATATGACCGCCTGCAGCCCGGCGGTACTCAAGGCGGAACTGGTCGACTCCAAGAAAGCACTTGAAGATATCATTGGAAGAGAAGTAACTGCATTAAGTTACCCGTTTGGCCGCTTCAACCGGCGAGTTCTCGAGGAAGCCCGCACAGCCGGGTACAGGCTGGCTTTTACCATGGACTTCCCGGAGACTGCGGATGAAAACATGTCTCTCGGCCGTATCCCGGTCTACGGCTTCGACTCCCGCCTGGCTGTCTTCCAGAAAATCTTCCGGGGCCCGTTGTATGAAATGGAAAAACTCAAATCGACTTTCACACACCGTCTGGCGGCGGGGACGATAATTCTTAATAAGATACGCTCCCGAAGAAAGCTCGCCGAAACGGACAAATCCCTTTAAAAGCCTTGCGAAACAACTAAGATTTCACTAAAATATCCGACAATTAATGATATGTGAGGTTTACCGATGACGGTCAGAGAAAAAGCTATGAGAAAATATGATTTCAAGACGATTGAGCAGAAATGGCAGGATAAATGGAACGAGCAGAAACTTTTCGAGGCTCCCGTCAAGCCTGACCCGAACAACAAGTTCTATATGCTGGTTATGTTCGCCTATCCGTCGGGCGATATCCATATGGGGCATTTCCGCAATTACCTGATTGGTGACGCTGTGGCGCGCCGCCAGATGATGCTGGGCAAGGATATCCTGCACCCGTTCGGATGGGACGCTTTCGGTCTGCCCGCCGAGCGAGCGGCCATCAAACGCGACCTTCACCCCGAGAAATGGACCCTGCAGAATATAAGCGTCTCCAAAAGCACCCTGCAGAAAGCCGGGATTTCTTTCGATTGGACCCGCGAGGTAAACTCCTGTATGCCGGATTATTATAAATGGACCCAGTGGATGTTTATCCAGCTCTTCAATAAGGGTGTGGCCTATCGCAAACGGGGTTTTGTCAACTGGTGTCCCGAGGACAAGACGGTACTGGCCAACGAGCAGGTCAAGGACGGCAAATGCGAGCGATGCGGTACGGCGGTCGTTAAAAAAGACCAGATTCAATGGTATTTTAAAATAACCGATTACGCCGACCGTTTGATCGATGACCTCGACAAACTGCCCGACTGGCCGGAAAACGTCAAGACCATGCAGCGGGAATGGATAGGCCGCTCACACGGTCTTGAAATCGATTTTACCATCGATGGTTCCGACAAGACCCTGCCGGTTTTCACCACTCGTCAGGATACTATTTTCGGCGTAACCTATATGGCTGTCTCGCCCGAGGCTGACATCCTCGAGCATTTAAAACTCGAAAGCGAGTATGCCGAGAAAGTGGAGGCTTACAAAAAACTGGCAGCTGGACGTTCGGATATCGAAAGAGTGTCGGCTACCGGTGACAAAGACGGCGTTTTCACCGGTAAATACGCCATAAATCCGTTCAACGGAGAAAAGATTGAGCTCTGGGTGGCTGACTATGTCCTGGCCGGTTACGGCACCGGGGCGGTGATGGGCGTACCGGCGCACGATATCCGCGATTTCGCCTTTGCCATAAAATATAATATACCCATTAAAGTGGTTATCCATCCGGACAAGAAAACCCGCCTTAAAGTCGAGGAGATGGAAGACGCTTTTGTTGAATACGGTCCGATGGTGAATTCCGGCCAATTCGACGGTCTGGCCGGTGATGATGCCCTGGAAGCCGTCAGCAATTTCGCCGAGGAAAAGGGTATCGGACGGCGGAAAGTCAATTACAAGCTCAAAGATTGGTCGATTTCAAGACAGCGCTACTGGGGCTGTCCGATTCCGATTATTCATTGCGAGAAATGTGGTATGGTCCCGGTGCCGGAAAAAGACCTGCCGGTTCTGCTGCCTAAGGTTGAAAACTACATACCCAAAGGCCGCTCTCCGCTGGCCGATGTGCCCGAATATATGAACGTCAAATGTCCGAAATGCGGGGGAGAGGCTCAGCGGGACCCGGACACGATGGATACTTTCGTTTGTTCCTCCTGGTATTTCTTGCGCTATCTCGACCCGCACAATGACCTTGAACCCTATTCGAAAGAACTGGCGAATCTCTGGATGCCGGTTGACCTGTACGTCGGCGGTATTACCCATGCTACCGGCCATTTGATTTATTTCCGCTTTTTTACCAAATTCCTTCACGATATCGGCTGGCTGGATTATGAGGAACCCGCAAAAATCCTGTTCAATCTCGGTTTGGTAATGGATGCTAAGGGCGAGGTTATGTCCAAATCCAAAGGTAATGTTACTTCCCCGATTCCGCTGATGAACGAGCACGGCATTGACATTACCCGGCTGGCTATGTATTTCACGGCTCCCTCGGAAAAAGAGGTGCTCTGGAACAATGAAACGCTGGTCGGGGTCGAAAAATTTGTCATAAACCGGTTTTATCCGATTATCAAGGAATATCGGAAGACTAAACCTAACTTAAAGTATTACTTTAAGCAGGACGAACTTTCCCGGGATGAAAAAGAAATATATTTGAAGCTGAACCAGACGATCAAAAAAGTCTCCGTAAGCTATGACCACCTGCATTTTAATACGGCCGTGGCAGCCTTGATGGAGCTGGTGCGCGATTTCGATACTTCGAAGATTAAAAATGATGAACTCAATGACCTGATTATTATAAAAACTATCCAGATGATTGCGCCGCTGGCGCCGCATCTGGCCGAGGAACTCTGGGAAGCCGTGGGCTTTGAGAAGTCCGTATTCAAACGCGGCTGGCCGGACTATGATCCGGAGGCTATAATCGGCGACACCATAAACATTGCCGTGCAAATTAACGGCAAGTTAAGAGACACTATCGAAGTTTCCGTTGACGCTGATGAAAAGACTATAGAAAAAGAGGCCCTGAAAAGCCCTAAAATACAGAAATATACCGACGACAAGAAGATTATTAAGAAGATTCACGTCAAAGGTCGCCTGCTTAATATAGTTGTAAAATAGAGTTTCACTTATTAGATTATCAAATATAGATAATAAACCTAAAAATAAGTTAACATAATATATATTATGGGACGTATTATTATGAATAAGACAATGAGAATTATAATATTATTGGTTTTAATCAGTTTTGCTTCCCTGCTTCCGGGTTGTGCCAATATCGAAAAGAATAAAACTCCTTATCTGATACTTTATGCTTTCGATACCGAAGGTGAGCTTTTAGCTGAGAAAATGACGGTTGACACGACTCAGACGGTTCTCGGGCGAACCGTTTATATCGGTCAGCTGTCCGGTCAAGACATCGTTCTGGCTGAATCCGGCGTGGGTATGACCAACGCTGCCTTGACCGCTCAAAAAATGATTGACCTTTTCTCCCCCCGGGGGGTCTTCTTCTCCGGAATCGCGGGTGCAGTCGATACGGGAATCGATATCGGGGATATTGTCATCTGTGACCGATGGATTACCCATGATTACGGCTATTACGGCGCCGCGGGTTTTCAATCAAACGGAATAAGATACCGAAAAATATCGTCGGACAGTTCTTACAAATCGAGTTTTTTCCCGGTTGACAGTGCCTATCTGGAAACCTCGAAAAGGCTGAGAGATTATGAATTTTCATTTGAGAAAATCGCTGAGAGAGCCCCTAAATTGGTCGTTTCGGGGGTCGGGGTCAGCGGTAACAGTTTTATCGACAATTACGACAAGAGAGTCTGGCTATCGGAAAATTTCCAGGCTTTGGTTGTTGATATGGAGACAGCCGCGGTGGCTCAGGTTTGTATTATAAATGAAGTCCCGTTTATCGGATTCCGGTCAGCCTCAGACCTGGCCGGCGGGTCCGGTTCGAGCACCGCCAGTGTAGAGATTGACCAATTTTTTAAAGTTGCGGCGGTCAATTCCTCGAAAGTGTTGATAAAATTTCTCGAAGAAATATAGGCTCAGATTTTATTGAAGCCCCAATCGGCCAACCGCCGGGCTTCGCGAAAGCGCAGCTTGTCGCCGGGCACGCCCAGCACCACCAGTGTCAGCTTCTCCCCTTTTTTGTTCTGCAATAAGGTCGTCAGGCAATGGTCGGCCTCCCGGATAAAGCCGGTTTTGCCGGCCAGCACTTTGTATTTCGAATAAACCATCAGGTTAGTATTGCTCATCTGCCGGTAGGTGTTTTTCTTGTTCTGTATTTTGACCCGGTATCTTTTCTGTGAGGTAATTTTTTTAATTAATTTATAATCATAGGCATAATGCAGTATTTTGGCTACTTCGTGCGCTGTAGACACGTTTTTTTCATCCAGACCGGTCGGTTCGCAGAATACGGTGTTTTCCAGTCCCAGCCGCTGCACTTTACGGTTCATCTCCCTGACAAACTCATCGATATCTCCGCAGGTAGCCCGAGCCAACGCCCGCGCGGCCCGGTTATCGGAGTTCATCAGCGCCGAGTACAGCAAATCCAGCACCGTCAATTCGAATCCCCGGGAGAGGCGGGATTTCGAGGACCGGAAAGCGTCCTCCTTTGTAATTTCTACTATTGAATCAAGGGGAACTTTATGGTCGATTACGACCATAGCCGTAACCAGTTTGGTAATGGAAGCCACCGGTCTGGGCTGGTCGGCATTTTTGGCGTAAAGGACATCACCGTTGTCGGCGTTGACTAACACCGCCGCTTTCAGGTTCAACCAGGGACCTTTTTCGACGGTATCAAAATTGAGATGATAATTCCTGTCAATCGAGGCCAGCACCGGGCCGTTGGGGTCCTCGAGAAAATAAACCGTATTGGCGGAGAAAAATACGAACGCCGCCAGCAGCAATAATACTTTCGGTAATGATTCTTTTCTTATCATCTCATTTCTTTTTTATGTCAATATTTTATCCATTTTACTATCTCAGGTAAAGTCGGGCGTTTGCCGTACATCAGGATGCCGACGCGAAATATCTTGGCCGTCAGCCAGATAATAAAAACCGTAGCAACGGTCAGAATTATAAACGACAGGATCGATTCACCCAGTATTCCGGAAAACAATGAATACTCAGTCACGGTTGGTGCCAGAAATATAATCCGCATTATCATCGTGGTCGGGGCAAAAAACGGAATATAAGAAAGGGCCAGCGACAATGTGGAATTGGGTTCCTGTACAATATGAATCCCGACCATAACCGGCAGGATAAGCGACATGGTAATCGGGAAAATAAACGACTGAGCTTCCTTTTCGTTGTTAACGATGGAGCCTATCAGGGCGAAGATTGTGGAGAACAAGAGGTAGCCGACAATCATGAAGAGCACGAAAAACACCACAATCATAGGGTTGAACACCAGCCGGGTGATATCGGAGCTTATATCGAGGTTCCAGGCACCGCTGGCAAAGAAAATGCCCACCCCCACCAGTACCCAGATAGCCACCTGGGTGAAGGTCGCTGCGCCCAGCCCAATAATTTTACCCAGCATCAGCTGGAAGGGACTGACCGAGGACACCAGAACCTCCATAATACGAGAGTTTTTTTCCTCGATAACCGACCGCATTACCAGCGAGCCGTAAGTGATAATCATACCGAACATGATCATGACAAATATCAACCCCCCGAAATATTTGATCTGGAATGGAATGGCTTCTCCCTTGGTATTTTGAGTTTGCAAATCGATACGACGGGTCAGTTTTAGAATCGAATCAACCGGAAGGTTGATATCGGTTTGCTCGAGTTTGACCGACGAGATAATATTGGACAGACGATACTCGAAACGGCTCAGGGAAGTAAAGTTATCGGAATTGGTCACCACGTAAACGCTGTCATCGGACAGCTGTGGATGGGGTTTGATGACCAGGAAATATTTCAATTTTTTATCGTTGATTTCAGTTTTCAATGAATCGTCCAGCGTTTTGAACCTTACCGAGTCGCCGGGCTCGACATTGAAAATATTTTTAACCACGTAATAGGGTACATCGCTGTCCTCGAGTTTGTAAACTTCGAGTGCTTTTGCGAACCTCTCCCCTATGTCGGTGCCGCTGTAATCGAGCACGGCCATCATTTCGCTGGAGGTGGCTTTTTTCTGAGCCAGCCAGGCCGGCAGGAGCATGAAAGCCGCCATCAGAGCCGGGGTGAGAAAAATACCGATTATGAACGATTTCTTCTTGACGACCTGAATATACTCCCGTTTCATTATAACCATAAATTTAGACATTGTCACCTCCATCATCCCTTTGCGATGCTTTAGGGTCGACTTTCGCCATGTCGATAAAGATTTTATACAATGAAGGCTCCATCACCTCGAAACGATTGACCTTGACCCGACCGATAACGGTTTTCAGTATCTCACTGGGCTCGGCTCCCTCAGCCAGGTGCAGTTCTATATAATTGTTGAATTCCGTCATCTCCGTGACACCCGGCAGGTCCTTTATAAAAGCACCGTCCCCCTCGATATCGATTTGCACCGTGTTTTTACCGAACTGCGCCTTGACGCTCGACATGGTGCCGTCGATGACCTTCTTGCCGTAGGAAATCATGCAGATATTATCGCACAGTTTTTCGGCCTGCTCCATGACATGGGTGGAGAACAGGATGGTTTTCCCGGCCCGCTTCAAATCCAGCAGGACGTTCTTGATAAGTTCCATATTGATCGGGTCGAGGCCGGAGAACAACTCATCGAGAATGATGATTTCCGGGTCGTGCAGGATGGTGGTGACGAACTGAAGTTTCTGTTGCATCCCTTTGGAAAGGTCTTCCACCTTGCGGTCCTTGTACTCCAGTAAATCCATCTTTTTCAGCCAGGTGTCGATTCGCTCCCGCGTCTGACCGGCCGGGGCGCCTTTCAACTCGGCCATGTAAATCATGACCTCACTCAGGGTCAGTTTTTTGTACAGGCCGCGCTCTTCGGGAAGGTACCCGACATGATCCTTGAAATCGTCACCGACCTCCCGGCCGTCGAAATAAACTTTCCCGGCATCGGGCGCGATGATATTCATTATCATACGGATGGTGGTCGTTTTGCCGGCCCCGTTGGGACCGATAATACCGAAAATAATTCCCTTCGGTATATCCAGCGAAAGATTATCCACCGCTACCTTGCCGTTGAACTCTTTGCGGATATTTTCGAGTTTCAAAAACATAATTTTACCATACCCATATAAATATTGGTTTGCTTTATAACTGATAATTTATTTTCAGTCAACAAAAAACACCGTTCCTTAAATTAAAGATTCAACTGCCGCATGAATTCCAGGGCGTTTCGGGCGGCCTGGCCGTGGTGACAGTTATTGAAAAAGACATATATCTTTTTGACTTTCATTCTCAGTTTCTCGACCTTCTCTTTCCAGGTCTTAAGCTCGTCCTCGCTGTAGCAGTAATCGTAGCGTTCCGGGCCGCCATCCCACCATTTCTCGGCGTTGCGGCCGTGCAGCCGGATATAGGCGGTCTCGGTGGTGGCGAAGGCATCGGGATTCAAAAGCCCCGGCAGCCGCGGTTCATCGACACATACGTAACCGATCCCCTCGGCTTTCAGATGGTCGTACATGGCGCGGTTGACCCAGCCGTTGTGGCGGAATTCCACAAACAAAGGCACCGGCGCCACCGCTTCGCGGCAGATATTAAGATACTCGAGATGGTTGTTGTTGAATTTAAAGGAATAAGGAAACTGCGCCAGCAATCCGGAAAGTTTGCCGGACTCGACCATCGGTTTGAGGGCCTCAATGAACGAAGCCGCG
>JAFGNW010000280.1 GCA_016926795.1 Candidatus Zixiibacteriota bacterium
AGAAGAGCTACTCCGGTTCGGTCCAGGGCGAATCCCGGGATTCTTCCGATAATCATGCCGAAATAAACGACGGCGAAAACCAATACGACAATCCAGTTCATAATTCCGGAAATTTAATTGTTTTATGAAATCGGTAAAGAGAATTTTACCGAATCGTTCTTGTCAGGGTTTTCAGACGCAGGCATTTTTTTGTTTGGATAACAGATAAAATTGTATATCTTATTATATATTCTATTTTATGACAACTTTGACTGTTACTTCTTGAACTATATATAAAAAATATATAATGGAGGCTTTAAATGCGATTGGTAAAATGCATCTTTGTTCTGGGTTTATTCCTGCTCGGTGTAGCACAAACCGCAGAGAGCTCTTATCCGCCTTTTATGAATTACCAGGGGCGGCTGACGGATCCGTCCGGTAACCCCGTTCCCGACGGGAACTACAACGTTGTGTTTACAATATACGACCTCCCCACCGGCGGGACCGAGCTCTGGACGAGCGGAACCCTACCGGTCAGCGTCAAGGATGGGTTGTTCAATGTCGTTCTGGGGGAAATCGGCTCGTCGGTCTTTGACCCCGCCGGGGAACGGTTTTTAGGGATCAAGGTCGGGTCGGATCCGGAAATTACGCCGCGGACCTACCTTACGACGGTGCCTTATACTTATTACGCGGGAAAGTCGGGGACCGTCGAACTTTGCCCCGTCTGGGATGTCAGTGGCGACAACGCGATCCGTACCGAGGGCAACGTGGGTATCGGTACAACCAATCCCCAGGCACGTCTGGTTGTAGGAGATAATATCAAATCTTACTCCGGGGCTTGTGTTACCGTAGGTGATACTTCTGTCTCCGGCATTTCCAGAGTTGTTCTGGGCGAGGATGCATACAATTATTGCGGAATGGTCTGGAGCAACCTTAGCGACGGGTTTAGCGTCATAACCTCGGTCGGAGGGGATACCAAAATAGGGATACAGGTTAACGATGGCAAGGTCGGTATCGGTACGTCATACCCCGACTTCAAACTCCACGTCAAATCAGAAGGTGAGGGGGACGGGATGCGCGTGGATAACGGCGCTGGCACGCCGCTCTTCCGGGTGCGGGAAAATTCCGATGCCTCGTGCGAAATACAGATATACGATAACGCCAGCACCGTTAAGGCAATGATTCGCGGCAATGCCGATTCGTATTTCAATGGCGGCGATGTCGGTATCGGGACAACCAGTCCCAACTACACTCTTGACGTGCGCGGCACGATCGGCAATAACACCACTCTCTACCACAGTGACCAGCGCTGGAAGAAGAATATCGCGCCGCTCGATAACGCCCTCGGCAGCGTGAGGCAATTACGCGGTGTCAGCTACGAATGGCGGCAGGACGAATTCTCGGACATGAACTTTCCCGGCGGGCGGCAGCTCGGGTTTATTGCTCAGGAGGTCGAGGCGGTGGTGCCCGAAGTTGTCCATACGGCCGAGGACGGTTACAAATCAATCGACTATGCCAAGCTCATCGCTCTGCTGACGGAAGCCGTGAAAACCCAGCAGGCGCAGATTGACAACCTTAACGCGAGAATAGCCGAACTCGAAAAATAAAACTAAATTTATAAGAAGGATGCGCAAGAAAAAGCGCATCCTTTTGAATAATTTTATTTATAAATTAACAGGTCGTCTGATTTTAAGGATGTTAAAAAGTAATTTGCAATTCCGGGTTCAGGCTTTGACGATTGTCCGGTAGCGGTTGCGCCGGTTCTCGAACAGGCGGTCGCCCAGTTCCTTGCTTCGCCAGTCCTGGTACTCCGAGAAGTTCCCCTCGAACCAGCGTACCTTTCCCTCGCCTTCGAACACCAGAAGATGCGTGCAGACGCGGTCAAGGAAAAAGCGGTCATGACTGATAACCATGACGCACCCGGAGAAATCAAGAATAGCCTCCTCGAGCATGCGCAGGGTGTTGACATCGAGGTCGTTGGTCGGTTCGTCGAGCAGCAGCACATTGCCGCCGACTTTGAGAACCTTGGCCAGGTGGCAGCGGTTGCGCTCGCCGCCGGAAAGCTCGCGGGCTTTTTTCTGCTGGGCCGGGCCTTTGAATCCGAACTGAGACAGGTATTGCCGAATCGGAATTTTCCGGTCGCCGATAGTCAGCTCCTCAAGCCCGCCGCCGATTTCCTCGATCAGACTCCGGTCGTTGTCGAGCGATTCCCGTTCCTGGTCCACGAAGGCCAGGCGGATGGTCGACCCGACTACGACTTTGCCTTCCGGTGGCTGCAGGTCGCCGGTAACCAGCTTGAACAGGGTGGTCTTGCCGGTGCCGTTGGGGCCGAGCAGACCGACCACGGCCGAGCGCGGGACGGTGAAGGTTAAATCTTCGAAAAGTTGGTTGCCGTCAAAACCCATAGCGACCTCGTGAAACTCGACCACCTGCGTGCCCAGTTCCGGGCCGGGGGCGACCTGGATAACGGTACCGGCGGCTTTGGAGGCCGCGGATTCACGCGCCACCAGTTGCTCGTATTCGCGGATGCGCGAGCGAGCCATTTCGTTGCGGTCGTTGCGGCTCATGCGAATCCAGGAAAGCTCCCGCTGCAGGGCGCGGGTGCGGGGACTGTCCTTTTTATCCGAAGCCGCCAGACCGGTAAGTTTCTGTTCCAGCCAGGAAGTATAGTTGCCTTCCCACGGAATGCCGCGGCCGCCGTCGAGTTCGAGTATCCACCGGGTGACATTGTCGAGAAAATAACGGTCATGAGTTACGATAATGACCGTGCCGGGGTATTCGCGGAGTTGTTCTTCCAGCCAATTGACGGTTTCGGCGTCGAGATGGTTGGTCGGCTCGTCCAGAAGCAGCAGGTCGGGGCGTTCGAGCAAAATCTTGCACAGCGCCACCCGTCGGCGCTCGCCGCCCGAAAGAGTTTTTATGACCCGGTCGTCATCGGGAAGACACAGCGCATCGGCGGCAACATTCATCGTCTGGTCGAGATTCCAGCCGTCCAGGGTATCGATTTTATCCTGCAGGACGCCCATCCGGTCCATCGCTTTCTGCATACCGTCGTCGTCCATCGGCGAGGCCAAACTGTCGGCGAGACGGTTGTATTCGTCAACCAGAGCCTTAATTTCACCGAAGGCCGACTCGATTGTCTGGCGCACCGTCAGTTCTGGGTCGAGCCGCGGTTCCTGTTCCACTATGCCGGCGCGGTACCCGGGGGTGATAGCGGCGTGTCCCTGGATTTCGGTGTCGAGACCGGCCATAATGCGCAGGACGGTCGTTTTGCCGGAACCGTTTTCGCCGACAATGCCTATTTTGGCGCCGGGGTAAAAGCTGAGGTTGATGTCTTTGAGAACCTGTTTCTGACCGTAAAATTTATTCACGCCGTACATGTGAAAAATGAACTTTTCAGCCATACCGGAAAACTCCTTCGGGGTTTATAATTATCGGAGTTATGATAATATACGGAGGTCGCGGGGGCAAGCAGTGTTTATAATGAAACGAGGCCGGCGCGGGCTGGATAGGCTGATAAAATAACCCGGTGCCGCAGTGCGGCACAGGGGCTTGCAGATTATCAATAAGGGCCGAGAAGTTTGGTCTTAAAATCGACGGTGACACTTTAAAAACCGGGACTGCAAAGTTCAAAAAGAAGCACGTTATTCGTTACAGTGCGGGTAAACTTATTGTTTTTCCTTGCCACTGTTCAAATCAAAACCGCAGGCTTGAAGGGCTTCCATCAGGATGTCGGGCGAGGGCGTCCATTGTCCCCATTTACGCCCCATGTGTTCGGTCCAGCTGTAATTATTGAAAGAATAGGTTTCCTTCCGTCCGTTTTCGAGCGGCACCATGTAATCGCCTTCACGGTAATAATCCTGCGCCAGGTAACCGCGGTCCATCACCTCCGTGGCCCGGTTTATCATTTCTTCGGTCAATTCGGGATATCGGTCCTCGAACAAGAAGTAATCCATGGGGTAACGGGGACGAGGGGGAGGGTTTTCATCGGGATAACCGACCGTCAGCTGAACGATAGGAAAGACCCGTTCGGGAAGTTTATACTCTTTGCTGATAGATTTCGCCAGGTAGGGTGCGGCGCCGATAAAACAACTTCCCATACCGAGACTCTCGGCGGCGATTACCAGATTCTCCGCCATCAGCACGGCATCCTGCAGGCCGAACAGGAGCAGGCACAGGTCGCAGGATTTTGTAGGCCAGCCGCGCTTTTGCATAATCTTTTCCAGCTTGTGCATGTCAAAACAGACGGTGAAGAGAAGCGGCGCCTCGTACGGAGTATCCGGGGCGCCTTTTTTCAAAAGCAGGCTGCACATCTGAGCGGCGAACGGAGCCTGTTGGGCGGCTCGCGCCAGCGTTTCGATTTCCTCATCGGTCGGGATTTGCGGTTTATACTTGCGGATGGATTTACGGTTCATCAGGGTATCGATAACTTGATTGTGCCTCATTCGTACCTCTTAGCATAAGTATGAAACAAAAGTATAGAATGAAAGCCCTTCAAAGCTTTCAGCCTAAATATGAAAGATACGCGGTTTCTTGTCAATCTCTGTTAAGTATTGAAAAAACCGGCAAGCAGAGCGGTTATTAATAATGCGAAAGCGCAAACACCAGCGTGTGGCGTGTAAACGATTTTATAATAACAAGTCTATATTCTATTTCAGCCTCCATGCGGCGATGTATCTGGCGCTGTCCCCGCCGGCGGTGGTGAATTCTCCCCCGGCAATCAACTGGTTGTTGTAAACTTCCAGACATCTAACATCGCCGTTCATGCCGGTTCCCAGCGGGGACCAGGAGGTGCCGTTCCAGGCCGCGATGTATTTAGCGCTGTCGCCGTCGGCGGTAGTGAATTCTCCCCCGGCAATCAACTGGTTATTGTATACCTCCAGACAACTAACATTTCTGTTCATGCCGGTTCCCAGCGGCGACCAGGAGGTGCCGTTCCAGGCCGCTATATATTTAGCGCTTAACCCACCGGCGGTAGAAAAGCGCCCGCCAGCAATCAGCTGGTTGTTATAGACGGTGTGGGAGTGTACATTAGGATCGTTTTCACTCAACCCCGATCCCAGCGGCGTCCAGGCAGTACCGTCCCAGGCCGCGACAGAATTAGCGCTACCCCCGCCGGCGGTGAAAAAAGCCCCTCCGGCAATCAGTTTGTTGTCATAGACGGTCAGGGCGTGAACACCATCGTCCACTCCCGTTCCCAACTGCGCCCAGGCAGTACCGTCCCAGGCCGCGATATAATTAGCGCTTACCCCGCCGGCGGTAGTGAAATAACCCCCGGCTATCAGCTTGTTGTCATAGACGGTCAGGGCGTTGACTTCAGAGTTTGCCCCTGTTCCCAGCGGAGTCCAAACAGTACCGTCCCAAGCCGCGATATTATTAGCGCTAACACCTCCAGCAGTGGTGAAATATCCCCCGGCTATCAGCTTGTTGTCATAGACGGTCAGGGCGTAAACGCTAATGCTCATACCTGTTCCCAACTGCGTCCAGGCAGTACCGTCCCAGGCTGCTATACGATTAGCGCTTTCCCCGCCGGCGGTAGTGAAATAACCCCCGGCTATCAGCTTGTTGTCATAGACGGTCAGGGCGAGAACACCATCGTCCATTCCAGTTCCCAGCGCTGACCAGGACCAGGTGCCTTTTGGTTTGGTCGGGTTATCGTCATCCGAACAGCCGGCAACGAGAACACCGACAACAAGGATTATTCCCATCGTCATAACATATAAGAATCTTGCCAAACGCATATTTGGCCTCCTGTAGTTAATCATTAAAATCGCAAAGTCTGTCAATGATGATATAATATATTAAGGACAATATAGACCGGTTGTTTTGTTTGTCAACCGCAAATTGTAAAAAGGTAGCACTACTAGTCCATGAGGTACTCAGCCGCCGGACCCGGACAGGTCAGGTAAAAGTATGGAGGATGGTTTCATCAAAGCAGTCGCCGGAGTGTGAGGGAGAATTGCTTCTCTTTGCCGCCCCGCGAAACTATCAGTTCCAGGGTTTTACCTTCCTGGCGGAGTAACGTGTCCAATTCCGGGAAATCGTAATCGGTCGCGGCTCGGCTGTTTATTTTCAACACCCGGTCGCCGACCTGCAAGCCGTCTTCATCGCCGGGTGAACCCGGCTCAACTTGCACGATGTCCAGATAATCGCCCTGTCCCCGGTGCATTGTCAGTCCGGTCATGTTGTATTCAAACGGTTCGCTGAACTTTTTTGAAGGTTCGAAGAAAATTCTTTGTCCATAAAAATCAAAAGTCAGATTGAACCGGGACAGCAGCCCCAGCCCGACCATGGCTTCGCTTATAGTGTGGTCAGCGTGTTCCTCGGCGACATAAGCGACCAGCGGATTACTTATTTCATGACAGCCGATTATAACAGAGGGCAGGCGGCCGATATACCCGTGCGTCTCCTGCCCCTGGATGTTCCTTCCCAAACCGGTCGGGACAACTTTTTCAGGTATGGTGATGTTGTGTTCATCTTTGGTTCTCAACTGCAACTGGTCGTTGTAACCGAGGTCCATCAGCAGGGTCATCGAAACGTTTCTTCCGTCGGGAAGGGATAAGGTCGCGGGGATACCCCGGGGACCGAAGCCCATCGGCTGCCACGGTACCTCGGTGCCGTTGCCTTGATAAACAAAGTTTTCTTTCGGGATAAGGGTTATAATCATATTATCAAAATTAATGTCGACCACGAAATGCTTGAAAAACATCGCGCTGACCTGTCCCGCGCTGCCGGACCACATACTGCTGACACCCGAACTCGAGGGAGTGATGATAGCGGTTTGTTCGTAAAACTCGACATCCGGGAAGCTGACCGTTATACCGGAAGCCGTTTTGGAAGCAATTCCCTCGTCTTTATCGGCGCCGCCGCCGACGTTGACCTCACCGTTGTATGCCAATCCCAGGGAATCGACGACCCCGCCCCAGAAAAGGAGCTGGTCCCAC
>JAFGNW010000051.1 GCA_016926795.1 Candidatus Zixiibacteriota bacterium
CGGATTATACGGTAAAGGTAAAAGAGAACCGCAATTGCCAGCGCTACCCCGCACAGTATGATGATTATCAATGCCGTACTTATACCCCGGTAGGGCAGGGTGAACAGAAGCAGCGGGCCGAAGGCCAACTGAGCAATAGTCGCAAAGAAAGCTACTTTGAAAAACAGCTTTCTCAGTTCCGGTCGGGTGAACTCGGGCAGGTTGTTTTCGACCGGGTAACTTTTGCGACCGAACCATCCGGCCAGAAACAAACCGGTCAGGGCGGTGGTGGCTGTAAGGAAATGAAAATAGCGGGGAAAAACGTTGCCGATTCTCAGTGAAGAAAAGAAGCCGCCTACTTCCGGCCATTTTTCCGGGAAAAGCATCAGATTAATATTGGTCAGGAATATAAGCGGTATGCACAAAAACAGAAAAGCCGCGAGTGCCCCGACGATGATATGAAAGGTTTTATTTTTGTCTATCCAGAGCGGCCAGGTGTACTTGTGAAGGTAAGCCAGCAGGAAAGCCAGACTAACCAGCGGTATGATCGAGAGCCAGACGTATCCGGTAAGGGCGTTGGCCGAATAAAAATGAACGGTATAAGCCAAATTGATACATAAAAGCGGACCGACCCCGAGCACCACCGCCAAACTCTTATTGACCGTGATGGTTTCGGTGATTTTCTTGCCGAGAGCGTCGTACTTCTTGTGGCTCAGACCGATGATTTCAAAAATGACCGACAAAAGCGACCCGCCCACCATCAGGTTGACGAAAAGAATGTGTACCAGAAACAGAATGACGAGGATAATTTTTAAACCCGCCTCATTTAACGGCAGCGGCAGGCCGATATCCCTCGGGATAGGCGCCGGGGTCTGGAGAAGAATTAAGATATTCAGCAAGGTAATCATCATCGAAAACTTTCCAAGTTCTTGAGCTTATGGGTTGCCGGTCGTCTGGTCGCCGTTTATCGCTCTTGGACTCCAGCGCGCCTGCGCGTCGTATATTAATTGCCTGTTATTCTGCAGTTCCTTGAAATAAGCAATCATCGCCTCGGCCTCTTTATCGTTGCCGGGGAAGGGGGGCATGAACGTGCGGGTGACGTGCATGGTGCTGATAAAAGCCTTCAGGACGGTTTCGTCCCAGGGTTCCGGACCGTAGAGATTGTTGAACTTGGAAACGATATTGTTGATGCCCGAGGTCGTGTGGCAGCGGGAGCAGGTGACGAGAAAAACGTCCTTGCCGGCTTCTATTTTATTGGTTGCGGTTATACTGTGGTGCTTGACGAAGGTGGCGTAAGGCAGGATGCCGTCGCGCTGAAAGACCGGCATCTCCTCGACCCGGACGCCGTTGGAGTATATATAATCGGCGATGACGTACGGCTTGCGGATGAATTCCCGCGCCCGTTCAAAATGTCCCAGCAGCCAGATGCCCAGAACAAACGGTATAAGCAGGACCACGCCGGGAATAAGCCGCGGGCGGGTAATCCCGATAACGGTCACCAGTATGATTACCCCTACGGTGGCGAGCATTATGACCGCCAGGGTTTCGTGCCAGTTCATGAAACGCTGAGTTAACAGGGCGACGTTGATATTAGCCAGCATGGTCTCGGGAGCCTGTTTCCAGTACCAGAGAGCGGCCGGGATGAACGGGACCGCCCAGGCCAGCGACCAGGTGGCCGCGAAATGCACCGCCCGATGGCGGAAGTCGCTGCCTTTTTTCGTAAAGAAAAATATCAAAAACCAGGCTAACAATCCGGCCAGCATCATCGCATAAGTGGTGCGGAAAGCCAGCTGTGGCAGATACAGCGGATTCGCGACCGCCGAGATGAACGTTTTGGTCACCGGCCAGGAACCGGGGTCCATCATGAAACCCAGTATGGCTACTATGATAACCATCGTGAACCAGGAAAAAACGCTCAGAAACAGGCCGAACCCGAGGTGCAGTTTTTTCAGAGCGCCTTCCGCCCACCGCTTCCAGGTTAAGTAATATATCATGATCAAAACGACTTCACTGATAAACACCAGCCATTCGGTAAACCAGGCCCAGAAGAACACCCGGAGCAGGCTGCCGATACCGAACGGCGCGATAAGGGCAGTGGTAAACCAGATGCCGACGCCGGTGAGGGCGCCCACGGTGGTGGTGACGATAAAGAGCACAAACGTTATGCGATAGGCGAGATTGTCCCAGGCGGGATTATTGGTTCGACGACCCCACCATTCAAGAAGAGTAATAAGGGGATAGGCGCCGACCGCCAGGGGATGGTTAATGAAAACGTGAATACTGGCTATAACGGCGATAAGCAACCGGTTGCCGAAAAAATCCAGAAAAAATTGCGGGAAATCCATGCGACAATATGCGCCGATGATACCGGTTTGGCAATAATTTTTTAAAGATAATTTTCCGGATACAATTTAAGCCGGGTAAAATATACTTTTTTGTAGGGATATTTTCTCAGGTGTCACAAATCGCGAAGCTCGGACTGTTGATTTGAGGTTATCGATTTGTTTGTGCGAGTATCAATAACGGCGGTAATTGACGGACAGGCGGTCAAGGCGTCGATAGTGATGTTCCAGACGTTGTATGAAATTTTCAAAATCATTTTTTCCGCCCGGCGACCAGAGCTTTTCGGCCAGGGCGCAAAGGCGCGGCACCGCCATGTATTCGACGTGTTTGAAAACGGGCATATATTCCGTCCAGACATTGCCCTGTCCGCCGAGAATGCGGCGGCTTTCGGTTTCGTTGAGTCCTTTCGGCACCGGTTCGAATTCGTAAACTTTCGCAAGCGGAAGAAAGCCGCCGATAGCTCTGGGTTCGTTCTCTTTCGCCTGGTAAAAATCGAAATAACAGTGCGACATCGGGCACATGACCACCCGGTGCCCGGTCCGGGCGGCCTCCAGACCGTATTTTGTATCACGCCAGGCCATCACCGCCGCGCTTCGCGGCAGTCCGCTCTGGAGGATCTCGTCCCAGCCGATCATTTTTTTGTTGCGGGCCGTCAGAATTTTCTCGACCCGTTTCATGAAATACCCCTGCAGTTCATTTTCGTCACAGAGCCGTTCGTTCTTGATTCTCGCCAGGCAGTGGGGACATTTTTTCCAGCGGACAGTCGGGCATTCATCACCGCCGACATGGCTATATTCACCGGGAAAGAGTTCACATATCTCCGAAAGAACGTTTTCGACGAAGACGAAGGTTTCGTCTTTACCCGGGCAGAGCACGTCCTCGAACACACCCCAGCGATTAGGGACTTCGAAAGACCCGCCGGTACAGGAATAATCGGGGCAGGCAGCCAGGGCGGCGGAGGTGTGACCGGGGATGTCAATTTCCGGGACGACCGTGACAAATCTCGAAGCGGCGTAAGCGACAATTTCGCGGATATCCTCCTGAGTGTAGAAACCGCCATATTTGACTCCGTGCTTATCAATGCGCCAGGCTCCGATATCGGTCAGTTGCGGGTATTTTTTTATCTCGACGCGCCAGCCCTGGTCATCGGTGAGATGCCAGTGAAAGATATTCATTTTGTGCAGGGCCAGCAGGTCGATATATTTTTTTATTTCGTTGGTATCGAAAAAATGCCGGCTGACATCGAGGTGCATCCCCCGCCAGTCAAAACGCGGCCGGTCCTCTATAAAAACCCCCGGGATTTTAAAACCGTCAGCACCGTCCGGTTCTGCTAATTGAATTAATGTCTGTATCCCGTAAAAAAGTCCGGCTTCGTTATATGCCCTGATAGTAGCCCGCTTTTCATTGACCTCAAGTTGATATTCCTCCGGTGTGTGCCCCGGTTTGTTTTCTTCCAAAGCGAGTAAAATTACATTTTCTCTGTCGTCTCGATTCACCCGCGGTGAATTTTCTAACCGGATATTGAAAAAGGATTCGATTTGCTTTTTTAAATAATCAGCCAGGACCTTTACCAAATCTCTATCCCGGTCAAGGGCAATAGCGGTGCTCTTGCTTAAAGTGAACGAGCCGCTTCCTCTATCCGCGCTTACGGGCGCGGGGATGATATTCAACGACGATGACATTTAATGCCACCCGGTTTTGAGTTTGAAAGTCAGGATCTCGAAAGGTTTCAAAGTCAGCTCCATCGGCTGTGAGCAATCATGTTCGCCGAACTCACGCCATTCCATCAGGTCGGTTTCGACCAGTCGGGCGGAGGTATCCTCTACGGTCAGGGTGCCTTTCGATTCGCGCCCGTGCGTTTCAACTATTCTTATGACGAGACAGTTTTCTTGTTCCGCTTTTTTGATGACTTCAAGCGAAAGCCCCTCGCCGCTAACACGGGCGGGAAGTACGGTTTTAACATTTTTATAGCCTTCGAATATTTCCAGTCCCTGGTTAAGCCTGGCGGCGTGCGCCTGAACATCGGAGTGTGTCAAATCACCGCTGTGCGGCAGGAGGCTGTAGGTAAACTCGTGCCGCCCCCGGTCGGCATCCGGGTCGGGGTAGGTGGGCGAGCGCAGAAGATTCAGATCGAGGACGTTTCCCAGCACTTTGTAACCGTACTTGCAGTCGTTAAGCAGGGCTGTGCCGTAATTGTCGTCGGACAGGTCGGCGTATCGATGAGCGGGTACCTCGAATTTGGCCTTGTCCCATGAAGTCTCGCGATGGGTGTTGCGCATCAGGTAACCGTATTGGATATCAAATGCCGCCCGGTCGGATTTGATGTTGACCGGGAATGCCACCCGCAGCATTTTATGGTTTTCCCGCCAGACGACCCGGGTAACGAAATCGAGCCGCTTGCAGTTCGAGGTGAGATAAACGGTCTGTTCGATTTCCGACTGCCCGATGGTCAATTTAAATCGCAATCCCCGGCGGACGGAGCCTCGCCATGACGCATTCGTCCCCGCCTCCCGGGCGTTTTCCAGAGGCATCTCCTCGTAAGTGATATCGATATCCCAGGCGTCCCAGTTTTTGGGGCGGTCTTCGTATAGAGTAAAAACGTTCCCTTTACCGCCGGCCGCAAGAATATCGCGGTTCTTTTCCTTGTCATAAGCTTCAATCAGAATGCCGTCTTTGTCAAATTCATAACGGACGAGGTCGTTTTCGAGGACTAAATCGTCCCCCGCCAGACTTACAGGCGCCGACTCCTTTAATTTGTATAGAGTAGTGAAAGAATAAGGCTCTACATTCACCAGCGCAACCGTCCGTTCGCCTTCCAACTCCTGAGCCGGGCGCTGCCCCTTTTCATCGATAACGCCGCAGCCGCGCCATGATGAGGGAAGCTCCACCGCGTCCTCGAAAGGGAAGCCCAGGCTGTTGAACAGCGTCAAAGAATTTGCATCTCTCTCAAAAAGCCCGTCCGCTACCCGGCTGATTAAGCCATTGCATTGTTTCAGCGCTTCCCGGTGTTCGCGGTGGGTGGTTTCGTAAACTTTGGTGATGCTGGAGCCGGGAAGGATATCGTGGAACTGATTGATTAAAACTTTTTTCCAGACGGCGTCCAGTTCCCCGGCGGGGTAGCGTTCGAGCGGCAGGCAGGAATATAGCATTTCCACCGCTCGCAGTTTGTGTTCCAGCCGCCGGTTGGCTTTTTTCACCAGTGCCTGAGTAGTAAAAGTTCCCCGGTGCAGTTCCAGATACAATTCGCCCTCCCAGGTTTGTAATCGCGCTCTGTGCCTCTCAAGTTTTTCAAAAAAATCTTTAGCCGCGGCAAAACGTACTCGCGGGGCGTTCTCGAGGTCAGCCATGCGCAGGCCCAGTTCGATATTTTCCTCTTTCGGACCACCGCCGCCGTCGCCTACGCCGAAAAGGCTCAAGAATTCTCCGATGATATCCTTTTCCTTGAAATTCTCGACGGCTGGGAGGAGAAAGTCCGTGCCGAGCTGGCTGTTATAATTGTTTTCCGGGGGGAAATGGGTCAGCACCTCGCTGCCGTCGATACCCCGCCAGATAAACGTATGATAGGGAAAGACGTTGTACTGGTTCCAGGATAATTTCTGAGTCAGGAAATATTTGATGCCGCTCTTTTGGAGTATCTGCGGCAGAGCGGCGCTGTAACCGAAAACATCGGGCAGCCAGAGATTATCGACCTCGAGACCGAACTCGTCTTTGAAAAAGTTTTTACCGTGCAGAATCTGGCGGATGAGCGATTCGCCGCCGGTCAGGTTACAGTCGGCCTCGACCCACATGCCGCCCTGGAGTTCCCAGCGCCCCGCGGCAACGGCTTTTTTGATGCGCTGATAAAGTTCGGGATAATGCTCTTTTACGAATTGATAATGCTGGGGCTGGGACGCCCCGAAAATGTAATCCGGGTATTTTTCAATGAGAGCCAGTTGGCTGGCGAAAGTGCGGGCGCACTTGCGAACGGTTTCGCATACCGGCCAGAGCCAGGCGGTGTCGATGTGGGCATGACCCACCGCCGCCACCGACAGCGATGTCTTTTCTGCCGGGCGGTACAGCTCCGCTTTCAATTCGTCGCGACAGCGCTCGATATTTTCTTCGTCGCCTTCGAAAATATCAATCGTTTTGTCGACGGCCTCAAGCAGTTGTCCTCGGCGCGGAGAATTCTCCGGCAGATGTTTCAAAAAGCCCCGGACGATTTTCAAATCCAGCCAGAAATGCCGGGCGGTATCTTCGAACAGGCAGAGTCTGGCGGCATTGACGACAGCATCGTACAGGCCATAGCGTTTGGGGGAATCCGGGGCCGGGTCGGGTTCGGTGAAAACACCGAACAAACCGCTGGCGGCGGCTTCGACCCACAGCTCGACTTTTTCACCGCCGGCGCACCGGTCGAACAAAGGTACGATATCCCTGCTGAAATCGGATGCGAAGACCGAGCCGTTGCTGATGCCCTGAAGCATCCGGCCGGCGCTGTCGTATACCAGCCCCTCGCCGGAGAAATCGAGCCGGGCGACAATCTTATCATTTGGCCGGGATTCGGGGATGGTACCCTGCAGGTGAAACCAGGCGCTTTCCCAGGTTTGCCCCCAGCGTTCACCTTCGCCGATTTTTTTATAGGTCATCGACAAACGCCGTTCAAACGGCACCGGTTCGACCGTATGCGCGAACTCGATTTCGAAAGGAATCTGTACCTTTATGATTTTTTGTGCAATTCGTTCGGAGAATTTCTCTGTTCGCGTCAATATATTCTTTTCGCTGTTCAAGGTATCCTCGTCTTTCATTCGGTCTCCCGGGATTCCCGCGTGATAAAGCCGTCGTCGCGGTCATCGCGCTTCATCGTACGCAGGCGGTGTATCATCACTTTCAAATCCTTGAAACCGCCTATAGCGAACCAGAAAATGACTATGATAGCCAGCCCCAATTGAATATATAAATAAATTTTCCAGAATGCCATCCAGGCTTTGTCGCTCACTTCATGGGTAAGATTATAGACCGTGCCGACGATGAAGACAATCGTCCAGGCGCCGGTCCAGATATAGTTAGCGATATAAATGAACTTGTCGAACCGGGTGAACTCCCTGCCCATACCGAATAATTTCCAGCCGCGGGAGGGGACCTTCTCGACCACTTTCAATTCCCCCTCGATAGCGTACCGTCCGCGGTGCAGGAGTTTGTCCATATCGTGCACCCGGCGTTTGCCCAGCAGCGATACCGTGACATAAATAACCGTACTTGCGAACATACCGATGGCCCAGAACATCTGGCCATTGATGAAGAAATCGGCCTCCAGTTGGTGGATGATGATGCCCCCGACGGCGATGGACGAACCGGTAAGCATAGCTGCCCAGGCGGCGGCGGCGGTGCCGCGTTTCCAGTACAACCCGCCGATTATTACCGCCCCGGAACCACCGGCGAAAATTGCGCCCGTGATGGCGAAAAACAACAGAATATACTGGCTCTGGCGAAACAGCAGGCTGAAAGTAAAAATGAAAACTGCGACAAACAGGATGGCCAGACGCAGAACTTTTAGATGTTGCCGGGGTGAGAAAGGTCGCTTCCGGAAGGGCATAATGACATCCTGAATGAGGATACTGCCCCAGGAATGCAGATAAGAGTCATGGGTGCTGATAAAAGCGGCCAGCATGACGGCTACGAACGCGCCTATCAAGCCTCGCGGCAGAAGGTGTGAAAGCACCAGGGGTACTTTGAGCTGGCTCCTGACCGCTTCGGAGTCCAAGTCGGCGATAGCGCTGTTTACGGAGTTCGAGATATCAGTATAACTCGGATGGTTTAGAATCGTGTAGGCGACGATTGGAACGAAAAGAAACAAGAGAGTCTGCGGCAACTCCCGCCAGCTGCCGAGCACGCCCCCCATTTTGGCTTCATGGGCGCTCCGGGCGGAGGCGTTGTAACCCTGCGTACCCTGCCAGGACATCGCCCCGTACAGCACCCCGATTACGCCGATCAGAAAGTACCAGAAATTGAAATCCTTGACGGCGCTGGTGTGATAGGGATTGATGAGCGAAGCTTCGGTAGGCGCTGCCGCCAGCGCCTCGAAAATATGCGTCCAGTTCAAGGTCGCGAAAATAAATAAAAGCAAGACGACAAAAACGATGCTGATGAACATGCCCTGAAAGAAATCGGCGATGATAATCGCTATCTGACCGCCGGTGAATACGAAATACAGCGAGATGGAGAGCAGAATAATCATCACCAGCGGGAAAGTCGATATGTCCAGGCCGAAAACCGAAACCGAAAGCGGCAGACCGCAGAAATAGATGAAAAAGCGCGCGCCCACCGCCGGGAAAATGCCGAAATTTATAATACCGGACATAAAGCAGATAATTCCGGCGAAAATCCGGAATTTGCGGCTGTAACGAACCTCGAAAAACTGCGCCAGGGTCAGGCAGCGGGTTTGCCGGAAACGGTAAATGACCCAGCCGGATACCTTGACGATCAGCACCACCAGCCCCATTGTCAATCCCCACCAGGACATGGAAAAGCCCGCGATCAGATTCATTTCCAGGTTGGCGATGATGGTAATGGCGCCGAGAGCGGCGATGCCGGAGGATACGCATATAATATATCGCCCCGCCGAGCGACCGGCGGCCAGGAAATCCGCCACGCTGCGCATCAGGGTTTTACTCGCTATCACGGAGAGAATCATGAAGGCCAGAATGGCAAAAACGATGGTCCAGTCGATTGTCGTCATCTTAATTGCAACCTTTCGCCTTGGTGTCGTTTATTCAGTTCATCAGTCCTTCCAGATGCGACCTGTCTGGTCAATGTGCAGTTTGTGCTTGTCTTTAATACGTTCCAGACTCGCTTCAAATTGATTCGGTGTAATATGGAATTCCGGAGGCCAGCGGTAACCTTCGGGTTTCATCCCGGCGGTTATATCCAGCCGGGTAGTATCCTCCGTGTACCGGCCGTATTGCAGGTAGTGCGTACGCTGGGCGTAATAAATCCGCCACAGCGGCCAGGCGGCGCTTTCCTCGGGTCGGGATTCGAATTCGACCCCTTCGCCGCTGTCGGGAATTCGGTCGGAAAATTGCACCAGACCCCACATTTCCGGGTAGTGCAAAGCAATCAAACCCTGCGGTGACCAGACCCAGTTATCCTCGCTCAAAATCCGGTTGCCGGTGGAGTCGGTTTTTTTCACGTATCGTCCGTCCTTGATATCCGTCTGCCATTCGACCCGTGAAAAATTGATCCGCCACTGGTCACCGTCCCCCGGCGGCGTTTGGGTATGGGCGCATTCTTTGAGTACTTCCCAGGGGAAGGCGATTTCGATACCCCAGCCGTTGTCCCGGTCGCCCGGTTTGTTCAGGGTTCCGTCGATATACACACCTGTTTTTAGTCCCTTTATATCCCAGGCGTTGACTGCCGGGCCGCCGTCGCGGTAGGGTTTTAATAAAAGCAAATCCCACTGGGTGTTGAAAGCGTTAACCTCCAGCTCATAGTATTCATGGGCGTCGCCGTCGGGGTCGATAAAAACCTCGAAGTCGTTATCATGGTAAATAACCGCGTCGCGCTCCCGCAGGGTCGCCCATACATCGGGTTCCTCCATCTCCGCTGCAACGTAGAAGTAGGTATCGTCCCAGAGCATTTTAGCACGGGTGTTGAAACGAGGAGGCGGTTTCAGTTCTCCCTCGATATCGATAAAAGCTTCCGTCCATGGCGCCTCCCACCAGGCTTCTTCTTCCAGGCGGCCGTCGATAACCACCGGTCCGGACGCACGGTAACAGATATAATGCCGGGGGGCGAATTCAATCTGCGGTGTCGGCAGCGTTTCGTCGGTAATTTTTTCCGAATGCCGGTCATCAGATTGACGGTAAATCGAAATAACCAGAAGACCGATAATAATAGTTGCAATAAATAAGGCCATCGGTATATACAACCAGCTTTTACCCGTTGTTTTTTTACTCACGGTCATTCCCTTCATAACAGGTGTTGAGAAGTTCCTTGACGGTGGTTGCGGCCCGACACACCGAGGTATCGGCAGCGCCGTAATAGAGGTAAACCGGACTGTCGGGTTCGGCGAAACCGTTACGGTCGTATCGTTCGACTATCAGGCCGCTCGGAAAAACGACATTGGGCACCTGGCCGGTCAGTTCGTACGGTTCTCGCGGTTCAAGGATGTTATAGCGGCTGCGGGCGACCAGACGGGCGGGATTGTCAAGGTCGAACAGGGCTGCGCCGGCCTGGTAAATGTTGACGCTCCGGAAATGTTCGGCGATACCGTGATAGACCAGAAGCCAGCCCTTGGTGGTTTTAACCGGCGGCGGTCCGGCGCCGGGGCGTTCATCCCAGTAATGCCGCCGCCCCTCCAAAACGGAAACCAACGGCCGCCAATGGCGAAGGTCGTCAGAATCGGACAGAAAAACAGCTTCGCCGGAGTTCACGCCGCTTTCAAGACGGCTTCGGTTGGGACGGTCGAAGCGCAGATACCGGCCGTTTATTTTTTCCGGGAAAAGCACGCCGTTGCGGTTGTCATCGTCCGACACTATTCCCAGCCATCGATATTCCCTGAAATCCTCGGTGACAGCCAGGCCCAGGCGGCAGGAATTTTCCATATCCAGCGCTACCATAATATAATATTTATCTTCAAGGCGGGTGATGCGCGGGTCGTAAATATGGTAGATTTTTTTGCTGACTTTTTCGATACCCTCGAAACGGATGATGCGGTCGTCGACCGTGAAATCTTCGCCGTTGTCGCTGACGGCTTTCATAAGAAAAGTTTCCCGGCCGCGGTTCTGCACGCGCAACAGGAGCAGATATTTGTCTTTGTATTTGACAGCGCCGGGGTTGAACACCGAGGTTACATCGACCAGGTGCGGTTTGACGAGGGGGATATCGCGACGGGTGATGATCGGATTTTTTTTGCTTCTTTTCACCGGTTACACATACACAGGCATCCTGTTTTCAGTTCATGAGCGAAATATAAGGCTCAAACGTTTTTATTTCAAGTGAATAAAAACGAAAAGCCGCCGGGCGGGATATTATCCGTGAAAACTTATCAGTATATGCGTTTTTTCCTTTTCGGGAAATCACCCTGAATCTTGTATTCTATCAACTCGTCGGGAGTGAGGTCGTAACCCCGGTCCTGCATCTGGGCGATGAAGGATTTATCGACCCCATGGATGCGCATCTCGACCAGTTTCGAGGGGTCGATTTCGTTATAGCCGACTTCGGCCAGTTCCTTGATATAATAAGGAGAGACATTATGGATTTTCATCTCGACGAGTTTCGAGGGACTGATGTCCTTGTAACCCAGTTCGGCCAAACCCTTGATAAAATAGAGGTCGACGCCGTGAATTTGCATCTCCACCAGTTTGGAGGAGCTCAGGTTTTCATAACCCAGTTCTTGAAGGTCCCTGACAAAACCGGGGGAGACACCGTGAATTCTCATCTCTACCAGCTTCGAAGAACTGAAATCATCATAACCCAGGTCGTGAAATTCTTTTATATAACCCGGGTCTACGCCGTGGATGCTCATAGTAACCAGTTCCGAGGCGCTGAGGTCTTTGACCCCCCATTTGATCAACTCCCGGACAAATTCAGGGCTAACCTTGTGTATCTTCATCTCCACCAGCTTGTCTTCGCTGAGTTTGTCATAACCCAGCTCGAACATTTCTTTTACGTATTCGGGAGTGACGCCGTGAATATGGAATTCCACCAGCCGGTCGAGTGAAAGGTCATAACCCAGTTCGCTGAAACCTTCGGCGAAATCGAGCGTTATATTGTGTACCGCCAGGGTCAGACACTTTTCTTCCGTTTTGATATTGTATCCCAGTTCGCGCATACGGTCCATATAATCCCGGCTGGCCCGGAAATAACAATCCCCCTCGCCCCAGAACAGACCATCCTCCTCCTCGAGGAAACCTTGGAAAAAGAACGTCCCGGCGTCGGTTTCCCACTTAAACCGGGCATTATCGCCGGATTTTAAATCCAACTCTTCATAACTCCAGTTAAGCGATATGTGATCTGACAAACGCCGCCGGAATTCGATTCTGATTTGCCGGTCGCGACGGTTGTCGTCGATTTCCCACGTTCCCCGGATATCGTCCTTCTGAACTTCGAAAACCTCGGTGGATGTCAGATTGACCTCGGCGGTAGCCCGGTCCGGCAGGATACTCTGGATCGTAAAAACGGCACCGACGATGATAATTACCGATATTAAGTTGACGATTACGGAGCCGGTTTTTCTGGTGGGACCGGGATCGGCGACGATTCGCCGGATTCGCTCCAGGAGCGGCCCGGATTTGGCCGCCGGGGATAGATGCGCCGTCACAGCACGCGTCTCTTCCAGATTGGTCAGGGCTTTTACGTATTTCATTTTGTCTCCCGTTATTTTTACGGCGGCATCGTCACAGCAGTGTTCCCGCTCGAGGCGAATCCGGTGAGATATCAGCCATATGGCAGGATTGAAGAAAAACAGGGTTTCCATAACCGCCTGCAGATAATTTATTAAAACATCATGGCGCCGGATATGCGCCAGTTCATGGATTATTATCATTTCCAGCTCGTCCTCGGTCAAACCGCTCAAAATACCTGCCGGAATCAGCACCATCGGTTTTACCCACCCGACCACGCAGGGGATCTCGGCGATGAACGACCTGACAAGCCGAACCGGTTTTTTTACACCCACTTTATGAATCAACTTTTTCATTCGGTCCCGACGAGCAGAGTCAAATTCTTCAACTCCTTTAATAAGCAACTCCCGGGTCCGGTACCAGCCCGCCAGGTGATAAAGAGTGATGAACATCACACCGGTCAGCCAGGCGAAAAACAGCCAGGGGTTAAGGGCGTTTCTTATTTTAAAAGTCAGCGGGGTCGAGAATTGACTGCCCGTCGCTCCTTCCGGGTCGGCGGTAGCGACCCTGCCTGCTTCCGGTGGCGAAGGAGATTCCATTGACGCGACGGTTTCAGTTACTCGTGTGACCTTGACATAGCTTACGAAGGAGTTAATCGTCAAAGCCAGCACGGCAAGCATTGCCGTGCTGGCGATGATATATCGCAACTGCGGTTTTTGGTGACGAAACAAAAACAGCAGCAGGTACAATCCGGCCGCCACCAGGGCACCCTGCCAGAGGGAGTCGAACAGGGCCCAGGAAACCGGTCGGGCCAGTTCGCCCGTTATAGAAAAAAGACCGTTCATTATTTTTTACCTCCCTCGAGCTTGTCGAGCAGCCTGCGGATTTCCTGGAGTTCTTCACGGCTGGCCGGTTTGGCCGATAGAGCCTGTACCACCAGTTTGCCGGCGGAGCTATCAAAAGCTTTGTCCATCAGCCGGGAAAGAAGTTTCCGCTGGGTGTACTCGATACTGTAACAGGCCCGATAAACATGGGCGCGCCGTCTTTCATCGCGGGCAACCAGGTCTTTCTCGCTCATGATTTGCAACAGTTTCAAAACGGTGGTATAACCCCGGGGTGGTTTGCCGGGGAGCTGTTCGTGTATCTCTTTGACCGTTCCGGGTCCGTGCGACCATAACACCCGCAGGATGTCCAGCTCGGCATCGGTAGGATTTATGTTCTTTTTTTTGGTCATAATTATTGTACCCTTTTTTAAGAAGGCCTTTACAACAAGGTTATATTTTAAGTCTCTCCAAAGTAATCTACGAATATATTCGTAGATATGTTTCAAGGAAACGTAACCTGTTGCGAGTCTGTGTCTTAATTGATGTGTCAAAGCAGTCTTTTCCGGGATGACCTGCTCTTGTTTCAGTTTTCATGGGCGGCTTATTGGAAAACGTTTTGCGTGGAGCAGTTTGTACTTGTCTCGGGCGGCGTTCTTTTTTATTTTTATCCGACAGTTAAAAAGAATAATATTTTACGGATTACTTAAAGTATGTAATTAATTTTAGTCTCACAACTTTGACGGGGGAGTATATGCGCATCAAACCAAGATTTTTTTTCCCTGTTCTTTTTATCATTTATTCTCTGCTTATATTAAGCGGGCTGGCGGCTAACCTTTTGCCGGACCCGGTCTGGAAAGTAACTGTCGATAAAGATGTCGAATGGCAGAAGTTTTCACCAAATGATAATCTCATTGTCGGAACTAAAGAGAATTTAATTTGTCTTGACAAGGACAGCGGCCAGCCGCTCTGGACTGTCGATAATCTTTCGGATATTCATTCCGACTATTTCAGCTTCATCCCGGGCACGCCTTATGCTATTGCAGAACAACTGATAATCGTTGAAGAGAGAGACGAGCGAACCAGCGCCCTGACGCGGCACGGTCATTGTATTCTGAACCTGCTCGATTATGAAAGCGGCCGGGTAATCTGGACCAGCCGTGATCTCGGTTTATTTTCATGTCAGGGAAATTTTCTCGTGAGGTCTCTAAAAGCTCTTATGGCTTACGGTCGTGATGAGCAGGATAATGATATAATGCAGTTAGTTGACCTGGCAACCGGGAATATTTTATGGCGCAACGAGAATTTTTTTGACGAGGAAAAACCCGAAACCTTCAGCATGATAGTCACCGACGGTACGGAGAAGGTTATTAACGGCAATCAGGTGCCGCTGTTCGATACCGAGGAAACAATTATCACCTACATGTCCAGGAAATACGTTCGTAGATGGAATGTTGGAACCGGAGAATTATTATGGAAATCCGAAATTTACCCGTTCAAACCCCCCGTTCTGGTAGAGGGTTATATGCCGATGGCGTTGAGCCCCGACCGGGAAATTGTATACGTTCCCTGCCGAAATTACCTTTTTGCCTTGAGGACGATAGACGGCACCAAATTATGGGAAGAGCCGGTCAAACTTCGGGGCATACCCCGACATGTGGAATTTGTCGATAACGGGATGCTTGTCTGGGGAGAGTCGGATAATAAGGGAAAAAACGGTAAGCCTTTTATCATTTTACTTGACCCCCGGAGCGGACAACCTCTCTGGGAAAAACCCTTCAACAAGCTGAAAGACGGTCTGACGACAAATTTCATCATTCGGGACAACAGCCTTCTTATCTATTCCGATAAGAAGATTTATTCCGTCGATATTAATGACGGCAGCTATGCCGAATTCGCCAGGGATTTAAAATTTGACGGTAAAGAGTCACCGGCTTACATGAAGCGGACGGACGATGGTTATTTCCTGGTTTCATCTCAGAACCTGATGCTGGTGAACGGACAGGGGCAAAAGGTTTTTCATACCTATTGTAAGGCTCCGGGAGTAAGCGGCCTTTTAAAATTTGCGACTATAGTCAGCAGCCTTGCCGGTTACACCCTGGGTTATTATATGGTAGCAGGCGCCTTGCCAACCTATGCGCCGGTTAATTATCGATTTCCGCGATTTAAAGCCACGGTTATCTCTGACAATTATGTGTACATGCTGACCGAAACTAAACCCACTCTTGAGGAACTGGGGAAAAAGGAGCAATACGGTCATAATAAAAATTTCTCGAAACCGGCTTTAGTAAAAATCAATAAACAAACCGGTGCTATTGTTAGTACCCTGTTTTTACAGGACAAGACTCCGATTTACGATATAGATAATACGGAATCGAAAGTATATTACGCCAGAGACAAAGAAATCTGCTGTTATGATTTTTAAGCACTGAAAGTTAAAAATTCAAAGCCGGGGATTGTAACCGGCTTTTTTTATTCCATTGATTAAGGTTGACTGAAAAAATATTCACTATCCCAGGGCGACATCAAGCGTCATCATTACCGCGAAACCGAGAATAGCGCCGAGAGTGGCGGCGTGCGAATGGCCGCCGGTCTGGGATTCGGGAACGAGTTCCTCGATCACGACAAAAATCATGGCGCCTGCGGCGAACGCCAGGGCGTAAGGGAGAATGGGCTGGGCGATAATTACCAGGGTTGCTCCGAGAACGCCGGCGATCGGTTCTACTAAACCGGAAAGCTGACCGTACCAGAAACTTTTCAGACGTGAAATCTTTTCGCGTCGCAGGGGCATTGACACCGCCAGACCCTCGGGGAGATTTTGAATACCGATACCCAGCGCCAGGGCCACCGCCCCGGCCAGGGAAGCCGACGGCAGGTCGGCGGCGATGGCTCCAAAAGCCACGCCCACAGCCAGGCCCTCGGGAAAATTGTGCAGGGTGATAGCCAGCACCAGCAGGGTGGTGCGATGCCAGTGGGTATGGATTCCCTCGGCTTCGGACATCGGCATATCGATATGCAAGTGCGGCAGGATGAGATCAATCAGCCGCAAGAAGAAAGCCCCACCCAGAAAGCCCACCAGTGCCGGCACCCAGGCCGGCAACGAGCCGCTTTCGGACATCTCGATGGCCGGGGCCAGAAGCGACCAGAAACTGGCGGCAATCATTACCCCGGCGGCAAAACCGAGCATGGCATCGAGCGTTTTGCGGCTCAATTCGCGGGTCATAAAAACTCCCGCCGCCCCCGCCGCCGTCATGAACCAGGTAAAGATAGTCCCGATCAGCGCCTGCACGACCGGGCTCAAGCCGGTGAACCAGTTTACTATATCCATAATTTCTTTCAGGTTATCAAAATTCGACGTCAAATAAATATCATATTCTTTTAATATTGGCAATAATAAAAAAAATGAAATCCTCCCAATGTTTCTAAGATATAACGGTTGAAGGTAGATGATATATTGAAATTAAAATTTCACCACCGGTCCCGTTCCACGATTCAAAGCTGAGTAACGTCCGTTTTAGGTATCGAGGTCGGGCGTTTGTACGGGATGTTCGTTAACGGACACCTTTTGTACACTTTCGAACATGTCGGGGCACGTCACCATATCACTTATTGCTTGTATTACAATAAGATGACCTTTTTGGTATAGATATTGCTGTTTGTGTTTTTCAGGAGTATTGAAATTCTTTATGAAAATTTTTTTTGGTAGGATCGTAAATAAATTTTTTCCGGTTTTGGGGGTAATATAAATATGTTGTGGCTCTTATTGAAAATAATAATAGAACTCTTGTTCTTTATACTTTTGAAATGTTTATGAGATAATGTCCGGCATCATCATCGGTCTTTTCCAGGTTTTAAGGCGGGCTGTCTTATATATAAGTTCATTTGATGTGAATGGTTCATGCTTAAAAATTATTTCAAAATCGCCTTTCGAAATTTAATCAAGTTCAAAATCTATTCTTTCGTTAATATTGCCGGCCTGGCTATCGGCATGGCCTGCTGTATTCTTATTCTGCTCTGGTCGCTCAGCGAGTTCACGGTTGACCGTTTCCATGAACTCGGCGACCGGTTGTATGTTGTGGGTGGTAACGCTCATTTCGGCGAGAGAATCGTCACCGGGCCCGGCACGCCGCCGGCACTGGGACCCGCCCTGGAAATCGAATACCCGGAAATAGTGAAAACCGCCCGTTTCACCCAGGCAGGCAGTCTGGTTTTAAGTGCCAATAACAAATCTATCCGGGAGAATTGTCACGCCACCGACCAGAATTTTTTCGAAATGTTTTCTTTCCCCTTGTTAAGGGGGGACAAGACCACCGCCCTGGTCAAACCGAACGCTATCGTTCTTACCGAAGAAACGGCGAAAAAGTTTTTCGGCGATGATGACCCGCTGGGGAAAAATATAAATATCGAGGGGCGCTATAATTTTACCGTCACTGGCGTGCTTAAAAGCCTTCCGTCAAATACCACCTTCCGTTTCAATGTTCTGCTCCCTTTCGAGTCACTGCCGATGCTCTGGAATGACCCCGGTTATCTAGACCAGTTTGACAACTGGAGCGTCAGTACTTATGTCCTGCTTGACCAAGATGCGTCATACGAGGCGGTCGGCAAGAAGATTGTCGACCGGGTCAACCGGGCCGGTAATTACTCACTGGACCTCTTTCTCTCTCCTTATAAGGATTTTTACCTGTACGGCATGGGCTACAGCCCCGGTCGGATTGGCAACGTGATATTCTTTTCGATAATCGCCCTGTTTATCCTGGTCATCGCCTGCATAAATTTCATGAATCTCGCCACCGCCCGCGCCGTCAACCGGGCCAGGGAAATCGGCCTGCGGAAAGTCTCCGGAGCTTCCAAGAGACACATCATCATCCAGTTCTACGGCGAGTCGTTTCTGCTCGTGCTTTTATCTTTCGTGTTGGCAATCATGCTCCTTGAATTGTTTTTGCCCGAATTCAACCGCTTTGTCGGTAAAGAATTGACGCTCGATTTCCTACATAACCAATATCTGGCTTTCGGTCTGATAGGTGTGATTTTTATGACCGGTTTCATGGCCGGGAGTTACCCGGCGCTGTACATGTCCTCTTTTCAGCCGGTCCGAATCCTTAAGGGTGTTTTCAGTTGCGGTATCGCCGCCGTCGCTTTCAGGAAATTTCTCGTCGTTTTCCAGTTTGTCCTCTCTATCGTTTTGATAATCTTCACGATTATAATTCTCAAGCAGGTCGATTATATGCGCGAGGCCGATATCGGCTTCGACAAGGAACGTCTCGTTTATTTCGCCCTCGACGGCTCCCTGCCGGACAGGTATGATATAGTCAGGGAGGAACTGCTGCAGAATCCGGGAATCCGTTACGTTTCCCTGACCTCGCGGGTACCCGGTTTTGTATACACCAACGGCAGCGGCTGGAATTGGGCTGAGAAAGACCCCAATATCGACCCCCTGGTCACTTTTTTCTATACCGACCCGGATTTTATTGAGACTTTCGGCTGTTCCATGGATCGGGGAGAATTCTACCGGAAAGACCAGGCGGCCACAGCCTCTTACGCGACCGGTGAAATCGTTGTCAACGAGGCTTTCGCCGGGATCATTGGAGATAAGGATATTATCGGGAAATCGATTTACCGGCAGGATGGGACGGGTTTCAAAATTATCGGGGTTATGAAAGATTTCCATTTCAAGCCGCTTTACCAGGGAATCGAGCCGATGATTATTTTTCTTAAGTCGTTGAGTTCTAACTACCCGGTTAATTACAGTTATCTTTTCGCCCGGCTCGGCCCAGGCAATATTGATGAGACGGTTGATTATATCGGGTCAATATATAAGAAGTTCAACCCGGACTATCCGCTGCGGTTGCAGTTTTACGATGATGTTTACAATTCGATGTATCGCGGGCAGCAATATATGGGTCAGATTATCAAGTTCTTCGCCGGTCTTACGATACTTATCTCCTGCCTGGGACTAATGGGCCTGGCGGCCTATTCCGCCGAGCAGCGCACCAGGGAGATCGGGGTACGTAAAGTCATGGGCGCCTCGGCGGTCGCTATCGTCAGGATGTTCTCGGTTGATTTTCTCAAGCTGGTTGTTATCGCCAACGCCATAGCTTTGCCTTTATGCTACTTGCTGGCTTCTTTGTGGCTGTCGGCTTTCGCCTACCATACCACCGTCGGCTTGGTGCCGATAGCCCAGGCCTGTTTTATCACTCTGACAGTTTCATTTGTGGCCGTCAGCTATTACGCCCTCAAAGCCGCCTGGGCCAACCCGGTCGAGTCTTTAAGACACGAATAATCGCGATAATTTATCTTTTCCAATTCTCCGGCAAAAAAAACGCCCGGTTCGGGCGGGATTTTTGGTAGTCTTTTCATCTTTTTTTGGTTGGTGAGGCAGGCGCTGGAGAAAATTTCTAAAGTAAACGCCGGCCCGGCCTCACCGCCCAAAACACTGTTATTGGCAGTGTAACCCCCTCTGAATATCAAATATCGGCGTTTTATATTTTAACACAATGAGGTATCAGTAGGTATGAATCGGGTATATAAAAGGGTAGGTTTTTTGCCTTGGAAATTCAATTTTTGGGGAAAGGTGGTTGAATTCGGTCTCAGGTTGGTCAAATCAGGCATATAAAAATGCCGAAGGGGGGACTCGAACCCCCACACTCTAACGAGTACTGCGCCCTGAACGCAGCGCGTCTACCAGTTTCACCACTTCGGCATAAATTCCGCCGGATTTCTCCCCGGCAGGTTTTCAATATATAAGTAATCGACTAAAAAGCAACAGGAAATTACCGGCCCGCCGGTTTTTTGTAAGGGGTTGTTCTTAAATAAGATATGATGAAATAACGACAATAAAACCGTCATGAATGAATGCTTGACGGCACATCTGATTTTGAAGATTTATTAAAAAACGTCTAATTCCACAAGCACATGCACGATATGATGCTGATAATGGACATCGTTACAACTGGTTTTACCACCCGAATAATACAACCCGACCAGTAAATACTTATGAAACTGGTAACCGAACCCGACCTGATAGCCGAAACCGCGATTCCCCTCAATACTTGAGGTCGTATCCGATTTTCGATATACACCGAAAATCCGGATTCCGGCGCCTACGGATGTAAAGAAACTTATCTGTTCCGGTGAAAAATAATGCCGCCATTGAATGCTGTTCAATCCCTGTATGAAATTATCGGCAAAATCGGGCAGGTCGGAACCGGTAAAAAAAAGTTAAGGTTTAATAAAACCTCGTTTTGACTGTCCCATCCGTAACCGAGAGAAAAACTCAAGCTGAGCCCGACTGAGGCATTATCCATCGGGATCGAATCCCGCTCCCAGTAGGCGTAAGGAGCTATCCCCAGGCCGAAAGACACCGTAAAACCTCTACGGTCGCCATCGAAAGAATATGACGAACCCGGAATTATTAAAATTAAAAGCCAGGATAGTTTAATGAATTTTAGCATATTCACCCCTCACAGGATTAAAGATATGTGTTTTCAAAATAAAAAAAAAGACAGGATATTCAACTGTATTTATCGATAAACCTGCCTCGAGCGGCCTGTGGTTATTAACCGTTGACAGGGAAAATGGGTTTTCATATACTTCTTATATATCCAAAATAAATATCTAAACCTTATCCGGGGAGATTCCTATAATGAAAAGCAATTTTCAAATATTAGCGTTTTCGGTTCTTTTACTGTTCGCGCTCATGGTCGGGTCCTGTTCGGATGACGACTGCCCCACCTGCCCGGAAGAGACCGGCAATCTCTTCACGGTTACCGTGGTTGACACTCTCGGCAACCCGGTCGAGGGGATAAGAATCGGCAGCATGAATCATTACTACTATACCCCGATGACCGAGAAATCGATGAAACCGCAGGTCTCGACGGAAATCGTGTTTTCCCTGCCGGAAGATAGTTATGTAACCTTGATAATGTATGATTATTACTGGAACCCGGTGAAAATATTACTCGATTCGGAATATTTTCAGGCCACAACCGTCGGTGTCGGCTGGGACGGTACCGATTTTCTCAATCAGCCCATCAAATATGGCTACTATTATGCCTGGCTTAAGACCCGGTGGGTGGCCGAGCCGGATTCAATTTTCATCGACACCCTTGCTCTGGTGATGGAAGTCGGCCTTTCGTCGGTTCAGACCTTAATCGGCTACACCGACAGAAACGGCGTCTTCACTACCGACGACACTCTTTATTTTCCCTGTCTCCTGGGGAATCCGCCCGAGGTACAGGCTAAGGACGAATTAAGCTACCCGCTTGACTCCCTCTTCCATTACAGCGACACCGTTACCATTACCCTGTCAACCCTCCAGGAAGGATATATCTTGTTCGTTAAGCAGTTGATTGTCGGGCCGAACAATTTCGAACTGGTCTGGGACCCGAGTTCGATAAAAAAGTAACATTTCAATCTGCTGTAAGGGACAGAGCCCTGACAGCACGAGCAATCGGTCGGTATTTCATGTGGTGTCAGGGGTCTCACCCTGACACCGTTCTCGGAATCGATAAAGCTGTCGGGGACAGAGCCCTGACAGCACGAGATGAATCGGCATCAATAAGCCTTGTCATTTCATCCTTTACCCGCTATTTTAACCTGTCTAAATTGAAACCAAAAACGTAATGATTTAAAGACATGAATTATCATCTTTAAATATGCTATGAACGAGACGATTCAAAATAAACTCGATGTCTTAAAAGCCATTCTTGCCGACATGAATTCGGTTATGGTGGC
>JAFGNW010000281.1 GCA_016926795.1 Candidatus Zixiibacteriota bacterium
CGGTTGATGATTGTCGATTTCCCCACGCCCGAGGAACCGAGAAAAACCGCCGTGCGACCGGACGGGATGTGCCCGGCGATTTTATCCATCCCCTCATCCCGGGCAGCGCTTACCGTCAGCGCCGGTACGCCAATGGCGATTTGAGCGATTTCATCGACCACCACCTCGATATCCGGGCAGATATCAACCTTGTTGAGCACCACCACCGGAGCGGCGCCGCTGTCCCAGGCCACCGTCAGGTAACGTTCGATACGGCGGACGTTGTAGTCGCCGTCGAGACCGCTCACCAGAAATACGGTGTCGATATTGGCCGCCAGTATCTGTTCATCGGTCTTGCCGCCGGTATCGGGCATCCCGCCCGTAAGCACCGCCTTGCGGGAAAAACCGCTCCGGCGGGGCAGCAGCCGGTGAATGGTCGCACGAGCTTCCCCCGGACGGGATGAGACCGCGACCCAGTCGCCGACCGCGGGAAAATCGGCCCGCGACCGCGCTTCATGACGAAAACGCCCCGAGACCTCGGCTATCAACTCCCCCGCCTTACATATAACATGGTAGATATTCCTGTATTCCCGGCTCACCCGGGCGGGAACCATTCCGTCGTGCTCATGCGAATCGAAATGTTGCCGGAAAAAATTGTTCCAGCCTAAATCTGATATATTCATTTTAGTTATATCCTCTTCTTGTTCACTATTTAATTTTCTCGGCCACCAGCCGGATAAAACCGAGATAGCGTCCCCGATCCTCTCTCAGCGCCGGGGCTTCGTCGTCGAATCCTGTCCCCAGTTCATCGAGCAGTTCGGCCCATTTAAGCCACAGTTGCCAGCCCTCGGGCAGGATATCGGCCTTCTTTATTTTCACCAGCCCGGTCTGCTCCCAGTGTCGCCGCCACCAGTCTAAGGTGTGGAGACTGAAACACTCAGCCGGGTTCCAGAATACCGAACCGGAAGGCTGCCGGCGGGTAAGGTATTCCGGCACCTCTCCGTCGAACTCGCGCATCAAACCGGGCACGACAATCCCGATATTACCACCCGTTTTCAGAAACGAGAGCATATAACCGAGATACAAATCGTCGGTACCGTAGTAATGATAGGAGTCGAGACTGACAATACTGTCGAAAAATCCTTCCGCGAAAGGCAGGGCGTGAGCCTCAGTATGGAGTGGAAAAACACGGTCGGCCAAATTCTGTTGACAAACCCGTTGCCAGTTTTCCGAAGGCTTGATCCACAGGTCGGCAGCCCAGACCCCGACCTCGAACTCCCGTGCCAGGAATATCGAGCTGAGCGCTTTGCCGCAGCCCATATCCAGAACCCGCTCTCCCGGTTCAAACGACATATCACGGCAGAGCCATTCGGTCAGCCAGAGCACGTTTGGTCCCATCTGGTTTTCGATAACAAGGTGCGGATCGTATTTCGACGACATTGGAAAGTTTTCGGTCTTAAGTCTCACCGATAGTTCTTCTTTTGATATATTCATCGTATATTCCTTTTCTCGGATATAAAAATAAACGCTGTCTATAAAATTTCCGCGGCTTTTGAATAAATTCAAATAAAAAAAACCGCGGCCGATAAGCGCATCCGCGGTCAAAAGCATAAAAAAACCTTCCCGATGGAAGGCCGCTGTTTTTCATTGAAAGGGAAAAATCAAGAAAAGCTCCTCCCGGGACGCACTACACCCGTAACTTTTACCACAACAGCTGTCATGTAAATACGTCCTCCTTTCCCGGCTAAAGATAATTCAAATATTTTATTCACTCCAATATATATTAAATCGTCTTTTAGTCAAGAAAAATTAGCAGTTGTTTTTTGTAAGGGCTTCAATCCCCGCCCGGCGGGTTTGAAACTTTTTTAAAAATGCTCTCGTAACAGATAGCTGTAGGCGTATGAACTTATCTTATATCACCAAAGAAACCGCTGCAAAACCCGGTTGTCAATATTCCCCGACCGCCCGGTCGGAAGTTTTTCTTTTACAAAAAAAATTCAACGGAAAAAATAAAGCAATTACGGGATGGGTACTATGAACAAATCGAAATTTATAATCATCGCCCTGATGTCCGTCACTCTGATAGCCCTGGAGCTGGTCTGGACGCGGATATTCTCGGCCGAATTTTTCTACACCTTCGCCTTTTTAACGCTTTCTCTGGCGATCCTGGGACTGGGGCTGGGCGCTCTCGCCCTGTATCTGTTTAATTTCCTGAAAAGAGAAAAAACCATCGGCATCAGCCTGTCGCTGGCCGGGCTGATGACCCTGGTCGGTCCGCCGCTGGTATTCAAAATCGGCCTGAAATTCTCGGAGTTGTTTAACAGCTGGGCGATGGTGGGTAAGTTCACGGTCACCCTTTTTCTGCTCAGCTCGACCTTCTTCTTCGCCGGTATCGCCCTGGCGCTGCTTTTCAGGAAAAATTACCGGCAGATGCCGCGTCTATATATGGCCGATTTAATCGGCGCCGGAGTCGGAGTGGTTGTCGCCGTCTGGGCAATGAACCGATTCGGCACCCCCGCGGCCGTTTTTTTAATCGCCGCACCGATTCTCCTGGCAGCCCTTATCGCCGCTCAACGTCGGCTGAAAGTTATCCCGGTTCTCCTGATAGCATTGATGATATATCTTTTACCCTCGGCCAAAGAGTTGCTCGAACCGGAACGTCCGGAAATAGCCCCGGTCATATACAAGCACTGGGACGCCATGGCCAAAATCAAGGTCCTCGATTTCGGCACCCACCGCGGCATTCAAATCGACAACGTCGCCAACTCGCCGGTGTATCCGTTCGATGGCAACTGGGACCGGCCGGATTCGCTGCGGTTCCAGTTCGGTATTGCTGTCGATTATCTCATCAAACAGTTCGATTCCTGCACTTTCCTCTCGCTGGGCGCCGGGGGCGGGGTCGATGTTTTGCAAGCCCTGCAGGAAGGCGCCACGGAAGTTCATGCCGTCGAGGTCAACCCCCATATCAACTATATGATGGTCGAGGGCGACCCGTCGGGATACCTGCCGCCATCACCGGTAGCGGATTCCCTGAAAGACGCTTCGACCGCCGCCGAGACCGCACCGCTCGACACCGTCCCGTCGGAAATTATAACCCTGGCCGAATACTCCGGCCATATCTACAAAGACCCGCGGGTGAAAGTTATTTCCGAGGATGTCCGCACCTATATCAAGCGCCACCGCAACAAATTCGACGTCATCTATTCCCTGAGCTCCAACACCTGGTCGGCGCTGGCTTCGGGCGCGTTCGCCCTGGCGGAAAACTACCTCTTCACCACCGAGGCGTTCGAGGATTACTGGCGAGCGCTGTCCGACAGCGGCTTCATGATGATGGAACACCAGTTTTACATGCCGCGCCTGGTCAGCGAAACCATCGATGCCCTGAAAAATATGGGCGTGGAAAATATCACCGACCATTTCGCCGTGTACGACCTGCCCCAGATGCGCCGTAACATTCTGCTCCTGTCCAAACGACCGCTCGACGACTCGCTGCGCTACCATGCCATATTCGACCTCACCCCCGAAGCCTATCCCTATATTCATTTGCTCTACCCGGCACCGGATTCTCTGAAAGACAATTTAATCAACCGGATCGTATTAAACGGCTGGGAAGCCGAAGCCAACTCGACCGCGGTGGCTATCTCCCCCTGCACCGACAACCGACCCTTCATCGCCCAGATGGGCATGTGGAAAAACTTCGACTGGAACAACCTCCAAAAAACCCTGCCCTATGAATTTTTCGGTTTCCCCCTGTCCAAAATAATCATCCTGATTATAATGCTGGTGGTTATCGCGCTGATTGTGCCGCTCAACCTGCTTCCCTATCTCATGAAAAGAGAAAAATTGAAAGCCGTGCCCTGGCTGTATTTCTTCACGATAGGCGTCGCCTTCATGGTGGTGGAAATAATTCTCATCCAGAAGTACACCCTTTTCGTCGGGCCGTCGGCTTACAGTATAGCCACCATTTTGCTGACGCTGTTGATTGCCTCCGGTATTGGCAGCCGGTTTTCGGAGAAAGTCGGCGACGGCGTCGCATTCGGGATGATATGCCTCTGGCTGCTTCTGGACATTTTCGTTTTCGGGCGTGTCACCGGCGCTTTAAGCGGCCTGACTGTCTATCCGCGTATTTTCATAACAGCCCTGCTCATTTTCCCGCTGGGCTTTTTCATGGGCATGCCCTTCCCCAAAGGAACCCTCAAAGTCAGGGAGCTTATCGACTGGGGTTTCGCCGTCAACGGCGCCGCTTCGGTGCTGGGCTCGACCGCCATCATTCTGGTGGCGCTGGCTTTCGGTTTCAATATCGCCCTGCTCGTCGGGGCCGTACTCTATCTGGTCGCCTTTGGGTTTATCTCTTTGAAATCAGCCTGGTAGAGCGTATAATATCCAGGGTCCGTAAGATTTCCTGGTAATTTGCACATCGGGTGTTATCTGGAAAATACACCCGATGTGAATCTGTCGGAGGTGGGTTATGAAAATCGGCTTTGTCCAGATGCGACCGGTGCTCGGTGATACGGCAGCCAACATAAAAAAAATCACATCGCTCATCGAAGATATCGGAGACGCCGACCTGGTGGTTCTACCGGAGCTGTGCAACTCCGGGTACAATTTCAAAACCGGAGAGAGCGCCTTCAAGGCCGCCGAGGAGGTCAACGGAAGTCAATTCATCCGGCGGCTTGAAGAACTCTGCAAACAATTCAACTTCCATATCGTGTCCGGCTTCAACGAACGGGACAACGACCGCCTTTACAACACGGCCGTACTGGTCGGTCCGGGGGGGTACATCGGCAAATACCGCAAACTGCACCTGTTTCTGAACGAGAAGGATTTATTCGCACCCGGCGATGTCGGCCTGCCGGTGTTCGATATCGGTACCTGCAAAATCGGAATGCTTATCTGTTTCGACTGGATCTTCCCCGAGGTCTGGCGGGTGCTGGCTCTAAAGGGCGCCGATATTATCTGTCACCCCTCGAATCTCGTTATCCCCGGTCTGTGCCAGCGGGCGGTGCCGATTCACGCCGTCACCAACCGGGTTTTTGTCGTCACCGCCAACCGCATCGGCGACGAGGATGACCTGACCTTTACCGGCCTGTCGATTATCGCCGACCCCAGAGGCGAGGTGCTCTCACAGGCCTCGTCCGACCGAGAGGAAACTGCGGCTGTGGAAGTCGATATTTCTAAAGCACGGGATAAAAACGCCACGGCGCGCAATCACCTTTTCGACGACCGCCGCCCGGAGGAATATAACCGAATTAACAAGAAGTAGAAAATTAAACCCTCGCCCCGTTCAAACCGCGGTTATTTGACAATCTTTATGCACTGTTTGAACTGCTCCCCCTCGGCCTCGTGTAACATCTCGAAAAGAGCCATTTCCACACTGGTGATTTTACCGCCGCGTTGCATTACGGCCCGGATGCCTATTTTCCTGTTTTCCGGCGTCCGCGAAGACACCGCGTCGGCCGCCAGGTAAACCTCGTAACCGGTATTTAACAAATCCTGGGCTGTTTGATAGACACAGACGTGCGCCTCCATCCCGCACAACAGTACTTGTTTGCGACCGGTCGCCCGGAGCCGCGCCGAAAAATCCGTGTTGCCGCAGCAACTGAACGATTTTTTTACCAGCGGTTTCAAATCCGGCAGAAGTTTCTTTATCTGGGGAATCGTCTCCCCCAGTTTGTCGGGCAGCTGCTCGTTCCAGAAAATCGGCAGTTCCAGCGCCTGAGCCCCACGGATCAGTTTCTCGACATTTTCGTAAAAAGCCTCTTTTTCATACATCAGGGTGGCCAGTTTCCCCTGAACATCGACAATCACCAGGACAGCGTTATTTTTATCGAGCATTTCAAAATCTCCTGTATTGAAATATTATTTCTCTATTTTAACGGTTAAGACAGACCAGGGTTCCCTGAAGGCAGGCGAGGTCGTGCGGAATCCCGTAAAATCACTGTTTGCCGAGGATTTTTTCCAGCCCCCCGAGTTCCGGCCAGAGTTCGTCGAACCTGTTTTGCAAGCGCTTCAGATTCTTTTCATCGCCTTGTTCCTTATAATACTGCGCCAAGTATCCGAAAGGCAGATAGTACATATTCATCATACTTTTAAGAGTTTTATCATAAAATTCGACGCCGGAGACGCCCTCATAGCGGTAATTATACAAAATGTTTTCCACCAGCCGGCTAATGTCCGCACGCGCCGAATCATCGGGCGTGACGAGCCAGACCAGGCCGTCCAGCCGGGTTAAATCGGCCAAGTTGAACGGCAGCCGCTGGCCGAACCCGGTGGTGAAATAAAGCGGCTGCCGCCAGTGGTTTTCCCTCAAAAGATTCAAGAGCACCCGGTCCTGGGGCAGGATATAACGGTCAGCTATCGTCGGCTGCACCACGATGTCGATACTCCGTGTACTGTCGTCGTATCGCGCTATCGCCACTGTATCGGTTGGCCATTCGGTCGGTTGTATTGCGGCAAGGGAATCAGCCGTCAGCGTCCAGAGCATATCGCTTTGATGGGTCATAAGCGACCTTAAATACCAGGTCGTGTTGCTCAGGGGCTGGTTTATCACGGTGACATCGGTACGAACACCCTCGATTATCTGGAGGTACCAGGGCATGAAGGTATCGTTGTCCCCGGCGGTGTAGAGCACGGCGTTCGGCTCACAGGACTGCAGGATATTGTAGCCGTAATTATAGGCGGAGTAATTATCGCTCATATCGTTGTTGGTCCAGTTGGCTATGAGCATATTGAGCGGCAGGATGACGGCAAGTATGACCGCGTAAACGGAATAATGAATTTTCTCCAATTCCGGTCGCCGGGCGAACCATCTTCGCGCCAGCCGTAGCAGGGCGCAGATGCCCAGACCGACCCAGATTGCCACGACAAGGTACGACGCCATAAAATGGCGGTCCATCTCCCGGAAAAAATTCTCCGGGGCGTTGAGAAAAAACACGGCTCCCAGGCTGGCGAACAGAAACAGGACGATGAAAAAAAGCGCCTGTTTTCGATTTCGCATAAAATGATAGACGATCCCGACAATGCCGACCAGGGCGGGGATACCGGTCGTTCCGAGAAATTTCACACCGGCGGTGGCGCTGTCGAAACCGATGAAGTTCCACCCCAGGTAGCGCAGGTAGGTATCTCTAAGCTGACAGCTCCAGAACGGACCGTTCCGCTCCAGCAGTCGGGAACCGTAAAACGATAGCCCCTGCTGTTTAAGATTGAGATAATGCCAGAGGCCCGTCCATGAACCGACATCGCTGACATTTAATTGCGGCTCTAGCATGGAACGCAGCATTACCGCCATTTGCAGGGAGAGTCCGAGCAGGAAAAAAACCAGCCCGCCCAGCCAGAGTCTGAAATCAAGAAGCATTTTAGGCCGGTAAATCAACACCAGCGCCAGAAACGCCGGGGCCAGAAGAGTGTTACTGCGGTGCACGCTGAAATCCAATCCGAAAAGAAACCCAATCAATAAAAGCCAGTTGCCGGCACCGGGGATATCGGGCTTTTCCCACCAGCGCACCGCCAGGTATACCATCAGTGCCCCGGTCAACAGCGACAGGGCATACGGATTGGTGTAAGTCGCCCGGTTCCACACACTGTGGCAAAACGCCAGCGCCAGCGCCGCCAGGATACCACCCATCACAGCCGGAATTTTATTTTCCCGGTCACCGATAACGAACGATACATTCAACCGTACAACCGTAAAATATACCGTCATCGCCGCCGCCGAGGTAATCAGCGCTGTCAGGATATTAATGCGTACGGCCGGATTCGGTATTAAAACCAAAAAAGAAAACAAACGGCCCAGAAGCTGAAGAAGCATCGAACCGGGTGCGCCGGTTACCCCCAGCATGTAACTGACCGATATATATTCGCTGCTGTCCCACCAGCCGGGGGCCGGCCAGAGAGTGAGAATATAAATCAGGAAAGAGAAAAGAAAGACCAGCAGACCGCACTGGTTTACCGGCTGCTTAATTCTGAACAGATAAGTTTGTAGAGCCGTGCGGCGGCGACCGGTTTTCATCGAGGGCCACATCCCCGCCGGTATCAGAAAAACAAAACCCAGCACCAGCAGTACCGGCGCCAGCGTGAGCGACAGCAAACCGTCGACCGGCGGTTGCCGCAGGCAGACAAAACCCAGGGCGATAGCCGCCAAAGCAAGGTAGAAGGATAGTCCGGGACTTTGAAAATTAGTCATCAAAACAAATCAAATCCAACCGATGATTTCTGTCAAGTAAATTTACGACTATCGTTCCGTATTTAACAGACGCTTCAGTAAAAATTAAAATTTCTATTAATCCGTTAATAAATAAACCCCGAAACAATTGTTACGGGGCTTTCAAAGAGAATGACGAAAACAGTTATCTTGAATTATTAGAGAATATTCATCACCATCAGGACGCCATTTTCTTCGCTTCGTTTTTATCATGGATGATTTTTTCGGCCAGGTCCTTCGGCAGGGGGGCATATTCCAGAAATTCCATCGAGAAATTGGCCCGTCCGCTGGACAGGGTGCGCAAAGTCGAGGCATAGCCGAACATTTCCATCAACGGCACCGTGCCGCTGAGTTTCTGCGAGCCTTTGCGGTGGCGGCGCATATTGCCGATTTTGCCGCGACGGCGGTTGACATCGCCGATTATGTCGCCTATGTACTCGTCGGGCGTGTTTATTTCTAATTTCATCAACGGCTCCAGCAACCGCGGGGCGGCCTTGTGAATAACCACTCTCAGCGCCTGTTCGGTGCAGATACGGAAGGCCATTTCACTCGAATCCACCTCGTGATAACCGCCGTCCACCAGCACGAATTTAAGGTCCACCATCGGAAATCCGGCCAGCAACCCCTTCCCGGCCGTCAGGCGGAAGCCCTTCTCAACCGCCGGGATATATTCGCGAGGGATGTTACCCCCCTTGACGAGGTCGACAAATTCCAGACCCCGACCGTGGTTCGGCTCCAATCGATAAATTATATGGGCGAACTGACCCTTGCCGCCGGTCTGCTTTTTATAACGGTATTCATGGTTAACTTCCCGGTTAATCGTCTCGCGGAAAGCTACCGCCGGCTCGCCGACGACCACATCCACCTTGTGTTCGGACTTGAGGCGGTCGACGATTACTTCCAGGTGCAGTTCCCCCATCCCGGAGATAACCGTTTCCTCGGTCTCGTCATCGAAATGGGCGTTGAAAGACGGGTCTTCGAGCTTGAGTTTGCTCAGAGCGTGTGAAAGTTTTTCCCGGTCGTTTTTGCTGGCCGGTTCCACGCGCAGGTCCAGCACCGTCTCCGGGTAATGAATATTTTCCAGGAGAATGGGATTATCCTCATCGCACAGCGTATCCCCGGTGGTGGTGTATTTCATGCCAATCAGGGCACCGATATCGCCGGCTTTAAGTTCCGCGACCTCCTCGCGGCGGTCGGCATGAATGCGCATAATCCGCCCGACCCGCTCCCGTTTGTCCTTCGACGAATTATAAATATAACTGCCCGCTTTGAGCGTCCCGGAATAAACGCGGATAAAGGTCTGCTGTCCCACGAAGGCGTCGTTGATAATCTTGAAGGCCAGCGCCGAGTAAGGTCGCTTTTCGGACGGCTTGCGGGAAACGGTGATTTCCGGATTGTTCACGTCATGGCCGCTGACAATGCCGCGGTCCACCGGCGAAGGCAGGTAATCGACCACCGCGTCAAGAAGCAGCTGGATGCCTTTATTCTTGAAGGCGCTGCCGCAGAAAACCGGTGTGATGCAAATGCCCATCACGGCTCGGCGGGCGGCAGGAACGATTTCCTCAACCGTGATTTCCTCCTCGTTGAGGTATTTTTCCATCAGGGTCTCGTCGAAATCAGCCAGCCTGGTGATAAGATTCTCGCGCATTTTTTCGGATTGCGCGCGGTACTCCTCGGGAATCTCGGACACCACCCTCAGCAGGCTATCATAAGTTATTACTTTCATCGTTACCAGGTCGATAATGCCTTCCAGTTCAAGGTCGTTCATCACCGGCAGCTGGAACGGCACGGCGTTGGCGCCGAGCATCTCGTTCATCATCTCGATAGTATGGAAAAAATCCGCCCCCGGGCGGTCCATCTTATTGATAAACGCTATCCGGGGAACTTTGTAGCGGTCGGCCTGGTGCCAGACGGTTTCGCTCTGCGGCTCCACGCCGCCGACGGCGCAGAAGACCATGACGATACCGTCGAGAACCCGCAGCGAACGCTCTACCTCGAGGGTAAAGTCGATATGCCCCGGGGTGTCGATGATGTTCACCTGGTGCTCCCGCCATTTGGTCGTGATGGCCGCCGAAGAAATGGTAATCCCTCGTTCCTGTTCCTGTTTCATGAAATCCATCACCGCCTGGCCGTCGTGTACCTCGCCGATTTTATGTATCATGCCCGTAAAGAACAAGATCCGCTCGGTCGTGGTGGTCTTGCCGGCGTCGATATGCGCCACAATACCTATATTGCGTAATCTTTGAGTCACAGTCTCCACTTCAAAACTCCCGTTCCAATTATATCTGTTTAGGAATTATCCCTGAGAAAAGAGGGTTGGACCTGTTTTCTTATTCCTATAATCAAGAAGTCGGTAAAAAGTTCAAAAAAAGGATGCAATATATATGAAAAAAAACGAAGAAGTATTATTTTTTCAATAAATCTTATAAGCCAATATACAGCAACAGCATACGTTAAGGTATACAAGGTCCTGGAATCTCCCCGATTCCGTATATTTTTAAGTTTTTGTACTTCTTAATAATTATCAATTCAAATGTGATTGCCCTTTCCGTACTAAATATTATATTTGAACCTCGAAGCAAAAAAAATCAGTTAAATATTCAAGGTTATTACTAAAGGAGATATTTATGAAAAAGTTGTACTTGTCTCTGTTGCTTATCGCGACCGCGGTGGTGTTTTTATTCTCGTTTACGACCGCCGATGAAAAGCCCTGGTTCGACATGGAACACTGCGGCTTCTGTAAAATTCTTACCGAATACGAGGGCCTGCTGGACAACATGACCTGGGAACATTATGAAATCTCCAACGGTATCGTGTCCATCTCGGCCGTCAAAGACGATTACCGGGAGGCTTTCGATGAAGTCGGGATACGGATGAAAGAGGTCGGCGAGCGGGTCATGAAGGGCGAAGAAGTCCCTCTGTGCGGGATGTGCACGGCCATGGGGCATTTTTTTGCCAGGGGAGTCAAGTATGAACAGGTCAAAACCAAAAACGGTGATTTCACGATCATGACCTCTGATAATCCGGAGGTTGTCGAAGAAATGAAAAAATGGGCTCGCCGCACCAACGAGGAAATGGAGAAGTTCCTGGCCGCGAAAAAAAAGGAATAAGCTGGAGAGACTATAAAAAATTTTTTAATATTGACCCTCTCAAAAAAACCCGCTCTTAAAAGCGGGTTTTTTATTTCTCAATAAAGAGCTTGTGTAAAGCGCTCTTTTTGCGTTATTACGAGACAGGTATCACTATTTTATCAGACACCAATAACGTCCAATCCATCACAATTTTTAACCTGTGAGGGCGATTTATGAATGAAATCAAGGAGCATCACGAGGAATCTTCAAGCCGTATATTTCTCAGCCATCCCGTCTATAAAATTGAAATAGAAACCGCCGAGGGTGTTTATCTTTACGATACGGATGGCCGGAGGTATGTTGATTTCGAGGCCGGGGTCTGGTGCGCCTCGCTGGGTCATAATCATCCGGATGTCAACACCCGCCTGAAAGAACAGCTCGACAGAGTTACTCATCTGGGTGCGTCTTTTATATCGCCCGCGACCGAGGCTGCTGCCCGTAAACTGGTGCGCTTCGCCTCGCTCGACAGCGGTCGGGCGGTTTTCCTGAGCTCCGGCAGCGAAGCGGTGGAGTTGAGCCTCCGTCTGGCCCGGCTTTACACTGGCCGAAAAAAACTGGTTACTTTCACCCGCTCGTACCTCGGTGCCTACGGCCTGACCGTGAGGCTTGACGATGAAACCGTCTGGCAGACCGTCAATATCGACCGCTGCCTGGCCTGTGCCGAGGACAACTGCTCGCTGGACTGCCCTTATCTGAAGCATATCCGACCGGAAGAAACAGCGGCTTTCGTTCTCGAACCCGTGCTCGGCTCGGGAGGCGTCATCATGCCCCCCACCCGGTGTGTCAGGTTTTTGGCTAAAAAAATTCGGCTCGGCGGGGGTTTGTTAATCGCCAACGAAGTCACCGCCGGATTGGGACGAACCGGCCGACGGTTGAGTGTGGAACATCACGACGTCGCTCCCGACCTGGTCGCGTTCGGCAAAACCCTCGGCAACGGCTACCCGGTCAGTGCCGTGGTCATGAAAAAAGAAATCGCCGAAAAAATTGGGGATACTGATTTCCGTTATATCCAGTCGCACCAGAACGACCCCCTTGGCTGTGCCGCGGCCGAGACCGTGCTGGATACCATCGAGAAAGAAAACCTGACAGAACGCGCCGACCAAATCGGGAAGATATTCAAAACCGCCCTGAATGCCGTGAAAGACAAACACGCCTTCATCGCCGATGTCAGAGGGGTCGGTCTCATGCTGGGCATGGAATTTAAACTTGATTTACCCGGCGGCCCGGAGACAATCGAGAAAATCAGCAGGCAATTGTTGAAGGGCGGTTTTATCGTCGGTTCCCGGCCGTCTTTAAACTTACTCCGTTTTCTGCCGCCGTTCATCATCGAGAAAAACCACATCGATGAATTATGCCGGGCACTTGATTCCGTCCTGGCCGGGTTATAGATTTAAAAGATAAAAATCACGGGGATGTGCAGCAGGGCCCAGAGGCCGAAACGCCAGGTGGCGGCATACCGGACGGGGCGGGCGAGAGCGCCGAAGTATACTCCCTTCATCACGGTGTTGCTCATCATCGAGATGAGAATCGCCGTCACCAGCATATTCTGCACGCTTTCGGGTTTATTGACCAATGAGAGTATGAAGGGGTCGATATCGGTCACCCCTACCAGCGCCGAAAGGACAACCAACCCCGTGTTTCCATATAGTTTTTCGATTAATACAGTCGCCACCGAAAGGAGGACGAAAAGGAAGGCGAATATCAGGGCCGGCCTGATTTCGAAGGGGTTTCGCGGCGCCTGGACAAAAGTTTTGGGAACGCCGCTGTCATTTTTTTTCAATCTTACAGCCAGCAGCAGACCGACCGCCGCCAACGTCACCAGTTGCGGCCAGAGCATCGGAACCACCGCGGGATTGACAATCCATATCAGGACCAGGATGCGCAAGTACATGACACTGCCGGCCAGGATCGTGGCCTGCAGGGCGTTATTGCTCTGGGGCGGCGACTTCTGGGCGATTCGCCCGGCGGCGACGCTCACGGCGGTACTCGATACCAGCCCGCCCAGCAAACCTGACAACCATAGACCGACCCGGCTGCCGAATTTCTTGGACAGGAAATAACCGGCAAAACCGATGGCCGAGACAATCACCACAATCTGCCAGATATGACGCGGGTTGAGGTTGAACTCGGTGTAAGCCTGATTGGGGAGAGCCGGCAATATAATAAGCGTTACCAGCAAAAACTTGACCACCGCGAGGAATTCGGTCTTATCCAGACGCTCGACATATTTTTCGAGCATGGCTTTTTCCGAAAGAAGGAAAGTCCCGACAATACCCAGCGCCATAGGGACCCAGATATCCGCCAGAAGACACAGCGCTCCGGTAATAAAAGTTAAAAGGGCCGCCACCTCACTGGTCCAGCCGACGTGGCCTTCCTTTAATTTGGCCAGGTAACCGATCACGGCCAGGGCGGCCAGAGCCAGCAGGCCGACCGGCAAGACCCAGATGACACCCACATAATAAAGCCAGGCACAGCCGAAACCAAAAGTACCGATAAGCGAATAAGTCCGTACTCCGGCGTAAACCCGTCCCTTAGCCGAGGCGCTCGAGCTCTCCCGCTCCAGGCCGACCAGAAAGGCTATCCCCAGCGAGATAAAAAAACGCAAGTATAAAGGTATTTCCAGTTCATGCATATCGACTGCTCTTTATTTTTTACACTATTATATTATTATCGGCAATTTAAACTCGAAGATGAAAAGCTCAAGTTTTAAAATTCCCGCTTAAGCTTTTTCTCGGTTTAAATCAGAAACGGAAAGCCGATATAATCCGATCCGATATTGAAAAAAAGACCGTTATTCGGCCTAAAAAGAAAGCTTGTAAACTTTCAACTAATCCGGATACTGTTAGCGGCCATTACGAAAGTATTGACCAGCGCCGAATAGTTAACGGGGTCAGCATTGCAGATAACAAGATAAGCACGGCTGTCCTTAACCAGGCAATAGCCCCGACTGCGGAACAAAATACCTTCGTCTTTATGCATGAAATCGATCCAGAAGGCGTCCCGACCGTTAATTTTCGTTTTCCCCCGATTGTTTTCCTCGAAATAATTAAAATCGGTCTTCATCCAGCTGACGACCCCGTCAAAAACATAATCGAGTTTCATGTTGTAAGGCATTTCCCGCACGGTCACGCTGACATAAGAAAACCTGTTGTCCTGCTCATTATTCCGGGGGTCAAACGCGGCTACCATGAACAAATCGTTATCGACTTCGAGGCCGTAATTCTGAAAAACCACTACCTCCCCCTTATCGTACTGGTCCAAAAGCCACCCGTCTGGGAATTTGATGGAAAAGCCCATCTGCTCGCTGATATAGCTGTCCGGGTCGGGCGGTCCCAACGAAGACGAGGATGAGCCGAACATATAATTATAAATTAAATAAACGCCCAGGACTATAAAGGCGAATATGAAAAGCGTCCGGTAAGTTCTGAACATCGCTTACCCTCCCTGTTAGAACAGATAAATATCCATCCGGATTTGTTATTCAGTGCTCTTATTTAATCCAAAAAAACAACCGCCGCCGGGTCAGCGAAGTGATTATGGATTATATTCTTATAATTCGGCCGTTTCGGCGGACGGTTTAGACCGGGGGGAAAAAACCGTTGACCCTCTCCAGTATCTTCTTTAAACCAGTTAAGCTTTTGACAGTGTTGTACTTAGGAAGTATCACAGCCTTGACGGTAAAACAAAAAATCAAGGATTATATTGATAAAAAAGACCGTCTTTGAACAAGACGGTCTTAAGCAATTTATTTTTTTTAATTCTTATGGACAGGCTGACAGCGGGTTGTGGTCCAGATACAGGTAATTGATAAGGGCGGTGATATCGGAAATATCCGGCGTCCCGCCGCTGCCGTTACAATCAGCTTCATAAGGACAGCACAGCTCCGTATGGCTGAGATAGAGGAAATCAATCAAACGGGTGATATCGGATATATCCGGTTCCTCCGATTCCGAGCAATCGACATTTCCGGTCATCGGCGCCAGGCAGCAAATATCGTCACAGGCGTTGCCGATGCCATCGAGGTCATAATCGGCCTGGTCGGGATTGTATATTTCGGGACAGTTGTCCGGGAGACATTCGTTTTCCGAAACCTCCGGGTCGCCGAACCCGTCAGCGTCGGAATCGAAACAGACGACATTTTTAAGCAGGGCTACATAACTGTGTCCGGCGGCGGAATTGAAAGCCCCGCAAACCAGATCAAGGTCACCGTCGCCGTTGAAATCGACCGGGAAGACGGAATACATCAAGCCGTTCTCGATATGGAAAAGACTCGTATCGAAAGTGCCGTCGCCGTTATTCTTTAGATAAGCGCAGTTATCTATAATTCCGAACAGTAAGTCCATCAGGCCGTCTCCGTTCAGGTCCGCCGCGCACACTTCTTCGGAATTGATATTCAACGGGAATTCCTGATAGGCTTCAAAAGTACCGTCCCCGTGACCGTAAAGAACGGAAAAATCGTAATTATAACGGGTTCCGGATACAATATCGAGATGGCCGTCGCCGTTCAGGTCAACGACACAGAGAGCCCAGGAAGGCATATTCACGGGCAGTGAATCGGGACCGGCCAGAGTGCCGTCACCTTCGTTAAGTAAGATTCCCACGTAATATTCACCCCTGGCCCCAATTGCGATATCCATATGACCGTCTTCGTTAAAGTCGCCGCCGGTAACGTCCCACATGGCGTCCATGGCGGCGTGACTGACGATACTGTCGAAAACCCCCTCACCGTTATTGAACAACAGCGTTATATCATCGCTGTCGTAATTACTTGTTACCAGTTCCAAATCACCGTCGCTGTCGAGATCCACCGGGTACACCGAGTGTGGTTCGTAACCCACTGCGTAATCAACCTTGCCCGTAAAAGTCCCGTCACCGTTATTTATGAATATTGAAATGTTGTTCCCGTTCTCATTCGACGTCACCAGGTCGAACAGGCCGTCCAAGTTCAAATCGACAGTTTTGACGTCACTCGGGGAGAGACCCGTCTCATATTCTCCGGCATCGACAAAAATACCGCTGCCGTCGTTAAGACGCACGTACATTTTGTTCAAATTGAACTCGACATCGGCCAGGTCATAATCGCCGTCGTTGTCCATGTCGGCTACACAGCTTTTCTTGCTGTAACTGGGAATATAATAAACCGATTCAAGTTCCATATCAACGTTCGAGGGCCTGGGCACCCGGGTGGTAAACTGCCAGGTGTAAGACTCCTCGGGAGGGTCAACTAACAGGGTAACCGTTACCGCTTCACCGACAGCGAAATCAATATCGGAGTCGAACGTCATCGTCCGGGAAGGTGCGTCGTAAGAAACGGAACCTTCATGAAAACCCGACTGGAGACCGCGCGCCCTTACATCCAACAATATTCCAGCTCCCAGTAGGCCATCGCCGGTGAAAGCGCCCGGCAAACTTTGAAAAGTCACTTCTATATTAGTGGAAACATCGACGTTGAGCTGGTTTAGCGACGGTACGGTAGCGGCTATTTCCACGACCGAACAGGCATCACCGATGCCGTCACCGTTGCTGTCGGTCTGGTCGGGGTTGGGCATCGCAGGACAGTTGTCATCGGGACAGGTATTTGCCACGAAACCTGGGGTACCGTAACCGTCATTATCCGGGTCGGTACATTCGTCACAGACATCACCGATACCGTCGCCGTCGAAATCGGCCTGGTCGGGATTATGAACCTGACTGCAGTTGTCACACAAATCGCCGTACCCGTCGCCGTCGCCGTCCCCCTGACCGGGATTAAAAACTTCCTGACAGTTATCACAGGCCTCACCGATCCCATCGCCGTCCTCATCGTCCTGTTCGGGATTATAAACCAGCGGGCAGTTGTCGTCGGGACAGATGTTACCGGCATCGGCCGGATCGCCCAGGCCGTCGCGGTCGACATCATTGCAGTAAAGCCGGTCGAACACATGATAATAACAGTACACGTTTTCATCACCCAGAACCAGCTCCAGCTGTCCGTCGTTATCGAAATCGGCGGCGCACATGGGCTGCATCAGCATATTGAGATGGATATACGCCTTGTCCGCGAAATTACCCACACCGTCGTTTAAATGAATGGTAACCCGGTCGGTTTCGAAACTCGATGTCAACAGGTCAATATCGCCGTCACCGTCGATATCGGCATTGATGACTTTCGCCGTCAGGGAATCCACCGGGTAGGACACTATTTCGGGAAAAGTTCCGTCACCGGCGTTAAGAAGGCAGAAAATATGTGATGATTCGTAAGTCACGGCGGTCAGGTCGATATCGCCGTCACCGTCATAATCGGTGCCGGTCAGGCAGGAAATAAATTCTCCCGGGACATCATACGGCACATAATCCAAAAACTCCCCGGTACCGTCATTCATCAATACGAACAGATTATAATGGTCCGATTCCTTTCTGCCGATTACCACGTCGTATTTGCCGTCGCCGTTCAAATCGTCCGAGAAAACAGACCTGAGAGGCATAGAATAATTAAAGAAATCTTCCTCCGCGTAATTCCCCAGGCCATCGTTTATCAGCAACGTCATCATACCTCTTTCGTAAAAACGATCGCCGGCCGCTATCATATCGATATCCCCGTCGAGGTCGATGTCTATCGGACTCATGGCGTAGCGGGCAAAAACCGTATGAAAAGCAGTCGGTGCGGCAAACGTACCGTCACCGTTGTTTTTCAAGACATATAACCGGTAAGGATACCAGCTAAGGAGCAGCACGTCGATATCATTGTCGAGGTCCGCATCGGTCAGTATCATTTCTGAGGTGTTCAGACTGTAATTATATTCCTTCAAAGAAGAAAATGTGCCGTTTCCTTTGTTCATACCTATCTTTAGACAATCATGAAGATTGTTTATCAGCAGGTCCAGGTAACCGTCGTTGTTCAGGTCGGCAGCTTTAATGTAATAAGGTTTACATCCGATAACCTCGCAGGCTATCTCTTCCATATACAGTCCCGGTTGTTCCGTATCGACCCCGATATCGAACGACCAGGCAAAACTGGAATCGATCGGGTCGATGGAAAGGATAACCGTCACCCTCTCACCTTCCTTGAAATCTACGTCGGGGTCGAACCTGAGAAACATATCGTTTAAATCATATTCCAGGAAACCGTCGTGCCAGCCCGTCTGGGAGCCGTAAACCTTAAGACCGCTGAATCGGTCTGTACCTAACATCCCTTCTTGCAGAGGCGCCAGATCATTCATTTCGATGATTATATAGGCATCGACGGGTACGTTGGTGGCGTTCGGTTCCGGCGACAGCGAGGCTATACCCGTGAAAGTACAGGCGTCACCCACCCCGTCACCATTGCTGTCGGTCTGGTCAGGGTTATACACCTTAGGGCAGTTGTCTATCGAACCGCAGATATTATCGCCGTCGATGTCGTTATCGGGGTCGTTCGGCCAGTCGTCACAAACATCGCCGTACTGGTCGCCGTCGGTGTTGACCTGACCGGGATTATATACCGCGGGACAATTGTCGCATACATCCCCCCAGCCATCATTGTCGTCGTCCACCTGGTCGGGATTGTAATCGTCCGGGCAATTGTCAACATCGGGGCAATGACCGTCATAATCATGGTCGTTTTCAGGGGAGAAGGGACAGACATCGCAACTGTCGCCATACTCATCGCCATCACTGTTAATCTGGTCGGGATTGTAAACCCAGGGGCAGTTGTCATCGAAATTTTCCACGCCGTCTTCATCGATATCCGGATTCAAACCCGTGTAAAC
>JAFGNW010000052.1 GCA_016926795.1 Candidatus Zixiibacteriota bacterium
TGCAGATTATCCACGGCTCCGGGACCTCCCCCTCGCTTTTGAAGGAAGCCGGTATCGAGGGGGCGGATATGGTCCTGGCGGTGACGCCCAACGACGAGGTCAATATGGTCGTCTGCGCCCTGGCCGCCCAGTTCGACGTCAAGCAGCGCATCGCCCGCCTTCGCTCACAGGAATTCGATGCCGCCGGGGAACAGGTCGATTTAAGTAAAATCGGCATCACCTCGGTCATTCACCCCGAAAAAGTGATGGTGGACCAGATCCTGCAGTACATCGAAAGCCCCCATGCGGTGGAGTCGGCCAATTTTTCCGGCGGCCGGGTGTATTTGCGTGGTTACCGCGTTCGGGATAATATGGAACTGACCGGCAAAACCCTGATTGAAATTCGCCAGCAAATCGCTCCGGCGGTGGTGTTGTTCGCGGCGATCGTCCGCCGGGGGGTGGGGATGATTCCTGACGGCAAAACCAAAATAGAGCCCAACGATATCGTCTATGCCCTCTTTCCGGAGGAAACGCACGACCTCTTTTTGAAACTCGTCGGCATCGAACGTAAGAAAAGCCGCAAACTGATAATGACCGGCAGTTCCTATGCCACCGTTCAGTTGGCCCGGGCGCTCGACGGCACCGACCATAAGGTGACCTATGTCGATCCGGATATCAGGCACGCTAAAAAAATCGCCGGGATGTTCGACAAGCTGGAGGTCATCAACGGGGACGCCACCAACGAGGATTTGCTGCGGGAGCTGAACGTCAACGCCGCCTCGTTTTTTATCGCGGTTTCCGACTGGTCGGACTACAATATTCTCTCGACCCTGCTGGCCAAGGCAGAGGGGGCGCACGAGGTTATTGCCACCTCAACCGAAACCCGCCATGACCGGCTGTTCAACAATATCGGCATCGACCATGTCATCAATCCCCGGCTGATCGCCGTGCGGGCTATTTTCGACATCATTTCCCGGGGGCATATCGGGGCGGCGGTGGAACTGTCGCATATCGATATCGAGGTGGTGCGCTTTATTGTCGAAGAAGAGAGCGAAATCGCCGGTCTGAAAATAAAACGCATAGCCAAAAAACTCAAAAAAGCGGCGGTGATAGGCGTGATCGTCCGGGGCGACCAGATGATTCTCCCCGACGGTGAGACGGCTATCGAGGCCACCGACCAGGTCATCGTCATTACCCATCACAAGAATCTGCCCGATATCACCAAACTTTTTAAAACGCGCGGTCTTTTTAACCGGAGCTGAGCATGCACAAATCGGCCATCGTTTACGCCATCGGGAAAATAATGCAGGTTATGGGGCTGGTTCTGCTGGTCCCGCTGGCCCTCGCGGTTTACGATTACCGTTCGCTGGGCATTATTAAATCTCTATACCAGCCCGAGGTGTTCGGTTTTCTTCTGGTTATCATTCTCTGTCTGGGCGCCGGCTCATTTCTGGTTTACGTCTTCCGGCAGGGGCGCTACCTGCAGGGGATTAAGGAGGGCTATGCCGTCGTCACGCTCGGTTGGCTATCGATGGCCTTTTGGTTTGCCATACCTTTGTGTTTTTACCTGATGTCGCTGCCGGGAAGCGACTTCAGAAATATTATCGGGGCTTTCACCGATGCTTATTTCGAGGTCATGTCCGGTTTCACGACCACCGGGGCGACAATTTTCGGTGATGTCGAATCGTTACCGCGCTCGCTTTTGTTTTTGCGCGCCCTGGCCCACTGGCTGGGGGGGATGGGGATTATTACGCTCGCTATCGTCATTTTCCCTTCCCTGGGCGTATCCGGCTACCAGATGTTCCGCGGCGAGGTCCCCGGCCCGACCAAGGACAAGCTGCGACCGCGCCTGGCCCAGACGGTGTCAATCCTCTGGGGGGTGTATGTCCTGTTTACGGCTGCCGAGACGGTGTTGCTGATGGTGGGGGGGATGGACCTCTTCGAAGCCGTCTGTCATTCTTTCGCAACTATGGCCACCGGTGGTTTTTCCACCCACAATGCCTCCATCGCCGGCCAGAACGATTTTATCCAATGGGTCATTGTCCTTTTCATGTACCTGGCCGGGGTCAATTTTATCCTGCACTACCATGCTTTGCGGGGGGATGTGAAACATATGGTCGCCAACCGCGAGTTCCTGTTTTACAACGGCGTCATTATTGTGGCCGTGCTCATGACCGTCGGCGTTCTCTGTTTCAACGGTCTGGCGCCACCCGAAGTCGCCGAGAGCCATTTCCGCAACGTCCCCCTCAGCAGCGAGAATTTCGCCGAGCACTATGGGCAACAGGCCGCCAAGGTTGATAATTTCTACGGGGCGGTGAAGGTGGCTTTTTTCCAGGTCGTCTCTATCGTCACCACCACCGGTTTCGCCACCGCCGATTTCGACCTCTGGCCGAACTTCCTTCGTTTCTTGCTGGTCTTTTTGATGTTTTTCGGAGGGTGCGCCGGTTCCACCGGCGGTGGTATGAAAATGGTTCGGATTATGATTGTCTTCAAGGTAGCCCTTAATATTCTCCGCAAGCTCACCCAGCCCAAGTTGGTTGCCCCCATAAAACTCGGCGACCAGGTTGTCGATGACGACCGGATAATCAATATCGTCTCGTTTTTCATTCTTTTCACCGGCCTGTTCGTGCTGACCGCCATCCTTATGACTTTGTTCGTTCCGGATTTGGTGACCGCCCTGGCTTGCTCTATCGCCACTATCGGCAACATCGGGCCGGGGCTGGCAGGCGTCGGCGCTATCGAAAATTACGGCTGGATTCCCCTGCCGGGGAAATGGATCCTGGTGATGTCGATGCTTCTCGGGCGCCTTGAAATTTTTACCGTCCTGATAGTCTTCCGCCCTTCGGTCTGGCGTAAATAGCGAACGGGATTTATCCGCAGAATTAATAATTGAAACCTCGAGCCTGCCGGGGGAGTTTAAAAATAATGCAGATAGAGCGAATCGTGAACCGGTCAAAGCCTGACTTGTAAAATATAATTATGCGTATCTTTTTTCCGATTATTTTCGCCGCCGTGTTGATACTTTTCCTGGGGATGATGGAAGTTATCCTGTTGCGACTGTTGAACCGGGAATGGTGGCAGAACCGAAAAATCCGCCGTTCGGCATTCGGGTTGCCGCTGGCCGGGGTGGTCACTTTGCTTATATGGGCGGCCGGTGAATATTATATTCTTCCCTGGCTGGCCTTGCCGGGCGCGGTGCTGGCCGTGCTGGTATTTGTTCTCGAAGTCGCCCTGATGTTATCGCTGCCGGTCTCCGGTGTCATTCGCCTGCTGGGTAAACTGGTCGGCCTGCTTCTGAAGCGGGGCTTGAAAAAAGAGACGCACGAAAAGATCGACCCTCACCGGCGGGTTTTTCTCAAGGGCGCCGCCGCGGTGGTGCCGCTGATGACGATGGCGATGGGGGTGACCGGGGTCGCCCGGGCTTTTCATGACATCCGGGTATACCTGCGGCCGATAGCTTTCCGGGACCTTCCGCCCGGCTGGGAGGGGTTGCGCCTGCTTCATCTGACCGACCTGCATCTCCGCCAATATGTCACCCTTAACGACCTCGAACAGGTACTGAGCGACGCCGAATCGTTTGAGCCGGACCTGTTGCTGGTGACCGGTGACGTCGCCGACGACCTTGACCTGTTACCCGAGGCGCTGGCGATGATGAGTGCTTTTAACGCCCCATTCGGATGTTATGCCTGCCTGGGCAATCATGAATATTTCCGCGGCCTGTACCGGGTCAGGAAAATTTTCGGGCGGTCACGGGTACCCCTTCTGGTCAACCGGACGGTATCCCTGTCGGTGCGCGGCACCGAGTTGCGGCTGGGGGGTATCGATGACCCGGTCACGATTAGGGGGGTGAATAAGGACTTTTTCCGGCGGAGTATCGACGAAACTTTCTCCGATAACGAACCCTCGGCATTCTCCCTTCTTATGAGTCATCGCCCCGAAGCTCTCGAGTACGCGTCCGAGAAAGGGCTCGACCTGGTGCTGGCCGGGCATACCCACGGCAGCCAGGTGGGCTTGCTGGGACGTTCCGCCTTCGAAAATCTCTGGCCCGACCGGTATCTCTGGGGGCATTACCAGAGGGAAAAGACGCATCTATATACTTCCTCCGGTGTCGGTCACTGGTTCCCCTTCCGTCTGGGCTGTCCTACGGAGGCACCGGTGATTGAACTTCGACGGGCGTGAAAGTGAGGGCTTTCACTCTGAAAAACGCCTGTACCCCGACTGAAAAAAAATGAATTTTTTTTTGTTTTTGGATAAATTTTTCTTGCCAATTAATTCAAAATTCAACTATTTTTTCTTTAGAACGAAATTAAAACGCAATGCATCGAAAAAAAAATTTCGTTCCGGGAGAATAAAGATAAAATAATATAATAACCTAAAACCAATCTAATGCTAAAGGAGCAACAAATGGCAGTAGCAAAGAAGAAAACCGCGAAGAAGAAACCGGCTGCGAAGAAGAAAGCGCCGGCAAAGAAGAAAGTCGCCAAGAAGAAAACTACTGTTAAGAAGAAACCGGCCGCGAAGAAGAAAGTCGCCAAGAAGAAACCGGCGGCGAAGAAGAAAGTAGCCAAGAAGAAACCGGCGGCAAAGAAGAAAGCCGCACCCAAGAAGAAAGCGGCTCCGAAGAAGAAAGCCAAACGGAAACCCAACCCGGCTTTCATGCGTCCGATGACCCTGTCGTCCGACTTGGGAGCGGTAGTCGGCTCCAAGCCGATTCCGCGTACGGAAGTGACCAAGAAGCTCTGGGCTTATATCAAGAAGAATAAACTTCAGGATATGGTCAACAAGCGGATGATCAACGCCGACGACAAGCTGAAGAAGATTTTCGGCGGCAAGAGCAAGGTTTCCATGTTTGAAATGACCAAGCTGGTCAGCAAGCATATGAAATAGTCCTTGCGGAGATTTCTTTTTAAAAGGGCCGGTTTGAAACCGGCCCTTTTTTGTCGTAAAAACCTCCTTTTTTTAATTTTTCAGATAAAATCTGTTGAATTTTTTTTACCGGTTATTATAATGATAGGCCGTGAAAAGCGTTTACCATTGCGAATAATGAAAGTGAGGTCTTGACGTGATAGTTCGTCCCTTTAGAGGTTTGCGACCCCGGCCGGAAATGGCCGGTGAGGTGGCCTCCCCGCCCTATGACGTGTTAAGTACCGAAGAGGCGAGGGCTATGGCCGCCGATAATCCCAATTCCTTTTTAAGAGTTAACAAGGCGGAACTTGAATTCGACGAGGGCGTTGACCCGTACAGCGAACAGGTTTACCGCCGCGGCAAGGAAAATCTGACGCGGTTGATAGAGCAGGGCGTGATGGTTCGTGATGCTAAACCGTCTTTTTATCTTTATCGCCTGACCATGACCGGTCGCAGCCAGACCGGCCTGGTGGCGCTGTCCTCGGTGGATGAATATGACCGGGGTTTGATCAAAAAACACGAACACACCCGTCCGGAGAAAGTCAACGACCGGGCCAATCATATAACCTATCTCGAAGCCCAGGTCGGCCCCGTTTTCGTGACTTACAAGTTCGACCTGACGGTAGATAGAATCTTCAAAAAAATCACGGCCGCTCCGGCGCCCACCGATTTCACCGGTAACGACAAGGTCCGGCACGAACTGTGGCTGGTCGATGATGACGCCGATATCAAGGCTATCACCGAGGCTTTCGGGGCGCTCAAGGAATTCTACATCGCCGACGGTCACCACCGCAGTCAGTCCGCTTCCGAGGTCTGCCGCCGTATGAAAGAAAAAAATCCCAACCACACCGGTCGGGAAATCTATAATTATTTCCTGAACGTAATCTTTCCCGACCGGGAGCTGCGTATTTTACCCTACAACCGGGTGATTACGGACCTGAACGGGATGACCCTTGAGGAAGTTTTAGAGAAGGCCTCCGGGCATTTTGATATCCGACCGTACGCGGGTGAGGTGGTGCCCGCCAGGCCGCACCAGTTCGGTTTGTACACCGATAGAAAATGGTACCTGGGCGAAGCCCGGCCGGGCAGTTTTGATGCCGCCAGTCCCACCCGGTCCATCGACGCCGCCATCCTTCAGGATAATCTGATCGGTCCCGTGTTCGGCATCACCAATCCCAAGACCGACCATCGTGTCGATTTCGTGGGCGGCATCCGCGGCAATGTCGAGCTGGTGAAACTGGTTGACTCGGGAAAATTTAAAATTGCTTTTTCGCTTTATCCGACTTCAATAGAGCAGTTATTGAAGGTAGCCGACGCCGGCGAGGTTATGCCGCCCAAATCGACCTGGTTTGAGCCCAAACTTCGCAGCGGTATGGTCGTTAATCTGTTAACAGAATAATTATTTGAAGGGATAGTGACATGTTGATTTTAATTTCTGACGCCTTTGACCCCGGATTGCCGGGCAAACTCGCCAAATACGGCGAGGTAACCGATGACAAGGGCCGTCTGGCCGAGGCCGAGATCGTCCTGATTCGCAGCAAGACCAGGGTTACTAAAGAATATATCGACTCCGCCCCCAAACTCCAGCTGGTCATCCGCGGCGGCGTGGGTCTGGACAATGTCGACCGGGACTATGCCAAGCAAAAGGGAATCGTGGTGTATAACACCGCCGAGGCCTCGTCGATTGCCGTGGCCGAGCTGGCCTTCGCACTTATGATCGCCCTGCCCAACCGCCTGACCGAAGCCGACCACTCCATGAAAGAGGGGAAATGGCTCAAAAAAGAACTCAAACGAACGGAACTGATGGGCAAGACCCTGGGCATTCTGGGGGTGGGCCGGATCGGCACCGAACTGGCCGCGCGCGCCGGAGCTTTCGGGATGAAA
>JAFGNW010000282.1 GCA_016926795.1 Candidatus Zixiibacteriota bacterium
CGGGAACTTTAAAATCGTCATATTAAACCGGTCGGAGATTTTTTTCTTGTCTATTATATCTCCGAGTCTGTATCTCCATCCTTTTATTCAGGCTTTCTTTTATCTTAAAATATTCAAAAATATTTTACAGCCGGTTGATTTTTTAAAAGGGCGTTTTATATTAGGGCGTTCTTTCGGGTATTTTTATGAACAAGATAAGAGATTATTTCGATTTTTCATCCGCTCAACTTCGCGTAATAGCTCTTTTAAGCGCCCTGGCGCTGGGGCTGAGCGGCTATCTGCTTATCCGTTCTTATGCCGAAACCAGCCCGGAGGCGAACTCACCGGTGGTGTATCTCGGCGACGCCGCAACCGATTACACCGGCCTTTTTGTCGTGGACCCCAACCGCTCCCCGGCCGATTCGCTGGAATTACTTCCCGGCATAGGCAAAGTCCTGGCGGACCGGATCGTGGAATACCGCCAGCACCATAAATTCGCCTCGGAAATGGAGATTACCCGGGTCCAGGGAATCGGTCCCAAATTGTATGAGCGCCTGCGGCCCTATTTGAAAGTGCAGGAGCCATGAACCGCACACAAATCGGCATCGACTGCCGCGCCGAATATTTTTACACGGTTCGGGTCAGTACCGAAGGAGACAACCCCCGGGTGCAGACCCTGGCCCGTTTCAAAAAGGAACATCTGAAGGGGCATGAGTACCTTTCCGGCAGCGAAATTACGTTTTGTCTCCCCGACCGGGAGGTGATGGTGAAGGCGCTAAATATCAAAAACCCCGACCTGGATGATTTAGAAACGATAATCCGTTTCGAGCTGAGCCAGTCGCTCCTTGACGATGAAAGCAACTTTGTTTTTGATTATTTGCAGGTTGGGACCAACGGTCGATATCTGGGATTGGTTCATCGCCGGGAATGTCACAAGCGGTTGTTAAGCTTTTACGGTTTTGACGAAAACGATGATTATGTCAAAACCGCCCGTTACAAAATGCGGGCGACAGCTCTGGCCGAAGGGTATTTGAAATTCTGCCAACACCGGGACGGGGAGTTGATCGGGTTGGTGGATTTTAACGGCCCGACCGTATCCATCTGCTTTATCTACCAAAATCGTCCGGTTGACCTGGCTTATATGACCCCCGCCGGTGAGTATCTGGTCGGGGAGACGGCCGGTAAAAATTTCGCGGCGGATTTCAAGACCCTGGTAAATTTTCGTCTTAGCGCCCTGGCCGGGGCGGGAGTGACGGTGCCGCTGGCGGCTCTGGTAGTCGCGGGAGACAAAATCAGCGAATCGCTTAAAACCGTCCTCGAGAAATATTTCCCGGTCGGTATCCGGTCGCCCAGAATAATCCGGGAATATTTCGCCGACCCTCACGAAAATACCGAAATTCCCCTTGAAAAATACCTGGTGGCGCTGGGTTTGGCCGTCAATTAACTTGCCCCGCCGTTGATTCCAATATATGTTTAACGGAGAAAAAATAATTTCCGCTCTTTATGCTGAAGGCAGAGATAATATGACACAATCTCGAAAAAGAATAAACCGCGCCGTGTATCCGGGTACCTTCGACCCGGTAACCAACGGCCACCTGTCGCTGATTAACCGGGCCTCGTCTATCTTTGACGAATTAATCGTTGCGGTGTCGAAAAACAGCCCCAAGGACGCCCTGTTCAGTTTCGAGGAACGGTTCGAACTGATGGAAAAGACGGTGGAAAAAATAGGTAACCGCACCCGGATACGGGTTATCCCGCTGGTCGGCCTGACCGCGGAGCTGGTGAAGGAGCTGAAGGTCAATGCCATCGTCAGGGGACTGCGCGCCGTATCGGATTTCGAATATGAGTTCCAGATGGCTCTGATGAACCGCAAGCTGGCCCGCGAGGTGGAAACGGTATATTTTATGCCGGCCCTCTCCTGGGTGTATCTGTCTTCGTCGATTGTCAAAGAGGTCGCCCTGAACGGCGGCGATGTCAAGGGCCTGGTACCCCCGGCAGTCAGGAAAGCCCTGATAGAAAAATATAAGCAGAGAAATACCCTGTAGACGTATTTTGCAAAGCCGTAATTTTACCGGAGTTTGAAATATGAGCGAGATGAAAAAAAACCAGAACGACCAGAACCAGAAAAGCGAGTCCGATGTACAGATACCGCTGGCTGATTTGATTAAAATACGCCGTGAGAAAGTACTCAAGCTAAGAGAACTGAATATAAATCCCTATCCGTATCGTTATGAGCCGACGCATCACATCGATAAGGTGCTGAAAGACTTTGATGCCCTGGCGGAAAAGGAAGAAGTCATCCGCCTGACCGGCCGGATTATGCTCAAGCGGAAGATGGGGAAATCTTTTTTCGCCCATATCCGCGATATGTCGCAGGCTGTCCAGATTTATCTCAAGCTGGATGTGGTCGGCCGGGAGACCTTCGACCTGTTCAATATGCTCGATTTGGGAGATATAATCGGGTGCGAGGGAACACTGTTTGTTACCAAAACCGGGGAGCGGACACTGCGGGTTAAAAGCCTCGAGCTTTTGTCCAAATCGCTGCACCCGCTGCCGGATAAGCATGCCGGGCTGACCGATGTTGAGACGCGCTATCGCCGCCGCTATGCCGATTTGATTATCAACCCGGAGGTGCGCGAGGTTTTTATCAAGCGCAGCCGCATTATTAAGATTATTCGCGAATTTCTCAACAGCCGCGGCTTTCTCGAGGTGGAGACACCGATTCTCCAGCCCCTTTACGGCGGCGGGATGGCCCGGCCGTTTACCACCCACCATGAAAAACTCGATATGGATATGTACCTTCGTATCGCCGACGAGCTGTATTTGAAAAGGTTGATTGTCGGCGGTTATGACAAGGTGTGGGAGTACTGTAAGGATTTCCGCAACGAGGGACTCGACAGGTTGCACAACCCGGAATTTTCGATGATCGAGCTCTACTGGGCCAACGCCGACTACCGCGATATCGCCCGGATGTTCGAGGACCTTCTGCGCCATACGGTTTTCACCCTTTACGGTACGTACAAAATTCCCTACGGCGACCATGAGATTGATTTCGAGCCGCCGTTTCGATGGATGACTATGATCGGCTCCATCGAGCAGCAGACCGGGGTTGACTTTACCGATTTATCCTATGAGCAGGCTCTGGAGAAGGCGAAGGCATTGGGGCTTGACACAGAAAATTTAATCAACCGGGGGAAAGTTATCGAGGCGGTCTGGGAGGCAAAGGTCGAGAAGAAACTGATTCAGCCGACGTTCGTGGCGGATTTCCCGGTGGAGATATCGCCGCTGGCGAAGAAACACCGCGAAGACGACCGCCTGACCGAACGTTTCGAACTGTTTATCGCCGCCCAGGAAATGGGCAATGCTTTCAGCGAGCTGAACGACCCGATGGACCAGCTGGAACGGTTTTTGCAGCAGGGGAAGGCTATCGAAGACGGTGACAAGGAGGCTCAGCCGCTCGATGACGATTTCATCACGGCGCTCTCATACGGCATGCCCCCCACCGGCGGGCTGGGATTCGGTATCGACCGGTTGATTATGCTCCTGACCAACCAGCACACGATTCGCGACGTTATCTTCTATCCGCAGATGAAGGATTACCGGGAAGGGACGGTGCCGGTTTCGAAAATCCTGATGCAGCTGCTCGAGGAAGAACAGAAGAAGACTGAATGACGCGGTTATGGTTTCGTCCGTCAGGTCACAATTTCGCTGAAGCGAAATCAGGACCTGACGGAACTCCAAAAGAAATCTGATTGACGCGGTTTTGGTTTCATCCGTCAGGTCACAATCCCCCGCCAAGTCGGTGTATCAAGACCTGACGGAACTACTCTGAGTAGGTCGAAATGTCGAAGACTTTCGACAATATAGTTTTCTCGTTCCCACGCTCCGCGTAGGAACGTATTATTCGACGCTCAGCGTCATTAATTGTTTTGTCAGGTCCTTAATTCGTTTTGACGAATTTGTGACCTGACGAATACGTAACTCTTTCATTGTGACAACGGGGATTTGATCTTTATATAAGGGAGGTTATCCATGCTGAAAAAAATAATCGTACTGCTGACGCTGATTGCGCTTACAGGGGCCTGCTCGAAAGACGCAAGTAAAGAAAACGAGGAACTCGAAAAAACAGGGGGTGCTCAGATGGCTATAAAAATAATCAGTCCCGCTTTTGAAGAAGGCGGAATGATGCCTTCGCAGTTTACGTGTGACGGTGAGGACATCTCGCCCTCGCTGTCCTGGACGGGCATACCGGAAAAGACGAAAAGTATCGCCCTTATCTGCGATGACCCGGACGCACCGGTAGGGATTTGGGTGCACTGGGTATTGTTCAATCTGCCGCCCGAGGTGACCGAGCTGGCCGAGGCCATCCCGCGCGGCGATACCCTGGCCAACGGCGCCCGGCAGGGCGTGACCGATTTCGGCCGCCACGGTTACGGCGGCCCCTGCCCGCCTTCGGGAACGCACCGGTATTTCTTCAAACTGTATGCGCTGGATACCATGCTAACGCTGGATGTCAAGAGCACCAAGGATGACCTGGTGGAAGCGATGGAGGGGCATATCCTGGCCGAGGGACAGTTGATGGGGAAGTATAAGAGAAAATAGATCAGTCCTGTTGCGGGTGGGGCACCCGTTACGGTATCTCCGGTCATCCTTCGACTCCGCTCAGGATGACATGTTAGTAATTGTTGTAGGTCGAAATGTCGCAGACTTTCGACATTATATTTAAATTGTTCCGTCTGGTCCTGCTCGCCGCAGGCCGAAGGTGCGCCGGGGCGTGTGAGTGTGACCTGGCGGTTTTCCCCTCGTTCCCACGCTCCGCGTAGGAACGTATTATTTGACACCCCGCGTCATCTAAATGGGCGCAGAGCGTCCCGGGATACGTTCCCACGGAGACCGTGGGAACGAGATTGAAGGGGCAGATCTGGACATCTGCCGCCCACGGAACGATGACATTGTCAAGGCTCTATTATTTTAGTAGGTCGAAATGTCGAAGACTTTCGACATTATTACTGATAAATAAAAAGGGGTTGTGCTTATGGATGAACACATTCAAAACTTTATCGATTCCCGATATCTGGCAATAGCGGGGGTGTCCCGGTCGAAAATGAAATTCGGCTCGATGGCGTACCGGACGTTGAAAAAGAAGGGATATCATCTGTACCCTGTCAACCCGGCGCTGGATGCCATCGACGGCGACCAGTGTTACCGGGATATCAGCGAGCTGCCGGTGGAGGTGGACGCTTTGTTGATAACGGTTGCGCCCGATAAAGCGGAACAGATTATCGAACGGCTCGACGGTAAACGTTTCAAACGGGTCTGGTTTCAGCAGGGGGCGGATTTTTCGAACGCGGCGAACAAGGCGCGCGAGAAGGGGATGGCGGTTGTCACCGACCGGTGTATCTTGATGTACGCCGCCCCGGTGCGCGGCATCCACGCCGTCCACCGCTTTTTCGCGAAGCTGTTCGGAAAGTACCGGTAGGTCGGGTTCTGATTCCGCCTAAAGCGGAAGAAAAACCCGACTAAAATTCTGTCGGGTTTCTCATTTCGCTTCGCTCAATTTGGAACCCGACCTACTTAATCTATATCACCTGTTTATTAAAGATTGATTGATATGAATGTGTTAATTTTAAACCCGCTGAAATCAAGGTTCATTTTTTGTGGAGGATCTACAGCTTCGACCTGCCATATCTCACCTTTGTTAGTTTCAAGGTCATCTGATTTACAAAACCGGTAACCAATTTCACCCCCCAAGCCAATATTTTGATTTATATCGAATTCGAACCCCCCCAATAAATTAATTTCCCATGCGTTACCAGTATTTTTATATTTTAAGATAGGGTAACCTAGTTCTATAAATGTTCCATATTCATCATAAGTTTCGATTATTGCTTTACTAAAGCATCTTCCCATTCCACCACCGATGTAATAATGGTATTTTTCACCTTCTTGAAAGATATGATATCTTACTTTAACCATAGGTGTAAGAGCTGAAATAGTAAGAGTATTAACCATTTTATTTTCTTCTTTTTTTATACGACTATATAAATAAGAAATTCCAAGGCTTGCGGAGATATGAGGTGCTATAAAGTAACCGAATTCCGTGAAAAGCCCCGGCCCGTTTTTAATGTTGTCATCGAGAATATCATTTTCCTTGGCAAAGTCATCGATATAGTAATCGTTTATCTGAGACATTTTATAAAAGTTCCAGCTCCCGCCAAGTTTAAAAAAGAAATTCTGGTCATATTCTTTTGTGTCTGCAAAAGAAGAATTAGAAAGAAGTACAAAAACTAGAACAGAGCCAATGATTTTAAGATATTTTTTATAAATCAACATCATGTCACCTCCTTTGAATGGTGTCAGTCAGTGAAAAGGTTCGAGTGAAATATCAACATATCAGCTATTTGTCTTCGTATTTTACTCGATTCGGGTTCGGTACAATCATATCCGACAGTATCCACAGGGTAGGCATAATTTACGGATGTCAAAGTTGTAATCCATGACCTGGTTTGTTCATAATAACCAAAGGGTGCGTTATCACAGGTGCCAATCCATATATTTACTCCGTTTAATTGATTATCCGATACGTTTAGAATATTTTCGAGGTTGTTAGGCAGCCAGAAGTTTTCCCAGATTGGTTGATAGGCTGTGCCGTTACAGGTAAACGGCAGGTGAAAATGCTGGTGGTGATCATCTGCACCTATAATGTGACTTACCAGGGTGGTAGTGTCATCAAGTTGATAGCGATTATTGATGTTAATCTGAGGCGGGGTGGTGTATTCCCATTCTATTAGAGTATCATGGGGTGAAAAAGACAATGAAGCTCCTATAAATATATTTGATAAAGGTTTGTTGCTTGAACTATCAAATTTATGTCGAAAAGAATCATCGTTTAACAAACCCTGTTCAATAAGAACATCGTCAAACAGCTCTATAAAGCCACTGCTACCGCTGGGACCGTCAAAATCTAGTGGGCCATCTATGGCGGTTATAGATGTAAAAATGCCGGGGTTTTTAAGGCAGGCTCGGAAGGCGCCGTAGGCACCCTGACCGATGCCGCCAATTCCTCGTTTGTCAGAGGCGTTGATGAGGAAAGGGAAATTAGCATAGAGTTGGTCCAGCAAACGGAAAGCTTCAAGGCTTCCGATAATATCATCATAGAAGCCGGCAGGATAACTGTTACTGTAAAAAACACCACCGAAAACTTCGTCATTTCCCAGACAACATACAGCCATGGGTATAATAGTACTGTCCGCTATGAGAGCGTCGGCGATCTCTTTCAAGCCATAATTGAAGTAATAGAACTCATCACCGTTTTGAGGTGCCAAAAGAATTAATAATGGTATTGGCAAATTCTCACCGAAGGGAGGTGGCCAACTCGCTCTTGGCGTATAAACGGCCGCTCTAAGCAAGCTGAAGGGATTTTTTACCTGGAATAATAATTGTGGTGAATTCATGTTATCGGTAGGAGCAAATATAAATAATTCAGGGGCGATACCACCTTCGTTGGGAGAAACAGTGGTTGTAAATATCAAAGTGTATTCGCTCTGTAAACTCTCCCCCATAATGTTTGTAACCCCTCTAGTAATTTTAAAAACATATGTTTTATTGCTGTCCAAATCAGTGTCCGGTGTAAAAATAAGCCACAGATTATCGTGACTGAAAGTCCCGGTGAGCGAACTATCGATTATAAAAGTATTCGTGTCTATCGTGTTGGTATCAGGTGCTTCAGAAAATTTAATACTGATTACGGTGTTAAGTTCGACCCCGGTGGCTCCGTTTACAGGGTAGGTAACAATTATATTAAAATTAGTTGGTGGTGGAGCAGTGCCGTTGTTAGTGTCCTCGCTGCAACCGACTAATATAATAGTTGACGAAACGACCAATATTGTTATCACAAGGTAAATAATATTGAGACTTTTTTTAATATTATTTAAAAGATTTGACCTAAAGAATTCATGAACAGGACACATCTTACCTCCCATGTTTTTATTTTTTACTTTGAAGATGAATTATCGAGGTGAATCCCTGAAAGAAAAATAGTATTATCGGTAATTATGTCAATACTAATTATGAAATTATATATATTTTTTGTTTATTATTTCCCCCGGAATAACAGAACAGTTTCTTACGAACTCCTCCGAAAATGATTGCTTTGAGCTTGACAGCCGGGGTATAATTAATTGTATTTTAAAGAGTTAAAAACTGTCGAATTAAGGCGGATTCGTATGTCTTTTGAAAGCTTCATCGCCCGGCGTTATTTTAAATCGGGGCGCTATTTTACCTCCGTGTCCACCTGGATCACCCTCGTGGGCGTAACCCTCGGGGTGGCGGTGGTCTGTTTTGTCATGTCGATGCACAACGGTTTCGAGACCGAAATCCGCTCCCGACTGCTGGGTACCACCTCGCACATCACCATTTTCCCCCTGCGAGGATTTCTTATCGAGAATTACAACGAGCTGGTGGATTCGATTGAGAGTATAGAGGGGGTGGTGGCCGCCTCGCCGTTCATATATTACAAGGCGGCAATATCCTCTGCCTCCGAGGGGGACGGCATTATCCTGCGCGGTATCGACTCTGAGAAAGAACAGCAGACGGCCAATATCGCCGATGATATTGTCGCGGGGGATTATGATTTCGAGCCGGTGATCGACGAGGGAGACACGATTCCGGGGATTCTGCTTGGGTCGGCGCTGGCCGAACGGCTGGGAGTGTTCCTGGGCGAGTCGGTAGTGTTGTATTCGCTGAAGGGTGAGGATTTGCACAAAAACGCCCGCCCCAGGGTGGCCAAGTTTTACGTGTCGGGGATTTTCGAGACGGGGATGTACGAGTTCGATGTTCAGCTGGCTTATATCTCGCTGCCCGATGCCCAGAAGCTGTTTAAAATGGGGGACGCCGTCACCGCTGTGCATTTAAAACTCGATGATATTTACCGGGCCTCGGAAATTGCTCCGGTTATCGACCGGGCGCTGGGCAACAAATACGACGTCGTGCCCTGGAATATCCTGCACAAAAACCTCTTTTCCTGGATAGCCATCGAGAAGAAAATCCTCTTTTTGGGTTTTATCCTGATAGTCCTGGTGGCGGCTTTTTCGATTATCTCGACCCTGGTGATGCTGGTTATGGAGAAGCGTTCGGAGATAGGGATATTGAAGACGATGGGTTCGACGCCGGGCTCGATATTGAAAATTTTCGTTTTCAAGGGAATATTGATGGGTCTGGGAGGTATCTTGTTCGGCTGGACGCTGGCTCTGCTGGCGGCGTATCTTCAGAACGAATACCAGCTAATATCGCTGCCGCCGGATATTTATTTTATCAGTTACCTGCCGATTGAGACGCATCTGGTCGATTTTCTGCTGGCCGGTCTGGTGACTTTGTTTATCTGTTTTCTGGCGACGCTATACCCGGCCTCGCAGGCCTCGCGTTTGTCAGTAATTGACGTTCTGCGACAATAAGGACTTAAGGTGTGATTTTAACTAAAACTTTATTAAAAAGTGGCGAAAATATAATATATATAGGACTTTTTGGAAGCTGAACATGGATAAGCCGGAAAAGATTTTAACAGCCGTAGATATTCGCAGGGATTTCAAGACACCGGAGGCCGTTATTTCCGTTTTAAAAGGGGTAAATCTCGATATACAGCAAGGAGATATGGCCGTCGTGACAGGCCCTTCCGGAGTCGGTAAATCCACTCTTTTACATATTCTGGGCGGACTGGACAAGCCTACCGGTGGTGAGGTCAGAATCGGTGAGATATCTTTCGACGGCATGTCCGAGAAGGAACTAGCCCGATTACGGACGAAAAAGGTAGGTTTTGTGTTCCAAAATCATTATCTTTTAGATGATTTTAACGCATTGGAGAATGTGATGATTCCCTTGCTCTTAGACGGTGCCCGAACCAACGAAGCACTGGGTCGGGGGGAACTCCTTCTGGAGCAGGTGGGTTTAATTAATAGAAGATATCATCGACCGGGACAATTATCGGGCGGTGAACAACAAAGAGTCGCTGTCGCGCGAGCTCTGGCCAACAATCCCTGGGTAGTACTAGCGGATGAACCCTCCGGGAACCTCGATACGGCCACCGGCCGTAAACTTCACGAATTGCTCTTCAGTCTAAACCGGGATAAGTCGATAACTTTCTTAATCGCCAC
>JAFGNW010000053.1 GCA_016926795.1 Candidatus Zixiibacteriota bacterium
ATGGCTCAGATACAGGTAATCGATCAGCCGGGTTATATCGGAAATGTCCGGTTCTTCCAGAGCAGAGCAGTCAACGTTGCCGGTTTGGCCGATACAGCAGCCTACGTAAAAATAAGTGATACTGCCGGAAGCCAAAATCGGAGTGTATTGTACTAACTCACCGTAGAATTTAGGTTCATACGAGGTATAGCCGTCGAAAACGATAGGATTGGTTTCATTGCCGGGCCCGGACAATATATCAAACTTTATTATTACGACGGGGCCGGTGCCGGGGGCAAGGTCAGCCTGCACACCGGTTTCCATGTTGAGAGTGAAACGTTTGTTGTTGGCGTCATAATTGATGTAACCGACATCGTCGAAATAATCGGCGCGACAACCGGTGGTGCTGAGACCCTTGAACTTGAGAGTCAGAGGACCATCATATTCGATGGGAATCTGAAGCCGGTACAGGGGAACATTGTTGGTGACGTAAACCGGAATTTCCAGAGTCGAGTCCAGCGGACCCTGGACATCAATACCCCGGATAGTGTCCGCCAGAGCCACGACATGGTTGGTTTTCTCGTAATAATAACTGGCCGTGCCCGAATCGACCCGCAGGGAAACATCGAAAACACCCGGGATGTTATAGGTATGCACGGGTTCCTGAACCAGAGCTGAATCACCGTCGCCAAAATCCCATTTCCAGCCGTCAACCGACAACAAATCGGAACTTCCGGAGAAACTGACATCGAGCGGTACCCAGCCGACGTTATTGGACGAGGTAAAGACGGACCGCCGGTCGGGAATGATAAAGCGCTGCATGGATTCACTCAGGTAGCTGCAGCCTTCGACAGCGCAATGCAGATTGTCGACCGTGTACCAGCCGTTGTAACTGCCGCCCCAGCCGTAATTCATATGGTACTGGTTGAGTTCACCGGAGATTCGCCAGCCGTCGCAGACGATAGCATGGCTCTCGATTAAATACATGATCGGACGATACTGATTCAACTCGTCGACAATCATGCTGAACCAGGTCGACGCCGCATAAGAACTCCGATAAAAATACATGACCAGGTCACGGTATTTAAAATAAGTCGAATAGGAGCTGGGAATGGGCCAGGTGCCGGAACCGCAGGCGCCGAAATCCATGTCGAAAGCAATCGCCACTTCATAGTTTAATTCCGCCAGGGCGTTGTTCTGCTCTTCGGTACAGCCGCCATCACAGTTGTTGGGGATGTTGGCCCAGTCATAGGGGTCCGAAAACTCGGCGCCCAGGGTCAGACCCGGCGAACTGCCTTCACAGGAATAGTCACCGTTCCACCAGTAGGAATGGCTGCCCGAACCCTCCGGCGGCCACTGGTGATATTTGAAAATCTGGGCGGCCGCGGTGGCGACACAGCCGACTACACAGCGGTCACCGTCACCGTAGGGGCAGTAATTCCAGTAGGGTTCGAACTGGTGCCAGCGCGAGGTCAGAAGCGGCCCCAGGTCGTCAACGCCCAGGCTGGTTGAAAAAGAAGATTTGGCGACACTATAGGTATCCCATTGTTTTCTATGCTCGCGGCCGAACATAACCTCACCGTCGGGAGGCTGGACCGCGTCCAGGGATCCGTAAGTTTCAACATAAACCCGGATGCGGTTCTGCAGGATTTCCCGCATCATCTGGGGGAATCCGAACCGCTGGTCCATATCGAACCGGCCTTCGTCGGTGTAAAACTTAACCGGGGCCATATCTTTGAGAATCGGTACGATTATGAAACCGTCGGGTGAAATCGTATAAATCCGGGCCAGGAGGGTATCATTTTCAATTAATTCATCGACCTTGATTATCTGAGGGTTGGTTTCACCCGCCCAACCGCCTTTTTGAGCTACAATATTAGTCAGCCAGTTCTGGCAGACCAGCTCCGATTCCTCGGCGGCAGCTGTTTCGGCGGCTGAATGGCCGGCGAACAAAAACGCTGTAAATAATACCGTGAGGATGATTATTGGCAGGCGGGTGCAGGTTTTTAAGTTCATGATCGTATTTCTCCCTTTTATCAGGTTAAATCAAGGATATTTAAGAAGTTACGTACACGCTGGTACAGTAATAATATATCTCAGAATTTCTTATTTGTCAAGCATTTAACTCCGTTCCGGCCATAAAAAAGCAGGCCTTCATATCATATATATTATCGGCCTGCATTTTCTGCGTTTAACGCTATATATTGTATAAAATTACTCAAGTCTTGGCGGGGCCGACAGCTCGAAGACATAACACGGTTTAACCGGCGGCGGACCACCCAAATAACAATAGTTAATTAAATGAGTTATATCGGAAATATCAATAACCGAATCACAATTGCAATCCCCTAATAGGATACTTGGGAAGGGGGGAGTGTGAGTTTGATAAAGAAAATCTATCAGGGCGGTAATATCGCTAATGCTGAACTGGTCATCGTTATCGACATCACCGTGGGAGATAGACAGAATCGCCCGAAAAGCATCCACCCGGCCATAGCCGTACTCGACATGGGGCGTATCCGGCAATGTACCCCAGTCCAGGTCCTTGACAGCGGAATGGCGTAGGATGTCATAAACTTGATCCGCTGTCAATAACGTATCTTTAGATATAAGTAGAGAGGCTATTCCCGATACTACCGGGCAGGCAGCAGAGGTGCCGCCGAATTTACAATACATCCATTGATCGTTTTCTTCCATACTCGGGCATGTACTTATTATGGAGGGGTTTACACCGTATATAGTTGATTGATCCAAAGTCCAAACGTCACCGATAGGGGCCATACCCTTCTTAGGCGGCATATCTCCGCTTGGGGCAACTAAATCCAAAGTGCTGTCAAAACAGCTGTAATCCCATCTGTAATCATTTGAATCTATCGCGCCTACAGCCAGGCAATATTCTAAACAACCAGGATAACAAACTGTATCTCCTCCGATATTATAAGAATTACCTGATGAAAATACTACTGGACAACCCCGGAAATGCCTGCCGCTTGTTTTGGCGTCTCTTGTAGCAATTGTTAAATTATCATATATATTTTCTGCGTGCCAACTACAAGATATAATATCAGCTTCTTTATTAATAAAAGCATAATAAATCGCTTCGGCATATACACTTTCTGGAACAATCGGATCACCACATTCAAAGTAATGAATTTTTAATGGAATGATATTAACATTGGAATTTAATGATATAACACCTGACGTTTTTAAACTACCCATTGTACTGTCGGTGGTATGTGATGCAGCGATTATACCCGCGCAGGCCATGCCATGTGCATTATAAAAATCAGGTAAAACGTTGTCTGTTTCATCAACAAAATTCCATCCCGGCAATACTCTTTCGGCCGGCAAATCAGGGTGAATTCTAAAACCATCATCGAGTAAAGCGACTTTAATGGTTTTATCGAGACCGGCAAAATCCCAAACCGATGAATCATTGAAAAAACCAATTACTTTTTTGGTGTGCCATTGATATTCGTTATAATAATCATACGATTTATAAGAATCCGGGATCACCGATGTACCGAAATTGGGATGCGAATTTAAAGTCTGTTGCAATTCATAATATATATTAGCCAAATCAAGCAAGCTATATTCCGTTGAATCCGTAATCCTTAAATAACATACATTATTTCTGTAAGCCGGCATACCTGATATTTCCACGTTATAAATATCATTCAGGCTGTCAATTTCTTTTCTCGACACACCTTCCTTAAAGCGAACAAAAAACGACTCTCCCATTAAGAGCGGTTTTCCATTACACAAATAATAAGGTTCTACCCTATATATCCCGGGTATTTGTCTTAAGGAGTCGATAAAATTATAATAATTATTTGAAGCGATTAAAGAGCAAGCGACAAAGTCGTGAATTAAATAATCATCGTCTATTTTGCTTGATATGCGATCGATGGAATTAATAATTCCTTGTTGTAATTCTTGTGTTGTTTCACTTGTGAATTTAAACGTGACCAGGGACGAATCAATCTGAAGTGGAATTTGCTTTCCGGCACTGTAATAAAATTGTGAATATGAATTGGAAATCGTTAACAGTAAAATAACGATGATTAAACAAAGAATTTTGCGATTAATCATGATGCCCTCCCTGTAAATTATTAGTTATTCGATTAGCTGGCAGGTAAAACCGCCAATACTTCCTGATTGTCCGTATTTAAAATAATCATCAATTTCCATAGTATTTAAATTAAAGCGAATGAAGGCTGGATAATTACGAGCCTGGTTTATAATCAGCCACTTACTATCTGGTGTGATACACATAGCTCCTAAAGCCATATATGTGGGGTTAATACCGTCTTCTATGCCGAGTGTACTTATTTTCATTTTTATTCTGTTTTTAGCGATGTCATAGATTGTAAAATAGTTAGAACCGGGGATATCGGAATAGTCGCCCGCCTCGGTATAAAACACATATTTACCATTCGGGGAGGTAAGTAAATCCACTAATCCGCCCCAAATTTGCTCTTTGAAAATAATTGAATCCAGAATAATGTCATAAACACTATATATATTGGACCACATATCATATTGCCATATGAGGAAATACTTTGTTTCATCCAGTGATGGCTTTATTACTTTTATTGGTCCTACGGGTAACTCTTTTGTTGTTGTGGAAAAATTATCATCAATATCCATTATAATAATAGCATTATATAAGCTGTTGTCGCGTCCAAATAGCCTTTTACTGTCATAAGAAAAACTGCCGCTTCGTAAGTCAATTAGAGAATCCTCGTAGATTACTGAGAAATCACTTAACCTGACAATGACTATTCCAGGCCCCATCAAAAAAGCTATCAACTTATTGTCCGGTGAGATGGCTATGCCGTTTTTTGCTCGGTTGGGTAGGGTTTCGACTGTTTCTTTTGTCTTTATATCTACTTTAGCCACATAGTCACTGGTAGCGACAAAGAGGTATTTTCCGTCCGCCGAAGCTTCTAATTTCCAAGTCGGGCCGTCTTCACATGTAAAAGAGTCAATTATACCTGTAAGCGGATGATATTCAAAATATTGGTGGTTTATTCCTTCGTATGTATAGGCAATGTAATCTTTGTCAGTTTCATTTTCCGGCGCGAGTGGGTTGTCATCACAGCCCCAGAAAAGAGATAGTATTATCAACAATGAGAAGAATACAAAAAATACTCTTGTTTGTTTCAACATAAAATATCCTTTTTTGCCTCAGATGATAAATATAAGCTTTTGCTGTACTCATATTATTTATACAAAATATGACAATATTTGTCAAGAACTTATTTTAAAAATATACAGATTATAGTAATAATTGGCGTAATGCACTTTCAGGTGGTGTCAGTTTCCCTTTCTTCTATCGCTCTATTTTGGAAGAAGATAGCGACTCTCCGTGTCTGCTTAACTGTAAATTATTGGTTATTCGATTAGCTGGCAGGTAAGACCGGAAAGGCTTCTTGTTCCGCCCAGAGCTATTTTTTTTTCTACCTCCATTGTTTCAAGATTAACGACTATAATCTCGTCATACCCCCAGGTCAGCCCCACCAGCCATTTACTGTCCGGTGTGACACAGATTTCTTCGGTGGGGAAATAAACCGTAAGGGTATCATCGAAATTCAGAACGGTGCTTATTTCCTTAAAAAGAGTGTTACTCTCGATATCGTATACTCTGAAAGAGCAGGGTGGGGGGTAATCCTGAATAATCGTACCGCCGGGATTGGTGTAGAAAGCGTATTTGCCATCGGGCGATACGGCGATATTACCCCGGCCGGGACGCTGGTTGTCGGCATATATTACCCGGTCGGTTGCCGGGTCATAAACCGCAAACCAGAAATTCTCATTGGGAAGAGGTGGCATGGAAAAATACGCGAACCACAGGCGATCGTCTATCGAAGGCGCTACCCGGCCCACCGATGCCTCATAAAAATTGTTGGAAAAGTCTTTCGAGGTAATCTCGAACGTTTTTAAGTTCAATCTGTAGGCGAGCGAAGGCCAGCCGCCCGAACCGGCATAATAGAAAAATTCGCTGTCACTGGAAAAATGGCCGTCCATAGTCACAACGGAATCTTGATAAATAATATGGTAACTATCGGTACGAAGAATATATAATTTGCTTCCCTGCATTGCGACCATCTCCCCGTCGGGCGAAACTGCGATATCATTAACACCGTCGTAAGGCAATTCGGTGACAACACTGTATCGGCTCAACTCCACCACGGTGACTTTATTTTCTGAGGGTACATACATAAGGTCACCCCTGGCGGATACGACAATATCCCGAACAGGATCAACCGGCAGGTAAAAAGAATCTATAGATTGGTTGTGAGTGTTATAGACAAAACATTTCTGGGGGTATCGGTAATCGTGGAAATAAACATTGTAGCCGCACGGGTCATTGGATTTAACGGGGTTGTCATCATCACAGGCTGTAAAATATATTAACAAAAGGAACAATAAACGGAAAAGTAGATTAACTATAATTTTCATTTTATTTCAATCGTCATTCTTTTAGCTGCAATTGACAGGTGGGTCGTTTTAAATATCTATATCCGCCAAGAGAAATCGTCTGCTCGATTTCTTTCTTTCTTAAATTACAGATAATGACTTCGTCATCTTCCAAAAGGCCAGTTCCCAGGAGTAATTTATTATCCGGCGTCAGGCAGATTTCATTTACCGAAAAATAAACTGTGTCGTTTTTATTGGATGTCAGAATCGTGCTAATTTCATCTTCAATTTGAAGAGTTCCGGTATTAAATATTTTGAATGTAAAAGGGGGATCGGGATAGGTAAAGTCATTTCGTCCCGGATTGGTATAAATTAAATATCTCTCATCATTTGTCAGAGCTATATTCCCCTCACCGGGTATTAAAGAGTCCGTAAAAATGATGGAATCCAGAGCCTTATCATACACCGAAAAGGAAAACAGATACTGTTCTTCATAATGCTTTAAATACAAATATAATTTATTACAGGTCGACGACGGTATAACACTCCATACCGTAAATTTATTATTCGGGGTGGATATGATTTCGCGGGTCAGCTCAACAGCACCGTTTAAACTTAAATAATTGAGATGTGATGTTCTGGTGGAGAAGTAAAATGTCTTGCTGTCCTTAGAGAATATGCCGTTTTCAACATAGTAAAGATTCGAGTCAGCAAAGACGACAGCAAAATCAGACGTGTTAAGTATATATAAATAACCGCCCAATAAAGCTATCTTTTGACCGTCGGGGGAAACAGCAACTTCATCAGCAGGGTAGGGCAGTTCCGTTATAGTTTCGAGGGTGTTGGCGTCGATGACCGCGACAATATCACCGGAAGGTATATAAAATCTGACCGTCAGCCGAAACAGCAAATTCTCTGTTGGGCGCATAAGGTATCGCAACGGTATCAATCATCCCCGAAGCCGTATGATAGGCCAGGTACTGATCATATCCGGTATCATAGAAATAAATAACATAGTCGGTGGATTTAACGGATTTAGTCGGGTTTTCGTCATCACAATTTGAAAGGAACAGGCAGAGAAAGAAGAACGAAATAACGGGAAACAAAATCCGTGTTATTCTGAACATGATAAACACCCTTTGACCAAAGATGAATTAACTGTACTCATTTAATTCATAAAACATCTGACAATATTTGTCAGGAACTTTTTTTAAATTAGAATTTGTATGATTTTTTAAAAAAGCACAAAAAATTACGCCCCGGGCCGGGGGGAGGGAGAAACGACTCGGGGCGTTTATGACGGCATTGATGTTGGTCCTTGCTTACAAACCCAGCCGTCACGTGTTAATTATATCTTTTTTGTATTCTTTTGCAATATGACAAATATGGGTAGTTACTCGGTATGAGCCATACCCAACGATGGAAACTGCACTCCATGAATCGATTTGAATTAATCGACTTCAAGAAAAAACCGTCTATTCGGATTCAAGAGCCCTTCCAAATTTAGAAAATAAAAGCGCTCCCGGTTTAAACCCGCAGTTAAATTATGCTCCGCAAGTATATGTAAGACAATATAATATGTTGTTACTATAAATAGTCCTTGCTAGGGATATTAAAACTGAATAGTATTCAGTGAATAAACGTTCAAATCAACAGCAGGGCATTGACGTATTTAATTAGATTTTCATTTTTGTTTAACAAAGGTGTTTAATTTTTATACAGGCTAACCGAAATATATATAAACAGGTAAACTTTTTAATCCGGGGATTAAAAGTTCAAGGAGATAAAGATGAATAAGGAAATCAAACGCAATACCTGGGCAAAATTCTGTAAGAAGTTTTCCAGCGACAACCGTTATCGCGATGTCAAAATCAAAGTTCGGGACAAACGCAAAAACGACATCAACACTCTCGAGCCGTTCCCGTTCATGGGGCTGACACTGGCCAAGAAAGGGCGCCTTATCGACGGTTTGGAGTTTTTCGCCGGCTGGGGCGACGCCGAGCGGGTGCTCTCGCCGGTGGCCGCAATCAAAGAGCCGCTGAAAGTGATCGTGAAGCTCGACCAACAGGGCCGTGACGAACAGCTCCAGGTGGTCGCTAAAGACGGCACGGAATTATATATCGAACTCTACGGCGAGCCGGACCGGAACCGCCAGCATTCGCTGGTTGAAAAAGTCGCTTACTCGATGTATGAGAAGCGGGGATATACACCCGGCGACGACCGGGCCGACTGGCTGGAAGCCGAACGGAAAGTCAGGGAAGCCGAGCTTCAGTTCGTATAATAAGCTTATTCGAATAAAATATTCTCGACTCGTCGTACAAATGAAGGTTTGATGCCGGGCTGGTATGCACGGTATATCTTCGCATCGTTCATCGGATAATATGAAGATATCATAAAAAAACCGTCCTTTTTAAAAGGACGGTTTTTCTGTTTCGTAAAAAATAATTTAAGGGCAGTCGGGCAAAGGGTTGTGGTTGAGATAGAGATGGTCGATTAAGGCCGTGATGTCGGAGACATCAGGCTCACCGCCGGAACCGTTACAGTCGGCCTCATCCGGACAGCAGAGAGCGGCATGACTGTTGTAAAGATAATCAATCAGGCGGGTGATATCTGAAATATCCGGGATCTCGCTCGCCGAGCAGTTGATGTTACCGGTTGAACCGACACAGCAGCCGGTGTAGGTTATCGAGCCCTGTGACAGCAGCGGCTGGTAGTCGGTGAGGTAACTGTAAAATCGTGGTTCATAGTCGTTGTACCCGTCAAATATCAGGTAATTGGTTTTATCCCCCGGGATCGAGGATTGGATTTTAAATCTCAAGATAATAACCGGCCCGCTGCCCGGTTCCAGGTCGGGGGCAGTGCCGCCTTCCATGTTCACGGTAAAGCGCTTATTGTTGGCGTCGTAATTGATATAATCGATATCGTCGAAACCGGCGGTACGGCAACCGTCGAGCATATGACCCAGATATTTCAAAGTAAGCGGACCGCCGTACTCAATCGGTATCTGCAGCCGGTGCAGGGGAGTATAATTGACGATATTGATGGGGATTTCCAGGGTCGAATCCAGCGGTCCCGCGACCTGAGTACCGATGATTGAATCGGCCAGGGCAATAATATAATCGGCCTTGATGTAAGAGCGAATATCACCCTGGGCATCGACCTCCAGCTTGACATCGTAAACTCCGGGAGTGATATAGGTATGAACCGGAGACTGGGTATGGGCCGAGTCGCCGTCGCCGAAATCCCAGGTCCAGGTATCGACCGCTAATTCCGATTCGCCGGTAAACTGAGCGCCAAAGGGCACCCAGCCGATAGTCGTATCAACCGTGAAGTTGACACCTTTGTCGGGGATAATATTTCTGATCAGATATTCCACCATCGGGTTACAGCCGTCCCAACTGCAATAGAGGTTGTCAACCGCGTACCAGGCGTTGGAACTTCCGCCCCAGCCGTAATTCATGTGTATCTGATTGATATTATCCACCTGGCGCCAGCCGTCGCAGACTATAGAATGGCCGCTGATACGGTACTGCATGGGTCGCCCGACATCGATTTCGGATGCTATTATGTAGAACCAGGAAGCGGCGCTGTGGCTGCTCCGTTCTTCTTTATCAATCACATCCCGGTACCGGAAATAAGTGGGGAACACGATAAGGGCGTCGTCGGTGTAAGCGCCGGAACCGCATCGGCCGTAATCCATTTCGAAAGCCACGCCGACCTCGTAACAGAGTTCGGCCAGAGCGTTTTGTTCAGCCGGTAAGCAGCCGGAGCAATAGTCTGGGATATTATCCCAGTCATAAGAATCGGAATAATCGGCTTGCAAAGTGGAGCCGGAAGTGCTGCCGTCACAGGAATTATCACCACTCCAGTAATAGCTGTGTGACCCCGTACCTTCGGGGGGCCATTTATGATAGGCCAGAATCTGGGCTGCCGCGGTTGCCACGCACCCGACAACCGTCCGGCCGCCGTCACCGTAAGGACAGAAGTTATTATACGGCGCGTTCTGATGCCAGCGGGTGGTAAGAAGGGGTCCCACCGTAGCCGTGGAAACAGCTGCTTTGTCAAGGTTGCTTTTGAAACTGTCCCGGTCCACTGCCAGCTGGGTCCATTGGCGGTACTCGCCGCTGAAGCTCGTTTCATCATCATCCGTTGAGGAATATTCCAGGCTACCGTAGCGGTCGACAAAATTCCTGAGGCGGTTCTGTAAAACCTCCCGCACCAGGGCAGGAAAACCATCGGTGGCGGTTACATCGAAAGAACCCTCATCGGAATAAACCTTAACTGCGGGTAATTCTTTCAAGACCGGAACGATTATATAGCCTTCCGGAACTATCGAATAAACCCGGCCAAGAAGGGTATCGTTGGCTTTCAGTTCCTCTACTTTATCAATCACGGGATTGACAATCCCGATCCATTGGCTTTTTTCCATAATCATTTTGGTAAGCCAGTTCTCGGATACCTGATCCATCTCTAAGGTTGTAGCTGTTTCGGCCTTAAGGTCGGTCAAGAAAAAAAGAAGAGAAAAGAGGACAAATAATGAGGTAAACAAAAACGACGTTGCGCTGTAATTTCTCATCGCAGTAGAAACTCCCAAACTAAAACTCCTGTGCCTTGGATGCAGGTTTCGCGGTCCGATGTTTTTTTTGCCTTACCTGAAATCCAATATTTAATAGTATTAACGACTAATTTGTTGTTTTCGTTAGCCGTTTTATAGCCATATACTTCTTAACTTATAATCTCCTTGTCGGGTTCCGGCTTTTATTGACCGGATTGTTTATAGTATATCGGTCTGTCTTAAGGACAAGACTCGAGTGGTG
>JAFGNW010000054.1 GCA_016926795.1 Candidatus Zixiibacteriota bacterium
GACCCGACAATATCGAACCGATTTATTCAGGACGGCTGCATCGCGGCCTATCATTTCATCATGGCCGCCTGGTTCTACGGTCTGGGTACCTGCTGGATCGCGGATATGGATCGCGACGAAGTCAAGGCGAAACTGAACATCCCCCCGGAACATTATGTCGCCACCATCACCCCCCTGGGCTACCCGCTCAGCCCGAACAAAAAAGCCCCGGAGCGGAAAGCACGGGAGGAATTCATCAAGGAGTAGTTATCCGGCATCTAGGCAACCGACCGTATATAAATTTAAAAATGTCCGCCTTGATTGAATCACCGTAAAATCAGCCGGACGAGTTTAATAATTACCTCTGATATTTTTATTTTCCTACTGTCTTTCTCTTTTTATATTGACTCAGGGATTCATTACAGAAAGGGTCTGGCTTGAACCGCTGTTTCTTTGTTTCCGATTTACACGGCGACACCGATAAGTACCTCAAACTTTTCAAGGCTGTCCGGCAACACTGCCCGAAGGCGTTATTTCTCGGCGGTGACCTTTTACCTCACGGTCTTGGCCTGCTAAACAGCGTCGCCCGGCATTACGGTGATTTCATCAATGCTTTTCTGGCCGAAGAACTGCTGAAAATTCGCCGGGAGCTCGACCGCGATTACCCGGAAATTTTCGTTATTCTCGGTAATGACGATGCCCGCATCGAGGAAGCGGCGGTCCTCGAGGTTGCCGGTCGCGGCCTCTGGCACTATCTGCATATGCGTACGGTCGCTTTTAAAGGCTATCAAGTTTACGGCTATGCCCATACCCCGCCCAGCCCTTTGACACTGAAAGATTGGGAGCGGTATGATGTCTCCCGCTTTGTCGACCCCGGCTGCATCTCTCCTCTTGAGGGAAAGCTGACCGTACCGGTCGCCCGCCGGGAACTGCAATACGGCACAATCGCGCAGGACCTGGAGATTTTAGCGGGAAAGAATAATATGTCCGAGGCGGTGTTTCTGTTTCACGCTCCGCCCTATAAGACCAATCTCGACCGGGCGGGTCTTGACGGTCGGAAAATCGACCTGGTACCTCTCGACGTTCACGTGGGAAGTATCGCCGTTCAGCGCTTTATCGAAAAACGGCAACCCCTGCTCACTTTGCACGGACACATCCATGAGTCGGCCCGGCTGACCGGCAGCTGGCACGATAAAATCGGTCGGACGGTTTGTTTTACGGCCGCTCACGACGGACCGGAATTGGCTTTGGTTCAATTTGACCTTGATAATCCCGAGGAAGCCGTCCGGGAATTGTTATGACCGACTTACAGAATCACCGATTTTGAGAGAACGGGCGGCATCGGTGGCAGCCCCGATTTTGGCGGCATAGCTGGTTCGCTTTTCAATGTCCTCGTCGGTGATGATGTGCACATCCAGCAGTTCTTCGGCATAATACCCCGTCCGCAGGTAATTGAAATCGGCCAGGGATTGACTCCAGCCTTCCAGCCAGAGTAAAAGATTTTCTTTCTGTTCGGGAGTCCCCCGAAAATGCACCAGGATATCGATATCGCTGGCGGGACCGGCGGTGGCGTTTTTAGTGCTGCCGAAAATGTAGAAACCGACCACTCCGAAACGCTCCGGGTCAATGCGGGAAGCGATCTGTTTGACCGATTGCATCCGCCATTGCCAGTGATTTTCCACCTGTTGTTCTTCGACCGGCTCGAATTTGACCGGCTCTATATCCAGTTTCGGTTTGCCGAGGAATCCGACCGCTTTTTCGAGTTCCGAATTCATCAATATATGCAGGACCTGCCCGCCGGTCGTTTTAAGGACATCGATAAGATGAATTACGTTATCCAGGTGACCGAAGCCGGGTAGAACGTCGGCCAGGATGTTCTTGCTCCCGAGCAGGAAACGCTCGTTGAAAACGACATCTTTGTCATCGGGATACAGGGGCAGGTAACGGATATTGCCCTCCACCAGGTCCTGGAAGAAATGCGTTCCGAAAGACAGGTCGGGCAAATAACCGCCTTTCTCAAAGGCTACTTCGACCAGCAACGAGGTGTTGCTGATATCGGCATAAGTCACGTTTACTCCCAGTCTGATATCCCCCCGGCTGCCCCAGCGCCCCGGACCTATAAGTATAAATTGTTGCTTGGGTAAAAACTTGTTGAGACGGCTGACAGCGCGTCCCACCTCGGCCATCAGGGCGTGATCCGGGAGATTTTCGTAACTCCGGGGGTCGACATATACGATATGGGTGATATCCTCGATACGACCGTTGGATACATACCGATTAGCGGTAAAGATCAGTTTATTCTTCGGCAGGTCCTGAGGTATCGAGGAGGGCACGTTCTGGGCGAAGTGGCTCTGGGGACGGCATTGGAGAAGGTAAAGATGTTCGCCGTCGGAAGCGAATTCGATATCCACCGGGAAACCCAGGACTCCCTTCAATTTGTCGAGCATGCCCTTGATCTGTTTGATGAAGTGCGTTTGCGAAATCAAACCGTCAAACGTCACCACCAGTTTGTCCTTGTCGAAATCGATATCGAAGGCGGTCGATTTCTGCAGGTGTCCTTCCCTGAGAACACTGACGATATCTTTCACGTTTTTGAATTTATAATTTACTTCCTTGAGCATTTCCGAGATGGAAATCGTTTCGAAACAGTTTTTCTCCAGGTTGATGACATCGATGTGTTTCGGAGAATAACGAACTACTTCTTCGGGTGAGACATTGATGCGCAAATCCGGCTTGTTGGGAGCAACCAGGACAGGATAATCATCGCTCAGTCGGTCGACGGCGCGGGTACCCAGCCCCGGCACCAGACGTATCAAACCGTCATCCCGCTCAATCATGGGCGACCATCGGAACTCGTTATGGCAAAAAGCTACCCCGGCAAATGACGGTAAAAAGTATCGTCCTATTTTGGAGCCGACCACTTCCTGTATCAAAATGCCCATTTCTTCTTTGAAGTCAAGCAGGCCGCGTTTACTTCGATATTCGATAGGGTCGGGGCCGAAAGTCGAAGCGTAAACCTCAGCGATGGCATCCATGAGGGCGTCCAACCGTTCCCGCTTGGAACCCTGGTTGGCCAGAAAGAGGCTCTTGTACTTCCCGGAGAAAGACGAGTCGGCTCTGTCTTCGAGCAAACTCGAACTGCGCACGATAATGGGATTAGTCCCGAAATCGTCGAGCGCCATCGACAATCCCTTCTCGATGTCGGCCGGGAACTTGGCGTTTTTAAAAGATTGTTCGATATGTGGGTACTCCAGCCGCACCTGGTCCACAACCTTGTATTTCTGGGCCACCACGTCATCGAAATTATTATGGTGCATAAAATATAAAAGGACATCGGTGGAGATATACCAAGTTTTGGGCACCTTGATCTCAGCCATGTTCTTGTCTTTATGGGCGAACTCCCGCAATATCAGCGTAGCCAGGAAAATACCCGAAGTTTTCCCCCCCAGCCTGCCCTGGCTCTCGGTACTGAAAATGGTTTTTTCCAGAAGAGTATAAAAATCGTTTATCGTCAACAGATCTTTGGCGATACCGACGAATTTAAGGTCATCGGAAAAGAAACGGCTGATGAGCGAAACATAAATACCGGTCAGGTTGGGTGACCTTATTTCCGTTTCGCTTATATCGAGATAATGAAAACGCCGGATGGCGTCGGTCACCTCGGCCAGAGGCAGATTGCGGTTGACCACCTGCAGCAGAAAACTCAGTTTGTCTTCCTGGATCCATCGCTGCAACAGCTCCAGGGTATCCTTATCGTTCATATTATCGGCGGCGATTTTGAAGACCGCATCGCCGACATCAACCTCCGATTCCATGTCCAGAGTGGTGCTGGGACGGTTCCATTCGTCCGTTATATTCTCAAACACAACCGAACTTTGAATATTCAACTTCCGGGCGTACTTTTCCGCCTCGGCCACCCCGCTCCAGCACAGATGATTGAGCATCTTGCGGGAAATTTTGCCGTACAGGTTCCGGTCCGTGAATTTGATCATCTTGAGAATGGTCATCCATTCGCCTTTTTCCTTGCCGTTGGCATCCTGTGAGGTGCTTTCCAACTCCTCGATTATCTGGCGAATCCGGCGCTGCTGGATGCGGTCGCCCAGGTGTTCCGCGATGGTGTGAATCAACTTGGATTCTTCTTTAAGGAACGGGCCTTCATCTTCCGGTGGCATCTCCACCGTATAATAAACACTGAGTTTGCCCAGGACCGATTCATCGACTATAATATCGGCGCTCTGATACCAAGGTGATTCGACGAAATTGGGAGAATGATAATCATTATTATCAAAAGAAATTTTGGCCTCGCAAACATCGGGATACTGCCATCCCGCTGGAATAGACTGAATTATCTTCGAGAACACAACATCAAGCGGCTCCTCGATATCCTTGAGGATTTCGTCGATGCGGTACAGGCAGTTTAATTCCTTGGCCCTCTCCTGCAGCGAGGCAATTAATTTGTCGATAGATTTTTTCTTCTCGTTCATTTTAAAATCACACCCCGACCGGTTCGTCCGTCCACTTTAACGGTCAGCGGCTTTTCAAGGCAAACATGCCTGACAAATTGTGTCCGTAACTTTTCGGGGCGGCTTTCCAGCCAGGTCCAGTCAATCAGTCCCGGACCGGTATGTTCTACCATAATATAACAAATTTTAAAGCTAATCAGGTTATGAAAAAAATGCGACCCCTGACTCAGCTCTACATTCATTTTCGGCAAAGTCGCCTCGATTATTACCGAGCTGCCGCTTATCTGACTCCAGACAACCGGGATACCCAGCCAGGGGTCGGCGCTTCCCCAGCGACCGAAACCAATCAACAGATATTTCCGGCCCTCCGCTGTTAACTCCTGATTTATCAGCCCGATTTCATGAGCTATCGTCCGGCTGTGGGCGGCCTCAAAAGTCTCCGGCACGACATATACGATGTCCTCGATATTGTTAAAGACGCCGTTGCCGAGCGACTTACGGGAAGCCGCCAGGACTTTATCCCCCTGCATTTCCTCGTCCAAAACCATTATTTCAGCCTTTGACACAGCCATCGGCCTTACCTGTAAAAATCCCAGATTAGCCGTTATTTCACCGGTTGTATTCAAAGTAACGGCGAACTCGATCTCCACCTCGCTACCTACAACTGCTTCGCTTTTTTTCAGTAAAGCCTTAATAGTCTCATTCAGCGGTATGATATTGTCGGCTAAAATCGGGGCGAAAGTCATCACCCGGGGACCGTCCGGGCCGGTTCCGGTTACCAGGCGGTCGTCCTGGGGTCGATAGGTGGAAGCCAGCAGCCCCAGTGTTTTGTCCTCCTCCGCTCTTTTCAAAGGTGCCGCGATGAGATACTCGGTTTCCCTGATGGGGTCGTATTCGGGCGGCTTACCCATATTCACGGCCCAGAATTCTGTCTGTGTTTTTTTCACCAGTTCCGCCGTGGAACCCACTACCGGGGCGAGACGCGGATAGGTCGGCGAGTAGGTCCAGACCAGCCCGCCGTCGACTATAGTTTTGCCCAGGCCGAGAGCCAGGTCTACCACTCCTTCTTCCTGTTTGGCGCGGCCCGTCGGGTAATAGTTATAAGAGCGGGCCACTCCGGAAAGGTGGGGATAAAAAAGGTCTCCGAACGGCCGGCCGATGACCTCCTGGATTATGACAGCCATCTTTTCCTCCGCCAGCGACCGACCCAGGGCTTTAAAATACTGGCGGGCGTTCTGGGCAAAAGTCGAAGCGTAGACGAATTTCACCGCCTCTATCAACACTCGAAACCGGCTGTCCTTATCCGGCTGGTTATTGGGTATCATCTTGGTTTCGTAAACCCCGGCAAACGGCTCATAAATGGCGTCCTCGAGGAGACTGGAAGAGCGGATGGCCAGGGGGCTGTGCACGGCGCTTATCAGAGCCATCAAATCTCCCACGATATCAACCGGCAATTTCGCCTCCTGGAAAGCATGGGCAATCTGGTCATCGGCAGCCTCGGACAGGGCCATATCGTACAGGTTGTTCTGGTCCATGAAAGCGTCGAACACGTCGGTTGCGAGGACTATCAGGCGGGGGATATTGACGGAGATAACCTGTTTCGAATCACTTTTGAAGCTGTCGGCAACGGCTTCTTTCATCAGAATCAGCCCGGAGGCCTTACCGCCGAGATAGCCGGTACCGATAACGGTGGCGATATCATCGGATTCGAAAAACTTGCGGTCGAATTCCGGAAGTATCTCGGACGAGTATAAGATTCTCTTTTCCGTCATATTAAAGACCCGACCTATCATCTCCGGTGTATTTCAAAACACCCGGGGAAGAGCTTCTATCAATTAAGAGCTTTTAACGGTTTATTAAATCCAGCCCCTTTCGCGACAGGCCTGAGCCACCCGGGCCACCCCGATAAGATGGGCGGCGTCGCGTAAATTTATACCCCTCTTTTCCGCAAGTTCGCAGACATTAATGAAAGCAGCGGTCATTTTAACGTCCAGCTTACCGAATACCTCATCCTTGGCCCAATAATGGTTCGAGTTACTCTGGACCTGCTCGAAATAACTGCATATGACCCCGCCCGAATTGGAAATAAAATCAGGTATGACCAGGATACCCATCCGGTTGATGACAGCTTCAGCCTCGTCGGTTATGGGTGTATTGGCCCCTTCCGCGATGATTTTGACTCGACCGTTGATACTTTCAACATTGTTCATTGCAATCTGATATTCCAGGGCGGCCGGGATTAAGATATCGACCTCCTGTTCCAGCCAGGCATCTTCGGGTAATACTTCACACCCGATATCCCGGGCCTTGTCTTTGTCGATTTCACCGAAATCATCGGTAATGGATAAGAGTGTTTTAAATTCGAGACCGTCCTCCTTCCTGAACGAGTAAGCGACCCGGTCGTGATGGTTCCAGCAGGATACGCAAATCACCTTTCCGCCCAGTTGTTCATAGAGCCGGATAACGTGCTGCGCCACATTGCCGAAACCCTGGACGCTGGCGACGGTATCTTTCGGTTTCAATTTCAACTTTTTTAGCGCCTCACGGAGCATATAGACGACACCGAAACCGGTCGCTTCAGTTCGTCCCAGCGCCCCACCCACGGTAACCGGTTTGCCGGTTACGGCGCCGGGATAGCGGCCACCGTGCAGGACTTCGTATTCATCGAGCATCCAGAGCATGTGCTGGGGATTGGTCATAATGTCCGGTTCGGGGATATCGGTGAAAGGGCCGATATTTTTCGACATCTGCCGCACCCAGCCGCGGCAGAGACGTTCCTGCATTTTCGTGCTGAGCGTGTGGGGGTCACAGACCACACCGCCCATCGCTCCGCCGAGAGGGATATCGACCACGGCGCATTTCCAGGTCATCAACATCGACAGAGCCCGGATCTGGTCGATAGTCTCCAGGGGATGAAACCTTATCCCCCCCTTGCACGGTCCCAGGGCGTCGTTGTGCTGCACCCGAAAACCCTTGAAGACCTTTACATCGCCGTCGACCGAACGAATGGGAATAACGAACTGGTATTCCCGCAGGGGCTGCCGGAGCAATTCTCTGACATTGGGCTCCAGACCCAACAAATCCGCCGCCTTGTCAAATTGAGCCTGAGCCATTTTATAAGGATTTATTTTCTCGTTGCCCATATCGTTCACCTCATCAAATAATTTTGCCCGTACGGAAAAATCATGAAATAATTGGAAAAAAGACTATACTTAATCCTTTGTATACTATAACAGCAAAACTACACCGGTCAGAGATTCACCGTTTTTTGTCCGTAAAAGATAATATACTATTTGTATTTTATTGTCAATAAAAGAGGTAGAAATGCAAAGCCGGGCTTGATGCCGATAGTTTAATTAATCATTTTGGGATTGTCGGAATATTTATTATAATTCATAAATTAAGAAAAATAAAAATATGACCAATTCATTCGATATACAACCAACCCGCCTGCCGGATATAAAAGTCCTCATCGCCGACGACCGTAAACTTTTTCGACAGGGGTTGATTTCCCTGTTCGCCACCGAATTGGGCATCCTGGTAGTCGGCGACACCAACGACGGGATCGAAGCCGTCCGGCTGGCCTCGAGCAAGAAACCGGATATTGTAATAATGAACATAAATCTTGACACTCTCGACGGTATCGGGGCGGCAAATCGAATGCGAAAAGCAAGCCATACCCCGGAATTTATATTCACCGCGAGCCACCATAATGAATTGCTTATGAAAGAAGCGTTTGCCGTGGGCGGCCGGGCGTATCTGCTGCAAAACTGTGATTTCAAGGAACTTGTTTTCGCCATACGAAAAGTGGCCGCCGGAGATTATTATTTGACCGGCCCGGCCGGCCATGAAATGGTGCTGGAATATATCAATGCCTCCTCTCCCGAAAATAAAAGCGGCGATATCCTGACTCGCCGGGAGAAAGAACTCTGCCGACTGCTTTCCGACGGCTACTCAACCAAAGAAGCCGCAGTAAAACTTAGTATCAGTGTAAAAACGGCCGAAACCCATCGGGCTTCGATTATGAAGAAGATTCGGGGTAAAAATGTCACCGATATAGTTAAGTTTTGTATCCGCAATAAGATAGTAGATTTATAAAACACCCTACCTCAAAATAGTATATTACATCAATAATATACATATTATTCCATCCATTTATACTTATATATATGTATTGTAATTAAGCAACTTATTATTATCTATGTGCTTAGATAAAGTAATTAAATGATATATACGTTGATAGTCACATGTACAAAAAACGACTTTTTAAATTAAATCCAACTTTTAGATGATGCCTAAATAATACCCAAACAGGAGAGTAGTATGACTGATTTTGTAGAAAATTTTATGGCTGAGGTAAGGGCTAAAAACCCCGCCCAACCGGAATTCCACCAGGCGGTTGAGGAGGTTGTCGCTTCCCTAACGCTGGTTCTGGAAAAACACCCGGAATATCGCAAGGCCAAAATCGTCGATCGTATTATAGAGCCGGAAAGAGTTATCATGTTCCGGGTGCCGTGGATGGATGACCAGGGTAATACCCATGTCAACCGCGGCTTCCGAATTGAGATGAACAGTGCCATCGGCCCCTACAAGGGCGGCCTTCGTTTCCACCCCTCCGTCAATCTCGGTATTTTAAAATTCCTGGCTTTCGAACAGGTTTTTAAAAATAGCCTGACCACGCTGCCGATGGGCGGCGGTAAGGGCGGGTCCGATTTCGACCCCAAGGGTAAGAGCGACGATGAGGTTATGCGCTTCTGCCAGAGCTTCATGATGGAGTTGTTCCGTCATATCGGCCCCAACACCGACGTCCCGGCCGGCGATATCGGTGTCGGCGGTCGTGAAATCGGCTTTCTGTTCGGCACCTACAAGAAATTACGCAACGAGTTCACCGGTGTCCTGACCGGTAAAGGATTGAACTGGGGCGGTTCGCTGATTCGCCCCGAGGCCACCGGTTACGGTGCGGTTTATTTCGCGGCTGAAATGCTGGCCACCCGCGGCGAAACCCTGGAAGGTAAAACCTGTCTGGTTTCCGGTTCGGGCAACGTGGCCCAGTACACCACCGAAAAAATCCTTGACCTGGGCGGCAAAGTGGTCACCCTGTCCGACTCCGGCGGTTATATTTACGACCCCGAAGGCATTGACCGGAACAAGCTGGCTTATGTCATGGAACTTAAAAATATCCGCCGCGGGCGCATTTCCGAGTATGTCGAGAAATATTCCGCTGCGACTTACACCCCGGTTCAGACCACGACTCATCACAATCCTCTCTGGGACCACAAAGCCGAATGCGCTTTCCCGTCGGCCACCCAGAACGAGATTAACGAGGTCGACGCTCAGAATCTGGTCAAGAACGGTGTTTACGTGGTTTCGGAGGGGGCCAATATGCCGACCACCCCGAAAGGTGTTGACATCTTCCTTGACAAAAAGATTCTCTACGGCCCCGGCAAAGCGGCCAACGCCGGCGGTGTGGCCGTTTCCGGTCTGGAAATGTCCCAGAACAGCATGAGATACGGCTGGTCCCGGGAGGAAGTCGACCGGAAACTGCACGGTATCATGAAAAGTATCCATACCTCCTGTATCCAGGCCTCCGAGAAATACGGCACGCCCGGCAACTATGTTAACGGCGCCAATATCGCCGGATTCATTAAAGTAGCCGATGCCATGATGGATCTTGGAATTTTTGGTTAAGCATCGTCAATCTCTCTGACTTTGATGCCAACGGGGCAGTATCCATCTGCCCCGTTTTTTATAAGCTGGGCGTTATCGAGTCTGACACCCGAATCCGCCCGTTCAGACCTAAAAAAACATGGCTTAAAACCGTACAAGTTTTATATTATGAATTACCGGCGAACATACGAAATTTTAAAAAAATAGTGAGACATGGTAAAAAACGACTGGGACGATAGTACTAAAAGCCATCCCGACCGTTTTATCAAATTTCAACAGTTGATGCGACACCGGGTACGGGATATCCTGATGATTTCGAGCCTCTACGACTCTTTCATCCTGGGTGAGGAAAGCGGCCTCTACGAGATGTTGATCAACGACTATATGGAACTCAACCTCTCACATCCGCCGGAGATTACCCGGGTCTCGAGCGGCCGCGAGGCGCTGGAGCTGGTCGCGGACAAAAAATTCGATTTAATTATATCCACCCTCCACCTGGAGGATATGTCGGCGCCTGATTGCGCCGGGAAACTCCGCAGCGCCGGTGTGCACATACCCCTGGTTCTGTTGACTTATGACGCCCGCGAACTTAACCTGCTGATGAAAAACGACGCCTTGGTAAATTTCAACCGGGTATTCATGTGGATGGGTAACTCGCGTATCCTGCTGGCGATTATCAAAAACATTGAGGATTCCCTGAACCTGGAGGAAGATACCGGACTGGTCGGGGTTCAAAATATTATCCTGATCGAGGATAACGTCAAATTTTATTCTTCCTATCTGCCGCTCATCTACACCCAGCTTATGTTGCAATCGCAAAACGTCATCGCGGAAGGTGTCAATCTGTCCCATAAAATTCTGAGGATGCGCGCCCGCCCGAAAATCCTCCTGTGTGAAACGTACGAACAGGCCTGGCAACTCTTTCAAACCTACCATGAAACGGTGCTCGGGGTAATTTCCGATGTCAGTTTTCCTCATCACGGTAAAATCGACCCTCAGGCGGGGATCGAGTTCGCCCGCAACGTCAAAAAAAGTCATCGGGACATACCGATTCTGCTGCAATCGAATGACCGTTCGGTGGAAGCGATGGCTCATGAAGCCGGAGCTTCGTTTCTGCTGAAAAACTCCCCCCGCTTACTGCACGAGTTGAAAAAATACATCCGGCAGTATTTCAGTTTCGGGGATTTCATTTTCTGCCTTCCCGACGGCACCCGGATTGACCGGGCGCACGACCTCAGAGAACTGGAAATGAAACTCAGCACCATCCCCGATGAGAGCCTGCTGTATCATGCCGAGCGAAATCATTTTTCCAACTGGCTCAAGGCTCGCACGGAATTTTACCTGGCCTACAAGCTTCGACCTCAAAAAGTATCCGATTATAATTCGGTCGCCGACCTTCGACAATCTCTCATCGATTCCCTTCGGGAATATCACCTCGCTCAGCATCGGGGCATTGTAGCCGACTTCGACCCTAAAACATTTAACCCTGAAAGCGGCTTTACCCGCCTCGGGGGCGGCTCGCTAGGCGGTAAAGGGCGCGGTCTGGCCTTTATCGAAGCCCTGATAAACATGTCCGGCTTGAGGAAGGAATTCCCCGATATAAATATTTCCATCCCCCCCACCATTATTCTGGAAACCGATGTCTTCGACATGTTCCTGGAGGAAAACGACCTGGGTGAGTTCGCCCTTGCGGCCTCTGACGATGTTAAAATCGCAGGAAAATTCCTCAAGGCTGACCTGCCCCGACATGTGGAAAGCTGGCTGAGAGATATCCTGAAGGTCATCAAGTATCCCCTGGCGGTGCGTTCTTCGAGCCTTCTGGAAGACTCCCAGTACCAGCCTTTTGCCGGTGTTTACGAGACCTGTATGGTGCCCAACAACAGCGACAGCCTGGAAAAGCGCCTCGACGAATTGATGTCGGCCATAAAAAGAGTCTTCGCTTCCACTTTCTTCCGCCGAGCCAAAAGATACATCAAAGCTACGCCTTACCGGCTGGAGGAAGAAAAGATGGCCGTCATTATTCAGAAACTGGTAGGGCGTAAACACGGTCAGCGATTTTATCCCGATGCTTCCGGGGTCGCCCGGTCCTATAATTTTTACCCGGCCAAACCCATGAAATCCGAAGACGGTATCGTTTCGGCAGCCCTGGGCCTGGGGGCAATTGTGGTTGAAGGCGGTTTGACTACTAAATTCTGCCCCAAATATCCCCGTCACCAGGTCCAGTTTTCGAATGCTGAAGATATGATTAAATATTCCCAGCGTGAATTTTTCGCCCTGGAAATTCCCTCCCGGGACGTCGATATCGATTATACCCGACCAACCAGACTGCTTAAACTGGGACTGGAACAGGCGGAGAAAGACGGCACCCTGACGGCTGTCGGTTCCACCTATTCCCGCGAAAACGATGCTGTTTACGACGGTCTTTCAAGGAAAGGCCTGCGCCTGATTACCTTCGCTCCGATTTTGAAACATGATTTTTTCCCCCTGGCCACCCTCATTGACCGGGTGCTTCAGATAGGCCGCGAGGGGATGAGTACTCCGGTGGAGATCGAGTTCTCCGTCAAGCTGCCGTCTTCCTCCGAAGAGATTCCGCAATTTCATCTTCTCCAGTTGCGCCCGATGGTTGTCAATTTCGAACACGAGCAGATAGATTTAAACGGCATCCCCGACGACAAGCTAATCTGTCGCAGCTCACGGGTGCTGGGTAACGGCGTCATCGATGATATTCATGATATCGTATTGGTGGATATTAATAAATTCAAACGCTCCAAAATGGTAGAAATCGCTCGAGAGGTGGCCCTGTTCAATATCGAACTGACTCAACAGAACCGCCCTTATATTCTGTTGGGTATCGGTCGGTGGGGTTCGGCCGACCCCTGGCTGGGAATACCGGTTACCTGGGATGAGATTTTCGGAGCTCGAGCGATAATTGAAACCGATTTTGAAGATATAAAAGTCGCCCCGTCACAGGGAACCCATTTCTTCCAGAATATTAACGCTTTTCACGTCGGTTATTTCACTATCGGCCGGGACACGGACAGTGAATTTGTCGACTGGACCTGGCTGATATCGCAAACACCTCTGAAGAAACGTCTTTACACCCGTCTGCTGAGATTCGACCGGCCGCTGGGAATCAAGATGAAGGGACATTCCGGCGAGGGAATTATATTGAAGCCAACCGGTCTTTGATATTTGCTTAAAAACCGGTGTTCATCTCGTCCAGAAGCCGGCAACCCTCGAGCAAAATCGCTTCGTTGGCCAGCTGATTGTTATGGGCGTTGATAAGATTTTCCGAAATCGGTTCCAGGGTCCACACTCCGCTGTCCCAGGTAATCCCGACATAAATAGCCTCGGCTCCCTGCAGGTCGTTATACTGGGCGTACACTATCTGCCCCCGGTCGAGATAAATCTCCAGTTTATCACCGGTTCCTTCCGCGGGAACCACCTGGATACGGGTGGTGCGACCCCCGGTCCCGAGCACCTGCAGTAATTCGATCAGGCTCATATCCTGGAGGCGGCCCCGGGATTCAAGCTGCGTATCCCCCGGGACACTGTGAGCGCTCACTTCAATACGGGTCCAGACCTTGGAGACTTTCAGAGCCACCCGGTCCGGGTCACATTCACAATCGAGAATATCTTCCACGCCCCACTCGAGAAGCGGCGTCAGTTCACCGGAGACATTCTGCGGCGCCAGCACCAGGGTCGGTGTTTTTTTGATATCAATCCCCAGATTCTTAAGCTCTTTCACCTGGGCGAAAATGGTCCGTGAAGGTTCCTCGATAAACAGGATAATCAAATCCGGCCGGCACCGCCTGCAGAGCCGCGAAAACGACGTCCAGGACGGTGCGGTTATGGTCCGGAAGCCTTCAGTTTTAAGCCGGTCCGCGAGGGCCATTACCCGGGCCGCTTCTTCGGTATAAATCATAATCTGACCGAGCCTGAGAGCGGTCGGAGTGCGCAGGGATTCCTCTTTGGCGACGGTCATAAAAGTGTCAAATATCTCCGGAAGCAATTGCCGGCCCACCCGGGGTGTTATCTTCGCCTGGAACTCTTCGAGACGGTCGAGTGTCAGGCGCTGCACGGGTTGAAGATTTTCGGCAAACATATCAACCATGGTCAGGATATTTGCCCCGACCACTTCAAACGGCGCTTCGACGTCCATCATCAAGGAAATATCGAGGTACATCGAACGAAGAATATCGATAACCGCAGGTTCATAATAAACTGATTGCAGGAGCTTTATGACCAGGTCTGTCAGGCGTCGGAAATCACGGGGAGTGACGGTCATGTAATAAAATTTCGCCTGTTCGTGGAGATGAGCCGCACTCAGCACCATGACCCGCTGAGCATCCGTCAAACCCAGATGACGGCACACCTTATCTATAAAGTAAGCCACCCGCATACTCTGACTTTTAGGAACCCGCTCATTGATTGTCAAAAGGGAGGCGAACAATTCGAGTTTCTGTTGCAACCGGTTGGTGACTCTGCCGGGATGGGAATCGTTTATCAGTAAATCACCTATTGAACGGAAAGTACAGATTCGGGAAGCCGGCGACAGAGTCCGCATATGACGCTGGATATCGAGGTCACCGCCCGCACGGTCAAGCTGGATAAAGACGGTTCCGAAAAGCGCCTGCCGCAACAGTTCTACCGCCCGTTCCGGGGTACTCGAACAGGTAACCGCATAACCGTCCCGTTCCAACACAATTTTCAATAACTGCGAGGTACTCGCCTGGTCGGTGACTACCAGCACGCTTTTTTTGTCAACCGGCCTTGATACACGACGGGCAGGGGAACGAGCGTCTCTTATCGCCGAATCCCGGTCTTCTGAACTTTGGTCAATCGTTTTGTCAGCACCTTTGCGGTTTACATATCGCGGACCGTAGTAACGATTAACAGCACGATTCAGAGACAGCTCGACCGCCACATAAAGCTCGATAACCTTATTGCCCAGCAGATAGTTCAGTTCGGAAAGTAAATCGGCGTCGTTGGGGTCCACGCAGGCTATCCTGACACAATCGGATTCGGGTTCGTACGCGAAAGGCAGGATAAGGCGCGCCAGGGCGACATTGGCCGGAATTAAATCGAGCACCCCAGAGAGTATTTCAAGAGTCGCGAGTTGAATACCCGGTCGCCCGAAATGTTCCGAGAGGGCCGCCACCAAATCCGCCTCGTTGACCGAACCGTACTCGAGCAGGTGCGAGCAGAGCTTGCCGCCGACTGCTTTCTGGCGGTTCAAAGCCGCGGCCAGCTCGGTCTCGGACACCTTGCCCTGCAGCAGCAGTATTTCGTCAATTCGTTTCTGTGAGCATTCAGTCTTCATAATAGTCACGGATGTCAACCTATATATACGCGTTTCACCCCTGGAACGGAGCAGAATATACCATGATGTGGGTGCATACTTTATAATATTATCGGCTGCAGAACGATTCTTGTGAACCCGACCGATATCAAACAGCTGTTCAGATTCTGAACAGGTCGAAGAGAATGAAGCGCGTGACGCCTGCTTAAGCGTAAGGGTTTAATTGACAGGGAAGTGAATAAAGCGCATAAAAAAGCTGGGCGACAGGGATTCGAACCCCGATTCTACGGTCCAGAGCCGCATGTCCTACCGTTGGACGATCGCCCAGTATCTTCAAATTTTATCGGTTTATACGCCTCAAGCTGTATAACCTTTTTTTAAGAGCAGGTAGTATAAATTACCCGAAAATAATTGTCAAGCTCCTTTCTGGCCAAAATCACCGGCGTAAGTACGAATCAAAAAAGCCTGCCCGGTGATGTCAAAAACCGCCCTCGGGGCGATTATTTTGTTTCTCAGGCCGATGCTCTGCCCCTGTTTAATCATTAACTCCCGTACGTCAAAGGCGGTTCCCCGGCAGGTATATTTTACTTTTCTCGAAAGGGGCAGAGTCGAAACCGTATCCCCTATTGCGTCGGGGATGATTTTCCGGGTATTTTCCAAAAGGATAATCTCATATTCGGCGTTGATAATCCTGACTTCGGGATTATACCTCCCGACCGGTTGACCCGTCAAAGTCAGCAGCAAGAAATTTCCCATAAACTGGTCCGGCTCGCCTGCCGACGGCTGTATCAAATCGATTCGGCGGGCTTTTCTTTCGAAACAGTAATATAAAGCCAGTTCGGCGTCAGTTTGGTTTTTTTCCACCGGGAAACGAAGAACTTCGGTTTTCGGAGGCAAATTTTTGGGTATTTTTTTTAGAGAATCGAAATCACCGATTAGAATATCGGGAAAAAGACCGGTTTTTTTGAAAAATCGGAACCCACCGTCTACGGCGATAGTAAACCTTCCCCGGCAGAGTTTCTTATAGTAAACGAGGTGCTTCGTAGGATACGTGCCGTGAAGGAATAACAGGCAATCTTTCATGGCAGTTACAAATCCAGGGCTATACGGGCTGCGCCTTGAAGAGGTGTTTTTTCTTCGATGATAATCCCCACCGGCATTTTGGCCAGCAACGATTCCATCTTTCCTTTTTTAACAAACCGCTCCATAAAACGCCCCTTATCCAGGGCGGTGATAATCTGCGGGGCAATCAGGCCGCCGATATAAATCCCGCCCAGGGTCATCCCCTTGAGCGCCAGGTTGGCCGCCTCGGAAGCATAACAGTCGATAAAGACATCGAGCGTTTCTACCGCTTTCTGGTCCTTGCCCTGAAGTGCCGTTTCAAGAATATCCGAAGGGCGGTCCGATGATTCCTCGTACCATTTGGTCTTTTTCCAGCCGTGATTCTCGGCGAGAAAATTAAAAATCCTTTCCAGACCCGAGAGGCTGACGATATCCTCCACCTCAACATGCCCCTGTTCGGAATAAAGATATGCCCACAATTCGGCTTCGAGCTGATTGCCGGGGGCGAAATCGGCATGCCCGCCTTCTGAGGCGTAAGGATACGCTCTGGTCCCATCGCTGTATATCAGCGCTTCGCCCAAACCTGTCCCGGCCGCGATCAGGCCGATATTGCCGTTTTCCCCTTTACGGCCCCTGTTTATCGTGAAAAACTTATCCGCCCCCAGTTGCGACAAGCCGTGAGCGGTGGCGACGATATCATTGACCAGCTTAACCCGCTTGAAGGAAAAATCGCTTTCGATTTTCTCACCGATTATGTGCCAGGGAAGATTGGTCGTGTCGACCTGATTTTGTATCACCGGCCCGGCCACCCCGAAACAAGCCTTGGAAAGTTTATCCGTATTATGCTTGAGATAGAGATTCAATATCGCTTTGAAATTGGAGAACTGCTTGCTGTTGTAACTCTCTATTTCATACAGCTCAATCTGACTTTTTTTCTCCCGGACTTTGGCGATTTCGACGGTGTTACCGCTGATATATCCGGCGATCCTGGCGGTCATTGTTTTCTATAGCCTTCCTTTTTAAATTAACATCCTATTTTAAGGTTTTTTGCCACAACGGCACCAACTCTGGTCGCCACCGTCCCGGCATCGATACCCAGCATCCGATAAAGTTCGTCCGGTTTGCCCGAAGCGGCGTAGTTGTCAATACCCAGTTTGGTAAATCCGACAGTGTATCCGGCGATTATCATCGCCGCGGCAAGAGCCGTACCCAGGCCGGTTTTGACGTTATGGTCCTCGAGTGTGATAACGTGCGCGTGCGACGCGAGCATCTTCAAATCATCCTCGTGGAAATCCGACCAATCGGAAACGGACACCAGGGTGATCCGGATATCCTCCATTTCGAGTTTTGTCCAGGCTTGAAGGGCGACCGGGAGCATATTCCCCGCCGCCACCAGGGCAACATTCTCGCCTTCGCGAACGGTTTCCATCCGTCCATAGCGATACTGGTAATCCTCACCGAAATAAGGCCGGCCGTTTTCATCGGTAACCGTCGGAATTTTGGAACGCCCCATTATCACGGCGAAATTGCCGGGCTGGGTCAGCACGTAGCGCGTAACGCGGTCGGTTTGATTTGGGTCGGCCGGCGTTATGACCTTCCAGCCGAAAGTCGAGTTCAGCAGGCCGAAATAATCGATACAGTGATGGGTCTTGCCGTCCTCGCCGACATTGACCCCGCTGTGGGTGCAGAACAGTTTGAGATTGGTTTTGTTGATATCGTTCAGGCGCGCCTGGTTGTAGGTTTCATCGACGCCGAACACGCCGAAATCGGCCCAGACCGAAATAATCTTTTCCGCCGACAGGGCGCCGGCCGTGGTGGCCGTACTGTGTTCGGAAATGCCGCACTGGAAGAAATTGTCCGGATATTTTTTCGCGAAAGCGGCGGTTTTGACCGAGCCGGCCAGGTCATTGTCGAACACAGCCAGGCGGAATCCCTCACAGCCCAGGTTGGCATCCGCCACGGAAAGCAGTGCTTTCCCCCAGGCGCCACGGTTGTCGGACAGGTCATCAACGCCGTAGATGATCGGCTCACCCGGCAGCACCTCCGGATAAGCTTGCGGATGATTCTTAAATCGAGGCGGTGGCCCGGCTTTTCTTTTCTCCATCAAACTCTCGATATCGTTATCGACGCCCAGTTCCTCCAGCGCCTGAGAGATTTTATCCATCTTAACCGCCGCACCGTGAAAACCTTCGTCGTTTTCCATAAACGACACTCCCTTACCCATGACCGTCCGGGCCAGAATCATATAAGGGTGTTTGTCATCGTGAGTTGCCCGATAAAAAGCCTCATATATCTGATTTAAATCATGGCCGTCGATTTCCAGCACTTTCCAGCCGTCGGCCAGCCATTCCTCTTTTATGTTCTGCGGCATGACCTCGCCGATTTTCCCGGAAATCTGGAGGCGGTTATAATCGATTGCGGCCGTGATATTGTTCAAACCGTATTTGACGACCAGGCGGCGAGCCTCGCTTATCTGACCTTTCTGCTGCTCCCCGTCGCCCATGACGACGTAGGTGTGAAAACCATGACCTGACAGACGGGCGTATAAAGCTTTACCGACCCCGACCGAAAGGCCCTGGCCAAGGTTACCGGTGTCCCATTCGACGCCGGGAACGGATTTCTCAACGTGCCCCTCGAACGGTGAGCCGCCCTGCCGGAAACCGTGCAAAGCCGGGGTAATATCGAAAAAGCCGACCGCCGCCAGTGATGCATACACGCCCGGCGAGGTATGCCCGTGTGAAACGATTATCCGGTCGCGGTCATCACGATACGGGTTTTCAGGGTCGACCCGGGCCATATTGTACAGGGTCAGGAACATATCCACCGACGACATCGAGCCGCCGGGATGACCGGAGCCGGCGACGGTTGTCATTTTGAGAATATTCCCCCGCGCGATGCGGGCGGTTTCTTTTAATTTATTCAGCCATTCGGATGAAAGTTGTTTTTCCTTGAAGCCGCGCCAGTCATCATACATGATTCGAATCTTTCCTTTCTCTATTACAAAACAGCTTTTAACAATTTATGGAATTTCTCGAGCTCCTTCGCCGGGTTACCCTTGAGGGTAATTACCAGAATCGGCAGCCTTCGGCGAATAAGCGCCCGGGAGTCGCCGATTGCCTGGGCCGTAATGAGCTTGCCGAAATCGAACGGCTGGCCGGGAATCTCAAGCCGGTCGTACTTTTCCCGGGTGAAGACCACGAACCGCCCCACCAGCGGCCCGCCCTTGTAAAGCTGACCGACCGAATGCAAAAACCGGGGGCCGTAGCCGCGCAGAGTGGCCAGTTTCTTTTTGTCCCGGATGGTCGCTCTGATTTTTTCCAGAACTTTTTCGGTGCTTTTATCCGCCTTGAAATAATTGAGGACGGCGAAATACTCGCCTGCTTTAGCCCCGGTAAAACATTTCTTTAATAATTTTCCCAGGTCCGAGAAATCCGTCATCGCACAGTGTTTCCCCTCGACGGCAATCAGGGACATACCCTCCCAATCGGCCAGCGGTGCTTCAATAGGCAGTTTCCCTATACGCTGGTAAGCGTCGAGAATACTTTTGGTGTTGTTCTTGCTTTCGGTGACGTTCGGTTCGTCGAAGGGGTTTATATTCAGAAAATACCCGGCCACCGCTGTAGCGGCTTCCCAGAGCAAAAACTGAGCGCCCAAATCGTCTTTTGAAGCAAGGACAATTTCCACCAGGGGAAATTTCTTCTTCAATAAATCTTTTTTGAATTTTAAAGACACAACTTCTTTCTCGCGCGCCAGGCGATAGAAAACAAACATCCGGTCGGAAGCGTACGAAGGCAGTTTGCCCACCGGTTCGTTCTCGATGGGGATCACGCCCTTTCTCTGTTTGCCGGTGGACTCGGCTATCAGTTGTTCTATCCAGGGCACCAGCGGGGCGGTCTTCTTGGAAGCTGCGAACGTCAGCTTGTTTACCCCCGCTTTCGAGGCCGCCGCCATAAGTGCGCCGAGCACCAGGGCGGGATTGGTCTCGCCGTCGCGTTCACGGAGGATTTTTTCCATTGCAATCGCCCGGTCGAGCAGTTTGGTCAAATCAACCCCGGCGAAATAAGCCGGTACCAGGCCGAAATAAGACAGCGCCGAATATCGCCCGCCGATATCGGGCGGATTCAGAAATATTTGCCGGTACTTGTTGTTACGGGCGAATTTCTCGAGGGGACTGTCCTGGTCGGTGATAACCGCGAAATGCCGCCCGAAATTCTTCACCCCCGCCTCTTTAAGCTGACCGATAAAATATGCTTCGTGCGAACGGGTTTCAACCGTTCCACCCGATTTTGACGCGACTATAAAAAACGTCTTCTTGATATCGATGCGACGGGTCAAATCCTTGACGGCTTTAGGGTCGGTGGAGTCGATAACATCAAAAGATTTAAGCAATTTATGTTTTTTATAAACCAGTTTGAACAGTTCCGGGCAGAGCGATGAACCCCCCATGCCCATCAGCACCACGTGTTTGAACCCGGCCTTGATAATGTCCTTACCGAATTTCTCTATTTTCGGAACGTTCTTTTTCATTTGTGAGGCGCTATCGACCCAGCCCAGCCGGTTGGCGATAAGCTTTTTGATTTCAGTTTTACGGGTGAAAACCTCAGCCCGACGAGTCATGATTTTATTCACCAGGGAGGCACCAGTGCCCTTTTTGAGACTGCGTTCGTATTCCCTGACTACTCGGCCGGTGGTTATTTTAAAGTAACTGTGCTTCATCGATGTTTCCCTGTCTTGATGTTACAATTTATTTACCATTTCAACCAGTCCCCGGCGGTCGTCGCTGGAGAAAAAGGCCGTGCCCATCACCAGCCAGTCGGCCCCGGCGGCGGCGACCTCGGCGGCGTTGCCGGCGTCTATCCCGCCGTCCACCGCAATCACGGTGCTAAGGTTATGCTTATCGATATATTCGCGGGCGGTGCTAATTTTGGGCAACACCGAACGGATGAATTTCTGTCCCCCGAAACCGGGATAAACCGACATCAAAAGCAAAAGGTCAAAATGCTCGAGATACGACAGGACCTTTTCAACCTCGATATCGGGATTTATGGAATAACCGGCCCCGACGCCCAGATCACGTAACTGCTTGACGTAAGGTTTCGGTTCCGGGTGTACCTGGTAATGGAACGTGATACAGTCGGCGCCGGCTTTGACAAAGTCCTCGAAATATTTTTCCGGCTCGGACAGCATCAGGTGCACATCGAGATACGCCCCGCTTATATCATCTATGGTTCTTACTATTGCCGGGCCAAACGAAATATTGGGGACGAAATGCCCGTCCATGATATCGAGGTGCAGAATCTCGACCCCGGCTTTATCCGCGCTCTTGATTTCTTCGCCTAAGCGGGAAAAATCAGCTCCTAAAACAGAGGGTGCAATTTTGGCCATGAGACAATTTGTTTGATTTTACGCCGGGAAGCAACCGAAAATTAGAACTTTTACACGGATAGTTTAGTTGTTACTCTTCTTTGAGTTAGCC
>JAFGNW010000055.1 GCA_016926795.1 Candidatus Zixiibacteriota bacterium
GTCATGGAAATCTGGACCGGGGCGGCTTATCGGCAAATGCGCCGTAACCTGCTCGACCACAAACCGGAACTCAACGCCGCCTGCGCCGGCTGCGACCTGCCCTACAGCGGCGGGGAAAAACGATGGAAAATCAAGTACATGCTCAATTCCCTGGTTGGCCGATGATTGCTTTTTAGAAGTATTTCAAGACTTCGCTTTGAAGAGCGCCGCCACCGAAAGAGGAATCAACCCCAGCCAGAGTATTACGGCGCAGATGAAAAGCAGCGGGTACTCGCGCGGGCGGGCGTATTTTTTCAGATAACGTATCAATGCCAGCGTGGAAATAAATCTCATCCTGAACGGTTTCTGCCTTACTGAAGCACCGGCGTAATGCTCCACCACGGCACCGGGATAATAAAGCAGTTTATACCCGGCTTCTTTTATGCGCCGGCAAAAATCGACATCGTTGAAAAAAATAGGAAATTTTTCATCGAGCAGGCCGATATCTTCGATGATCTTACGGGGTAAAAGCATAACCGCCCCCATCGGCTGGTCCACGAACAGCTCCGTTTCATGGTCGAACCAGCCCATCCGCCAGGAGGCGAACGTCGGACTGCCGGGGAAAAGGCGGTCCAGTAACAGCGCCCGGAAAAAGATGTGCCGGTAGCTCGGAAAAGCGCGGGCCGTTTTTTGCAGTTTACCGTCAAACCCGATATACTTCGGTCCGATTAAACCGATCGACTCATCCCGTTTAATTCTATCGAGTAAGGATTGAGCGGTTCCGTTCGGAAAGCGAAGGTCCTGGTTGAGGATATAGAGATATCGGCCGCGGGCTTGTTCTAGACCGATATTGACCGCGCGGGCAAATCCGAGATTGGTCCTGTTCTCGATAAGCGTCACCAGCGGATATCTTTCTTTTACGAACCCGACCGAACCGTCGGTGGAGCCGTTATCCACGACGATAATCTCATGGCTTAACGGTCGCAGGTCATCGCTCAGAGTTCTCAGGCAATCGGGCAGAAATTTCAACCCGTGGTACGAAACGACAATCGCTGATATTTCGCAGTCTTTATCGTTCATGTCAGGCTATCCAGTAAACGGGCAAATTTCTCCACCATTGCCTCGGAAGAATACGGCCGGGCATACTCCGGGAGCGGGGTGATGTGCATATTTCCGGAGGCGGATTTCTCGATATTCTGCCTTAAATATTCCGCGGCTTTATCGATTGTATCATCGTGGAAGTAAATCCCCGCGCCGGTTAGCCCGAGAAGGCGGGCGATTTCGCTTTCGGCGGCGACAAAAGAAAGTACCGGCCGCCCGGAGGCTAAAAGGTCAAACATCCGCGACGGCATAATTTTCTGCTCCCCGGACGCATCCAGGCCGATATAAAAAAGTGAGGTTTCCGAAAGCAAACGCACCGTATCTTGCCGCTTCTGAAAACCGTGTATTTGACAGCGGTTTCTCAGGTCGAATTTATCGAGAACACTTTCGAACCATTCTTTATCCACCTGCCCGACCTGGATGATTTTTATTCTGTCGAATAAAACCGGGGCGGTCTTCCTGAGCACGGTCAGGACCTTGAACAGCGGTTCGACCGCCTTGCTTTCGTTCTGATTGCCCAGCAAACCGATATAAAAAGATCCGGTGTCTTTGGACGTACTCCATAACTGCGCCGTATCGCTGTCAAAGCCGTTGGTGATAATTTCTTCGGAGTCGAGATATTCAGCGATAGTCGGGTTGACAACCGTGACGGCGGCGGCATCCTTTTTGATTTCTTCCAGAAGCTTCAAACCTTTTTCGATATTTTTTTTCTCGGTGAAAGAGTCCTCGACTTTGTAACTGGTCCAGAAATCCCTGAAGTCCGCCACCCAGGGAATATCGAAATCCTGCGCCAGTTGTTTTGCAATCAAATGCGATGAGACCGGCGGTGAGGTCGAGATTACCGCCGCATAACGGTAATTGTTGACCAGTGTCCGGCCCAGGCGTATAGCCGGTTTGACCCAGCCCGCTTTGGAATCGGGAAAAAACTTGTCCGACGCCCGGCGGCTGCTTTTTAAAATCCGGTCGTTGAGTTTCCGTACCCCGAAAATGTACATCAGCCGTTGCGGGTCGTGCGACCCGGAACGGAAAATCTTCTTTTTATCGAGACCTTCCAGAAGTTCCGGCTCGTATAGACGGTAGGTTACCGGCTTGACGGTCAGTATATGGCAGTCGTAATCGAAGGCGGGCAGTTTTTTAAAAAGGTTCAGCGGTCGTCCCACCCCGCCCAGACCCAGAGGCGGAAAATAATAACATACCAGGAGAACCTTTTTCATTTTTTTCTCCGGGCCGAGACCAGCCGGCGCATAATTTCTATTGTCCGCGCTATGTTATCCTCGAAGAGGGCTTCGTTCTTCACTTTCTCCAGATTGTCCCGGCGGAGTTTCTCGAAACAATCGCCGCTGTCGAGCAGGCGGGTAATAATATTTTTCAACTGCTCGCCGTCGTAAAGTTCATAGGCGAAACCGGTCTCGGTTGTCAGCCATTCCTTTATGCCGGGGATATCCGCCGCTACGGGTATCAAACCGAGCCCCATAGCCTCGATCATCGAGGCCGGGGAGGAATCGGATATAGCGCTGGAGAGATAGACATCGTGAAGCGATATGTACTCGAGGAACACCTCGCGCGACATCTTTTCATAGACCGTCAATCTTTCGCCGACCAGGGCGCGGGCATTGACCAGAAAATGCCCGGCCAGGGAGCCGAAATCGGGAAACGTCACCGACACCAGGCCGCGGTTGATAAGCGGCGCGAGCGCCCGCACGATAAACAGGTTGTTGTAAATTTTTTCATGACGGCGAGGGATGATAATTTTCAGCGGTTTGTAAAAGGTATAATCTTTTTTGTGATACTGCAGGTATCTTTTTTCAATGCCCCAGGGGATGACACTGCTTGATTTGATGGCACCTATTTGCCCTGCGGCCTGAATCAGGTAATCGGAATCGGCGGTGACGAAATCAGCCTGGCTCAAACCGTATATGATTTTCCGGCGGTGGAATACGGATTTGCCCGGCACGATAAGAATATCCGAACCCCATAAATGCAGCAGCACCGGGGCGTACTTCCGCGCCCCCGCCAGGGCAGCCATGAAACCGTAACCGGAAACGTAATGCGGATTGATTATATCCGGCTGAAAGCGCCGGACAATAGCTCGAACTTCGGTGGCCGCCATGATATAATGAAGTTTCCTGAAGACACCGCGGCTCTTCAACAGGTAATGGTGCATATCCCCCCGTTCCAGTGAGGCCAGAAGGACATGGCAGCCCTGACGGCGAAGTTCGGTAACAAAGCGTTCGGTATGAAACGCGCGGCTGTCAGCCAGTACTAAAACTTTGAGCTTATCCGTCATCAGAACAGTTTCCCCGGAAAAGATTTGGAAAAATAACACGGGTAACGATAAATTTCACCGCCCCATTTATCTTTGTACGTTTCCAGCCCGGCGGCGTCCGAGGGCGTGGCGCCGAGATTTAAAAATTGCACGCCTTGCGCCGCCAGCTGCCGGGCTATGGTATAAAGAATATACTGGTTGGGTTTCAACGAAGAAAACTTTTTATTGAAGTAAATCTGCCAGTTTAACACCATCTCATTATCTATAAAATAGATGTGTGACGCCGCAGTTTCACCGTTGCGTTCGACCCCGACCCAGCGGATGCGCTTATCCTCGTGCGCCAGTCGGGCCAGGGCTTCAAAAAAGCGGGGTGGGTATTTGGGTACGCGGCCGTGCCTGTGTTCGGTCTGTCGCATCAGAACTATGAATTTATCAAAATCCCTTTCAATAGCGAAATCAGCAACCGTTACTCCCTCCCGCTCGGCTTTCCTTATTTCGGATTGTATTTTTTTATCCGGCGGCTGCCAGTCTTTGGCGGAAATAGCCACCAGACTGGTTTGACAGGCAAGTTGATTATATCCGGGGGGGGCTTCGAAATAACGATAATAATCGTTAATATACAATTTCATGTAACCGGCGGAACACAGAGACTTCATCAGGTTTTTCAAGATATCCCGACGGTCAATATCGCTGTCCGGGGCGAACCAGATTCGGCTGTACAGGCCGTCGGGCATCGCCTGAAACCTTCGCCAGAAGCTCCGGCCCCCTTCCAGTCCGGGCATGACGGCCAGGATATTATCATCCTGTTCGACCGTCCAGAAAACCGGCACGGAACCGATCTCTTGCCAGAGCTGTGCGAAACCGGTCGAGGTAAATAAGGACAGGGCATTCAGTCGGGTGGTTATATTATCGGGAAGGTCTTCGAGTGTGCGGCGTTTGGTTTTCATCGGTTACGGATTAAAACAAATTTTCCCCGACCAACGTTCCCCTCATCATCGGTGATGACGAAGAGATATACTCCCGAAGCTACCGGTTCGCCGTTTTGATTGAGGCCGTTCCAGTAGGAATCGAAAGCAGGGTCGATTATTAACTCTTTAACCGTTTCACCGGCGGCGTTATAGATGGTGACCTTACCGACCCCGGCAAAATTGAACTTAAGGACGTCATCGTTGGTTTCTATCACGAACGGATTGGGGAAAGCCAGGACCTGTTCGACCTCGGTCGCCGGCAGACCGATATCGGAGGGCACCTTGGATATACCGGCGGCGGTGGCGATATAAACATCACCGGTATAAATATCATAAGTGATGTTCCTGATGTCGTTGGATACCAGGTCGCTGTTCAGGGTCGTATAATATCTTAGTTCTCCTTCGCCGAAGCGGGCCACGCCGTTTTTACCTCCGGCCCAGAGATTTCCCCGGCTGTCGAACTCTATTGTCATAACCTCGGGGCCAAAATCCACCGGCAGGTAAACATCCAGAAACCGCTCATAACCCGAATCGTACCGGGAGAGGCCGAAATTGGTAGCCGCCCATAACTCTCCCGTAACCGGTGAGAATTTCACATTGCGCACCAAATTAGACAGCAAAAAAGAATTGCTTTCGGTGAACTGTTCGCATTCGGTCTCGGTATCATCGAACGGGTCACTGCCGACATGGCATAAAAAGACGCCATCGAGTTCCGAGCCCACCGCCAGGTAACCGTCGTAATAATCCAGAGTGAAAATTCGGGCGTCAGTGATGACATCGTTTATTATAAGGGAATCCCAGCCGGAGGGGTCATCGAGATTGTCAAGGTCCCCGACCGCCACCGGGTAACCGTTGTGCGACCGATAGCAGGCGGCGTAAATATAGCGACCGTCGGTATCGAGGTCATAAACCACGATATAACCCCGGCCTTCGGCCACACCCCTCAGGGAAGAGTTGGTCGTATCATAATGATACACCAGGTCGTCAACAATTTGATAAAGACCTATCCCGAAAGTTCCCGTCCAGGTGTTGCCGGAGGAATCGGAGATGATATCCATCGTTCGGTCCTTGACATTGTACGGTCGGCTCACCCAGACGCCGTCGATATAGTCCGCCGCCGGTCGGGTGGTGAAAACGGCCGAGATGCGACCATATCGGTTGACGGTGACGTCGGAAACGTTGTTGCCCGGCATGCCGGTATAGACATATTCCTCGAAAGAATAAGCGCCGGGTCCGATACCACCGGCAGTCGTTCGAAATACACCGTTATTACCGGCTCCGACCCAGTGATATGCGCCCGCTCTCAGGCCCGTAACCGGTGGCGAGGTCAAGCCGGTGAGGGTGACCGGCGTTATCAGACCGTCTTTCATAAGCGCCA
>JAFGNW010000056.1 GCA_016926795.1 Candidatus Zixiibacteriota bacterium
AGAACTCAGGAGGTCCGCGCCGACGACCAGCGCGGCCGACATACGACCACCCACCGGGAATTGCTGCTTCTGCCCTCGGGCGGTATCGTCATCGACACTCCCGGTCTGCGCGAACTGCAGCTCTGGGACGACGAGGCCGGGCTGAGCCGGACTTTCGCCGATATCGAGGAACTGGCCGGGCGGTGCCGTTTCAACGACTGCCGTCATGAAAGCGAGCCGGGCTGCGCCGTAAGGGAAGCCCTCGAAAACGGTTCACTCAACCAGAACCGTTTTCAAAACTATCTCAAGATGCAGAAGGAACTTCGGCATCTGAAAATACGTAAGGACATCAAGACTCAACGGCAGACCCATCGCGAATTCGATAGAAGAATCCGCCGGGTTTTGAAAGAGCGCGATGAATTGAAAAAGAAAGGGTTGATTTGATGCCGGATAATATAAATGAAAAAAATCTGAAACGGGTCCGCTTTCTGGAAAGTGAGCGCTTGTTTCTGACACCTATAAATGAGGATGACATGGATTTTCACTATTTCTGGGACCACGAACGGGAGACTCAGGCGCTCGACGGTGGAACCCACCGTCCTCAGAATTACGAAAACTACAAGAAAGAATACTACAAGGATGTCTATAATAATAAAAAAGCGATGATTTTCAGTATCATTCTGAAAGAAGACGGTACTTTAATAGGTATTATCGTCCTTTTCCATATCAGTTATTTCGCTCGCACCTGTGATTGGGGACTTAAACTCGACAAGCCTTACCGGCGCCGGGGTATCGGCCGTGAAGCCGCCCGGTTACTGATGGAATATGTTTTTGAGGAACTGGGATTTGTCCGCTTGCAGTCGGGTACTCACCATGAGAATACGGCCTCGATAAAACTGCAGGAAAGCCTGGGTTTTGTCAGGGAGGGCGTTTTTCGTAAAGCCCGCCTGGTCAACGGTGAGTATCTCGACAGCATCCATTTTGCCATGCTCAGAGATGAATATGAAAAATTGTATGCCCAAAACAGGAGCAGATAAAATGAAAAACGACATAAATCTCAAACGGGTGTGCTTTCTGGAAAGCGAACGGGTCTTTTTGACGCCTACAAATAATGACGATTTCGAAGACCATTACCGCTGGAATCATGACCGGGAAATGGTATATCTCGACGATATGTATTTTCGACCCAAAAATTACTCTGATGCCAGGGAAGCTTTTGAGAAGCGGATTCAGAGCAAGGACGTCGTCGCCCTCAGTATCATCCTGAAGGAAACGGGCGAGCATATCGGGGTGACGGAACTTTACGGTATCGACGAGTACGAACGCAAATGTTTCTGGGGCGTTGTGCTCGACCGGAAATTCTGGCGGCAGGGTCTGGGCACCGAGGTCGCCGGACTGATGATTCGTTACGTTTTCGAAGACCTGGGTTTCCGGCGCCTGAAGTCGTACACGCACAGCGGCAATCCGGGGTCGATGGTGTTCCAGGAAAAATTGGGCTTCGTTAAAGAAGCACACCTGCGGCAGGAATATTTTTTCGGCGGGGCCTTTGTCGACGGTATCGATTACGGCATGCTGAAGGAAGATTACGAAAGGGCTTTCAAACAGTAATTTAACCGGTCAAGTCAAAAAGCGTCATAAAAAGCGTTGTTTTATCGTATGGAGTAGTGTATGGATAAACGAAGTGAAAAGATATTTGCCGATAACACCGAATACATTTTAAAAGAAGCCGCTGACCGTTACGGAACGGCACCGGACGAACTCCGGCGGCTGGGTTCTTTCGAGAGTATCGTCTGTGAGTTTGAGAGGGAGGGGAAAGCGTACATAATGAAAGTCACCCACAGCCTTCACCGCACCCCGGAACTGATCCAGGGAGAGTTGGAATGGGTGAACCACCTCGCCGACGGCGGTGTTTCGGTCAGCCGGGCGGTTCTATCGGGGCGGGGCCGGCTGGTAGAAAAAATCGAGGTCGGGGATTCTTATTTTCTCGTGTACGTTTTTGAGAAGGCTCTGGGTCATCTGGCCCAAAGTGACCGGTGGAACGACGACCTTTTCGAGAAATGGGGAGCGGTCCTGGGCCGGATGCACGCCCGCACCAGGTCATTTACGCCTTCCAGAGAGGAGTACCGGCGCTTTTTGTGGCACGAGGATTACACCATGGATATCGAGAGATATATTCCTCCCTCGGAGCCGAAAGTACTCGAAAAGTGCCGGACCCTTAAAGATAAACTGCATACCCTGCCGGTCGCTAAAGATTATTTCGGCCTGGTTCATTGCGATGTGCACCACGGTAATTTTTTTGTGAATGACGGCAATATCACGGTGTTCGATTTCGACGACTGCCAGTACCATTGGTTCGCCTTCGATATCGCCATTCCCCTGTTTTATGTCCTGCGCGACAGCCGGGTGAATCCGGACGACACAGCCTTCGCCGATAATTTCATGTCGCTGTTTTTGAAGGGTTATAAAAAAGAAAATCCGGTCGACCGGTTCTGGCTGGAGCGGATACCTTTATTTTTGAAAATCCGGGAGATGGAATTATATTTCCTGATAGTCAGCGACCGGCCGGAGAATCTTAACGGCTGGTGTAACCGCTTTATGGAAGGTCGCCGGGAACGAATTGAAAAGGAGATTCCTGTTATCGATATCGATTTCAGCCGCTATGCCTGAAGTCGAGGACTTCGATAAATAAGAATAAAATAATGACGGATGGGTTGATAAAAAATTACGAGGGTGATATAAACCGGGTCCTGGAGGAAGTCGCCGCGAAATACGGCTGGGAGTTTGAGAATATCAAACCGGTGGCGGGCTATTTCGCCAACCTGGTTTACGAAATAGAAAAGAACAACCGGGTATATATTCTTCGGCTGACCCACCTTTCCCACCGCTCGCCGCAGCAGATCGAGGCCGAACTGCTCTGGATTAGGTACCTGGCGGAACATGATGTGCCGGTAATCAGGTCGGTATCGTCAACCGCGGGAAACCTGTTCGAGAAAATTGAAAGTGAAGGTGAGCTTTTTACTGCCGCCGTTTTCGATAAAGCCCGGGGGGTTATCGCCGGCGAACTCGAGGACGGCTGGGACAAAACTCTTTTTCAAGAATGGGGACGCGTGACGGGACGGATGCACGCCCTGGCTAAATCTTATTCCCCGGGTGACGGCTCGGCTCGGCGCTATGACTGGTTCGACGACGCCTATTTGCAATCCGACCGGTACGTCCCCGATAACCAGCCGCGGGTGCTCGAAAAATTTCATCTCCTGATAGACAACCTGCACGGCCTGCCGATTGATAATGAATCCTACGGCCTGATTCATGCTGACTTTCACAAACGTAACTTTTTCGTAGATGCGGGCCGCATCACCCTGTTTGATTTCGACGATTGCCAGTATTGCTGGTTTATCAGTGATATAGCCATCTCATTATTCAGTGTTATCGCCCGGGAGAAGCGGGAATCAGCCCGGCCGGATGTCGCTCGGGAGTTTTTAAAATATTTTCTCGAGGGATACTCGAGGGAGAATAAAATCGACCCGGCCTGGCTGGGAAATCTGCCGCTCTTTTTGAAATTGCGGGAGATGATAAATTATATCGACGGCTGCACGCACTGGGATTTTAATCGCCTGTCGCCCGGACAGCGGAGATTTGTCGATAAGTATCGTTTCAATATCGAGAACGATGTCCCCCTGGTGGATATGGATTTTACAAATTTATGAGGTTTTAAATGTTCGATGATTTTAAAATGGAAACCGAACGGCTGGTAATCGAGACCTTCACACCCGATGACCTTGAAGATTTTCACGCAATCGTAAGCAATAAAGAGGTTACCCGGTATATACCCGAGGATCCCATGACGCTTGAGAAGTTTACGGAAATATTCAATTTTTTGCTGGAACGTTATAAAAAGAACACCCCGGAAAATATTGTCCGCTTCTCTCTGGCGGTGCGGGAAAAAGAAACCCGCCGTCTGGCCGGCTGGGTGGGCCTGGGGCAGCTGGAAATAAACCACGAGGAAATCGAGATATATTACGGTATGGGGCGCGAGTCCTGGGGACGCGGCTACGCCACCGAGGCCGCCCGGGAACTGCTTCGCTACGGTTTTGAAAATCTCAAGCTGGAGAGAATCGTGGCGATAGTCTTGCCGGATAATCCCGCCTCGATTCGAGTGGTCGAGAAAATAGGCTTAAAATTCGTGCGGGACATAACCGGTCTGCCCGAAGAAAAGAAGTTCTTCGAAGGTGTCAAATACTTCGCGCTGACGCGGTCGGAGTTTTCAGAAATAACCGGGTAACCCTCGAATCAGATTGCTCCTTGAATTATGACTATCTCTGTCTGTTTACCCCCTAAAGAGTTATAGATTAGGCGGTAAAATAAATTACTGGACAAAATTGCCGAATTTATTATCTATAAGCCTTGAAAAACGACTTATTTTGTTCCGGAGCAGGCCGTTAAGGTGAGATTAAGGAGCGTTTAAAAAGCTATGCAGCGAGTATCGTCCGCCGACGAGGTTATCAACTCAACCATAATCAGACCCGGTTCTATACTTTATGTTTCGGGCAATGCGGCTCCGCCCCAGGAGTTACTTTCTCAACTGGCTGACGACCTGTCGATAAAAGATATCGATATGTACAGCATCCTGCTTCTGGGTGACCGGCTGAAAAAGTTATTTTCCGAGGAACGCTGTCAGGATTTGACCCATCGGGTGATTTTCAACGGCCGGCTGTCACAGGAGGCGGTCAACAAGGGCTGGGCCAAATACCATCCCCTCCACCTGTCGGAGGTACCGCGATATATCCGGCGCGTCAAGCCGAATATTGTTCTCCTGACTGTTAGCGGTCCGGACAACGCCGGTAATTACAGTCTGGGGACGACAGTCGAGGCCGTGCTGGCGGCGGTTTATACCGCCAAAAAGAACGGCGGGCTGGTTATCGTAGAACGCAACGCCAAAATGCCTTTCGTGCTGGGGGCGACGATTCATGAAAACATGATTGATTATATCCTGGACTCCGACTACGACCTGCCCTCGAGCCCCGTCCAGGAACCCGATGAACGCGCCAATAAAATCGGCGAGATTATCGCCGCTTTGTATATCGATGACGGTTCTGGGGATACCCCCGGCTCCACCTTGCAGTACGGCATCGGGGAGGTCCCCGAGGCGGTCACCAACGCGATTTTGAAAAAAGGTGTCAGGGATCTGGGGATTCACACCGAGCTTTTCGCCAGCGCCATGATCAAGCTGGTCCAGGAGGGGGTGGTGACCAATCGCTGGAAACAGGATATCAATTTCTGTATTTCGTCAATCTTTCTGGCAGAAAGCCGCGAGGAGTACGCCTGGCTGGGTAATAACAGCTCTATCCAGAGCCGCCCCAGCGATTACACCAACAGCGTCTTTCATATCGCCGAGCAGCCCAAAATGGTGACTATCAACGGCGCTATCGGGGTTGATTTGCACGGTAATATCTGGGCCGATTCGCTCGACGCCCGCAAGATTTACAGCGGGGTCGGCGGTCAGGCCGATTTTATCCGCGGCGCCCAGTATTCTCCAGGCGGGGTGGCCATTATCGCTCTCAAATCGACCACTAAAGACGGCATCTCAAAAATTGTCGACCGCTGCCCGGCTGGTATCACCACCACCGGCATCCCGGCCGACCAGATTATTATCGTGACCGAATACGGTGCTTTCGACCCGCGGGGTTTGAGTCTTGGAGAACGGGCGGTTGGTATTGCTCACCTGGCCGAACCTTCGGAAAGAGAAAAACTCCTTAATATTATTCACGAAAATCCCGCTTTTCATAAACCGGATTTGGCCCTGCACAAAGGGATACCCGGTTTCACTCCCTATGAAAAAGCGATAAAAAGCCTGTAATTTTATAAATTCTCAGGTCTGTAAGAAACTGGAAAGCTATCGGGACAGCTGCTCCAGTTTTTCTTTTAGCGGCCTTAGAGGTATAAGCCCCGTCACCCGGTCAACCATCTTGCCGTTGCGGAAAAATATGATGGTGGGGACACTCATAATCTGGAACTGAGCCGTAACAACCGGGTTTTCCTCAACTCTCAGCTTCAATATCTTCACCTTCCCCGCAAATTGCGGTCCCAGTTCGTTCAGCAACCCCCCCATAACCTGGCAGGGGGGGCATTTGGACGACCAGAAATCGACCACTACCGGAACCGATGATTTCAAAACTTCCAACTCGAAACTATCGTCGGTCACCGGAAGCGGCTTACCCGGTTTGGGAGGACGGTTGAATATTTTGTCGAATATACCCATCGGTTCGATTATTTAAAATCCCCTCGATTCATATAATATAAAATAATAAAATATGTGAAAAGTACAAAAGATTTGTGACTCGAAGGCTGACCGCGTGTTTTTGTAGAAAAAATATATTGAGATAAAATTAAAGAGGAATTCAATCTTTTATAATGACAGGTCTTAAACTCTGTAAATTTGGTTGTTATACTGTCACTTGTGGTTTTCGAACATTCGAAATTGCTTGACAACCGGGGAAATCGGCTCTATAGATACCCTGATTTTTTTGTTTTTTTAAGTTTTTGCAGGAGTATCCATTATGCCGATTGAGGATCCGCAGAGAAACGATGCCGCTGTTTCTGATGAACGGTTATTCGAAGAATTTGAAGCTCCCCGGTACGATACCTGGCGCGCCGAAGTGGAGCGCCTTTTAAAGGGTGTTCCTTTTGAGAAGCGGATGCTGACGGAGACTTACGAAGGTATCACGCTGCAGCCTTTATACCGTAAAGAAGACGTTGAAAATATTGAAGAGCTTACCTCGCTCCCCGGTTTTGTGCCGTACCTTCGGGGCAACAAAGCCTACCGGAACGGTGAGAAAACCTGGGAAATTGCCCAGGA
>JAFGNW010000057.1 GCA_016926795.1 Candidatus Zixiibacteriota bacterium
AGACGCTCAAGAAGCTGGGGGTGTGATTTTGTAGGTCAAAACCTTTACGGTTTTGACGTGTTGTCGAAACCGCAAAGGTTTCGACCTGCTCAAATTATAGTGTTTTCTTCATACAATAACCGAATTCGCCAGGGTAACGTCCCGGTTCGGTTTTGAAGGTTTCATAACCTCTATTTTTATACATTTTTATAGCCCGCTTATTGACGTCGTCAACTCCTAAGGTCAGTACCTTTATGCCCATTTCGCGCGCCTTGTCCTCGATGAAATCCATCATAGTCCGTCCGATACCGTTTCCTTGAAGGTCTTGTCTGACCTGCAGATTATGCACGTGCGCAATCTTTTTACTGTCAGCCAGGTCCGGATCGTTGTCAGCGTTTTTTAAAATAAGCTGAATCATAGCTACACAAATGTCGTTCTTATAACCAACATATAGATGACGGTTACCTCCGGCCTCGCTTAATTCTTTGTTTAATTGTTTTTCGGTTGATTCCATTTCCTTATCTGTTCGAGGGTACGTTTTTACGATTGATAACATTAAGTCGAGATCCTTACTCTCCGTTATTTCGATAATCCTCATAATCACTCCAATAGCATTTGAATTTGAAATATGTTAAACATTTATTGTGTGAAATGTCTATATTATTTATAATAATATAGAAAGAGGCAAAAGAACAATATAAAATAATACTTTCGTAAAAGATGTAGGGGTAAACCCTTCAAAGGTCTATCTGTGCAAGCATGTTATCCTGAATGGAGATACAAGTCAAAGGATGACGGCCAAAATTTTTATTTGTCTTTTCCTGAATATCGAGTGTATAATCCCTATATGACACATCAAAAATATATTATCAGATTAACGGTCCTGCTGATTGTAGGATTGTTTTTAAACGGCCGGACGGTATCGGCGCAGAGCATTATCGATGACCTGAAAGCCGAAAGCGTCGGCCTGAGCGAGGTCACTTTGGTTTGGTCAGCGCCGGAAGAGGCTGAAATCGTCGAAGGCGTCCTCTACGAAATCCGGATGAGTACCGAGGAAATCACCGACCAGACTATCTGGCATTATCTCCAGAAATGCGCCGACCTTTCGCAACCCGCTATTCCCGGCGCGGTGGAATCGTTCACGGTCAAACAGCTCAGTTGCAACAGTACTTATTATTTTGGGGTGTATTATTACGGGTCGATTTCCAATATAGTCGAGGTCACCCTGCCCGCCGGGATGTTCGACGACCCGGTCAGCTACAGCCTGCACTATCCCGAGTATATTCACTGGGAGGCGCATTGCGCCACGATGGGAACGGCGGCCGATGTTAACTACGACCATTATCCCGATATTATTGTGGCCAACGGCGAGGAAAACGTTTCAGTCCTTCTCAATAACTGTGACGGTACGTTCGGCGACCCCTCGCACTACCGGGCGGGATTCGGATGCGAGGGAGCGTTTATGACACCTGCCGATTTGAACGGTGATGGCGAGACAGATTTGGCGCTGGCCTATAACTGCGAAGACCTGGCGGGCGTGTTTTTGAACATGGGAAACGGGACTTTTTATTTTAAGGATACCTACGGTCGGGGCAGCCGCTCGGGAGCGGTGTGTGCCGCAGATTTCGACGGTGACCGCGATAACGACCTCGCTCTCACCGACTGGGAACAGAACAGCGTGGCGGTGTTGCTCAACCGCGGGGACGGTTCGTTGGACGAGGCCGTCTTCTATGAAGCCGGGGAGAAACCCCTGTCGCTCTGCGCCGCCGATTTCAACGGCGACGCCCTGCCCGATATCGCGGTAGCCAACGGTGGTTCCGGCGATATCGCCCTGCTTTTCAACGCCGGTGGCGGGGAGTTCGATGAAACGCAGTATATCGAATTGGTACCGAGTCCTTTTTATATTATCGCGGCGGATTTCGATAACGACAAACAAATCGACCTGGCCGCGGCCAGCCTTAAAGAAAATACCGTCTCGATTCTGCTGAATAAATATCTGGGCAATTTCAAAGACCGGAAAACGTACGAAGTCGGGCGGAGCCCGCGCGGACTGTGCTCGGCGGATTTCGACGGCGACGGTTTGCTCGATATCGCCGCGGTCAACGAGGGTGAGGGGTATTCCGGCAGCGTGTCGGTGCTTTTGAACAACGGCCGCGGAACGTTTCGTCATGCGGTCAATTACGCCGCCGGCAAAGGGCCCCGGTCGGTTTTCACCGCCGATTTCGATAACGATGGTGATATGGATATGGGCGTAACCAATTTCGAAGCCGGTACAATTTATATATATTTCAATAAAACGATAGAATGATTTTTTGTGATAGATCTGTCAGGTCACATCCCCGCCGAGGCGGGGACAGGACCTGACAGAACTTATAAATAAAGATTGCTTCGTCGTCCGCCTCTGTCGGACTCCTTGCAATTACGTTGCTGGGTAGATTGCTTCGTCGTCCGCCTTGGCAGACTCCTCGCAATGACGTTGGCGGGAGGTATTTCTGTTAACAAGAGAACATCATTGCGAGCGGAGGCGCCGCCGGGCGCTGGAGTATGGCAATCTTATTCCGTGCCCGGCAGATGTCCACATCTGCCGAATATCGGGGCATATGTAGACATGTGCCACTCACGAATTTCGAAATTGCGTAGGTCGAAATGTCGACCAGTTCCTGAACTAGACGAAGGAAAGACTTTCAACATCCTGAAGCCGGAAAAATTTTTATGAATAAAAAACAGAAACGCTATATTCAGATTTATACCGGCAACGGCAAGGGGAAGACCACCGCCGCGCTGGGGCAGGCGCTCCGGGCGGCCGGGCACGGTTTGAAAACGTTCATTATCATGTTCATGAAAGACCATCCCTATGGCGAGCTGAAAGCCCTCGAAATATTGAAAGATTTCATCACGGTGGAGCGATTCGGCAACGACGCCTTTGTTTTCCGCAAACAGCCCCCGGATGAAACCGACCTGGCCGCCGCGAGAAAGGGGCTGGAACGGGCCAAAGAAGTTATTTTTAGCGGGGAGTATGATATTGTCATTCTCGATGAGATTTGCGTGGCGACTTATTTCAAATTGGTTAAGCCCGAAGACGTCCTGCCGCTCTTGAAGGAAAAACCGGACGGGGTGGAGTTGATATTGACCGGTCGTTACTGTCCCGAAGAATGGCTCGAACCAGCCGATTTGGTAACCGAGATGCGGGAGATCCGGCATTATTATCAAAAGGGGATTATCGCCCGCGAGGGTTTTGAATCTTAAGGCTGAGCGGGAAGGCTTTCAACCGGAGGCGGTTTCTTTCTTCGCCACATGGGTAGGGCAATCTGATTCTTTTTGGCTACTTTATACAAAATAAATATGCCTGCTATAGCGCAGAAAAGAACCAGAAGATAGGAAGCTTCTACACCGAAAGCTCCGCCGGTGAACCATTCCGGGCCTGTAACGGTTGGCTTGATCCAGCTGGGCATTTCGGTCATGCCGGAATTGGGCATGCCGAACACGCTGTCCTGAACGTAGTTCCAGCCGAAATGCAGCCCCCAGACCATCCAGAGCCGCCGGGTATACATAAAAGTCCCGACAATCAACAGGTCCTGGATAGCGATGGCTGCGGAGGACCAGATGGTGGCGTTCTCATTGCCGAGATGGGCAAAACCGAAGAACAGCGAGGTAAGGATTACCGCCAGCCAGCTGCCGGTCATTTCCTCCAGCAGGCGGAACAGAATCAGGCGGAAAACCATTTCTTCGATAAAAGCTCCCAAGCTTAATCGAAATACACCGTTGAGGAGCCACCAGCCGGAATCAAAACCGCTTATTTTATAATAGCCGAGCACGGCCATCGGGATAACCATCAACAAAATCAGGGTTCCTCCGACAGCAACACCGGCGCCAAATTCCGGCAGGGCTTTTTTAGTCGACAGCTCAAACGCCGGCCGCCGCTCGATATACTTGATAAAGAGCCGATAAGATATTATGAAGAGGAAAAAATTTAAGACTCTTTCGGTATTCAGGATTATGTAATACAGGGGTTTGTCAATGCCGCTGATAATATAGTCTACCAGAAAATTGTGCAGCATGGCCGCCGGGGTGATAAAAAGAACGGCGATAATTATTCGGGTTAAGGGAAACTGGATTATTTTGCCGATAGTCTTTTGTGGTTCAACCCGGGTAAACAATAACCGATAATCAGTATTCATAAATTCTTTCAGATTGAAAATGCAATCGTTTACCCTTAAATACCGCCGCATCGGATGGAATGTTTCAATTTTTTTGTTACTGGTTCTCTTTTTGTGAGAATCGTTAAACAGTTACCCCGAAAAGTATACTGCGAGACTTGACTTTTTTGAAATCTTTCCCTACTTATCAAGGAAATTTTGAACGAGGAGTTTTTATGATATACAACGGCAAGAAATATGAGTTATTCAGTTCGGCTTTTAACGAAAAAGAATATACCGGCCGCTTTGTCGGCTTTTCCATCACCCCCCGCATTCCCCACCGCCGGAACAAGGTGACCAGTCTGAACAATGTAATGGAACTCATCCGGGACGGCGACACGATTTCCTATCCTCATTACTATCGCACCGGGGACAAGGGGCTGGAGGCGATTGTCGGGAAACTTCGGGAAACCGGCAAGAAAGATATAAAAATTTACGGCAACGCTTTTTTTGACCATGTCGACCCGTGGCTGATAGAGGCCATCCGCGACGGTATAATCGGCGGTCTTTACGGCAATCCCTACCGGAAGCTGGGGGAGAGTATTGTCAAAGGTGAGCTGTTGCCCTGGGTTTCGGTCGGTTTTTCCCATGGTAACCGGGTCCGGAAACTACAGACCGGCGAGGTGACTGTCCGGGTGGCGTTCGGGCCGGTGCCGATAGCCGATATTTACGGCAATGCCAACGGGCTTATGGGTAAAGATGAACAGCTCTGCGGGCCGGTGGGACTTTTTACTGCTGACTCCGAGTACGCCGAGTATGTCTGCCTGCTGGCCGGAACGATAAGTGAGAGTTTGATAATGCCCACCCCAATTTCGATGGAGCGGGTGGATTTCGTGGTCCCCTGCGACCCGCCGGGTTTGAACGCCGGTATCGGTTCGGGTACGCTCGATATGAACAAGGCCCGTTCTAATCCGTTTAACGCCCAGGTCGCCGACAACATCACCCGGGTTATCAAAGCCGCCGATGTGGTGAGAGACAATTTCAGTTTCCAGGTCGGCAGCGGGGCGGGACTTCTGATTCTGGAAAACATTCGCGCCATGCTCAAGGAATCAAATATCCGGGCCAATTTTTCCATCGGCGGGGTGACCTCGCTTCATGTCGAGATGCTCGACGAGGGCACGCTGCACCAGTTGATGCACGGTCAGTTGTTCGAGCCCAGTCCGAATATGTTCCAATCGATGTTGACGAACCACCGCCATCATGAAATCACCACCGCTTACTATGCTTCGGTGGCTAACAAGGAATCGGCTGTCAACATGCTCGATTTGGCGGTGCTGTCCACGCTCGAGGTGGACCTTGAATTCAACCTTAATACCGTCTGCGCCAACGGTCGGATAATCGGCGGTATCGGCGGGGGACAGGATGTCGCCGCGGGGGCGGATTTAACGATCATTTTCATGCCCCTGGCCACCGGCAAGGACGGCAAGGGCTTCCCTAAAGTTGTGGAAAAAGTTTACACCCGCACCACTCCCGGTGAGGTTATCGATGTCGTCGTGACCGAGGAATACGCCGCCGTCAACCCGAAAAGCAAGAGTACCTATAAAGACGCCATCCTCGAACGGGGAAAAGATTTCGGGGTGAAACTGTTGTCGATGGAGGGACTGCACCAGAAATCGGTCGAGAAGGCGAAGGAGTTCGGCGCCCTGCCCGTTGCAGCCGAGACCACCGATGAGGTCGTGCACGTTATCGAATGGCGCGACGGTACTTTGCTGGATGTGATTAAGAAACCGGTGTAGTCTGTAGGGTCGATAGATTCGTAGGTCGAAATGTCGAAGACTTTCGACAAAAATCTTTATGTAAGAAGACCGTCAGGTCACAATTCGCCTACGGCGAATCAGGACCCGACGGAACTTTTTGAGCGTGACCGATTTTACCAGTGGTGATCTTTTTTAATCTTGTTGACAGTTATTAAGCGTTTTTATATCATTTATCAAATCAGACAAAAAATTCCGTGCATGGCGTACGTCCCCGTGCGCCATGTAATAAAAAGTCGTAGGTCGAAATGTCGAAGACTTTCGACAAAAATCTTTATGTAAGAAAACCGTCAGGTCACAATTCGCCTTCGGCGAATCAGGACCCGACGGAACTTTTAAAAATGTCCGTTCGAGAAATTATAACCCTCGGCCATCCGGCGCTCTGGAAGAAGGCTGAAAAGGTTAACGATGTTGCTGATGACAGCGTTAAAGCCCTGATGACTGACCTGCGCGATACGCTGCTTGATTTTCTAAAGCGAAATGGTTTTGGGCGGGGTATCGCCGCCCCGCAGATTAACGTTCTCAAGCGGATTGTTTATGTTGTTATGCCGGACGGGTCGTTCGACGGTCCCCTTATCAACCCGGAGATAGTCGCGACCGAGGGGGATTTAGTACCGGTCTGGGATGATTGTTTCAGCCTGCCCGGTTTAAAAGTAAAGGTATCCCGATTCGATAAAATCCGGGTCGAATACCTTAACGAGAAAGAGCAAAAACATACTCTCAAGGCTGAAGGCGGCCTGGCGGAACTTCTGCAGCACGAAATCGACCATCTCGACGGCATCCTCGCTACCGACCGGGCGGCTTCGCCGAGGGACCTGGTAAGCGTTGTTGAATGGGAGAGACGTTTTCGAAAAGAAGAATCATCTTGAGAAGAAATGAGTTTTATACCGGCGACGACAATACCATCCGGGAAATTCTGGACGCCGCCGTAGTTGGGTATCTGGGAGTGCTTACGCCCGACGGTTACCCGCGAGTGGTGCCGTTAAATTTTGTCCGTATCGACGAGATTGTATACATACACGGCGCTAACGAGGGGGAGAAATACGAGAGTTTGAAAGCTTCCGGTAAAGTTACCTTCCATGTCAATATCCCCCTGTCGGTAATACCGTCGTACTGGATTTCGGTCAAGAGCGCCGGCGGGGCGACTCAGTTTTATAAATCGGTGCAGATAAAAGGCCGGGCTTTTTTTATAGAGGACCTCGGCGAAAAAGCCGCAGTCCTGCAGAAGCTCATGGATAAATACCAGCCGGAAGGCGGTTTTAAAGAGATAAAACCGGACGATAAGATGTACACGAATCTTTTGAACAATACCGCCGTAATAGGGATAAATGCGGAAAAAGTAACGGCGAAAGTAAAGATCGGTCAACAATACCCCGAAGAGCGCCGCCGGGCGCTTATCGAGAAACTCGAGGAGCGCGGCCGGGCTATCGACCACGCCACCGCTGAAGAGATCCGCAAAACTTTATGACAGGAGAGACAAAACATGCCGCTGGTCGATTTGAAAAATGTCGAGGAAAAGGAAATAAAACCCGGACTGTACGTCCGGTTTGTGCACTCGGATAATATGACGCTGGCCTACTGGCGTTTCGACCCCGGGGTGGAACTGCCGCTGCACAGCCATCCCCATGAACAGGTGGTCAACGTCATCGAGGGAGAACTGATATTGACCCTTGACGGCGTCCCGCTCAATCTCACGCCCGGCAAGGTGGTGGTCATCCCACCCGATGTTCCGCATTCGGGCAGGGCTGTCGATGCCTGCCGGGTAATCGACGCCTTCTACCCGGTGCGAGAGGATTATCGATAAAATATCACGGGGCTTCGTTTTACGGGCTACTCGATTGTAGCAAGGCTCATTAAATTAATCCCCGGACATGTCCCGCCGATGCATTCCTTCGAGGTACATCGTCAAATAACGATTCTCGATTTCTTTGTTCTGGGTCATGGTTTTGATTATATCACCCTCGGATACCAGCCCTATCATATTGTCACCTTCGACGATGGGTATGTGACGAATCCAGTTCTTATCCATAATACCCGCGATATATTCCAGGGTGTCGGTCGGCAGGCCGACAATTAAATTCGTGCTCATGACATCTTCGACCTTCAGGGGGTGATAATTCCCTTTCGTTTCGTAGACTTTTTTAAAGATATCCTTGTCGCTGATAATACCGACCAGTTTGCCGTCCTGTTCCAGTATCGGCAGACAGCTGATCTTATTCTTGATGAGCAGGTCCATGGCTTCATCGATGGTGGTCGAGGGCTTGGCCGTGATAACTTCTTTCGGTTTACTTTCCAACAGGGTACTAACAAGCATACTTAACCCTTTCTATTAAATATTAAAAATTAGTCTGAATCAATTGGCAACCGTAATATAACAGTTTTCAACTGGCCCGACAAGTAAAAGATGACATCCGTTATCTTTTTTACTCATTGACAGTCAATAAGTTGCACTTTTTTCTATGGGGCGGGGCACTAAAAATGATTAGCCAAATCGTCGGAAAAAGTATATCTTTTAATTCTGGTTTTGAATTAGAAAGTGAGAAGGCAATGATTGAATTAGCAGCAAAGGTGTACCGCGGCGAGGTGGTTGAGGCGCTTCATTTTGCCACTGTCGCCGTTCTTGATAAAAACGGGAAAATGACCCATTACCTGGGCGACTCGGAGCAGTTTTTTATGACTCGTTCGGTGGTCAAGCCGTTTCAGGCGATGCCCTTGGTTATGAGCGGGGCGGCTGACCGGTTCGGTTTCAGCCCCAAACAGATTGCCGTTACCTGTGCCTCCCATGTCGGCTCCGACGAACACCGCGAAGTAGTGATATCCAATCTTGAAAAAGCCGGTAACCTCGCCGAGCATCTCCAATGCGGCACCCATTTACCCATTTACATGACGATGGACAAATTGTACCCGATGCAGGGTGAGGACAAAGACCCATTGCGGCACAACTGTTCCGGGAAACATTCCGGCTTTCTGGCTCTGGCCCGGTTTCTCGGTGAGGATGTCGCAAATTACCTTGACCCGAACAGTCGAACCCAGCAACTGGTTAAAAAAGCGGTGGCGGAGATGTGCGAATACCCGGTCGAGGAAGTTAAAGTAGCTATCGATGGTTGCAGCGCGCCGGTATTCGCTATCCCGGTCAAAAACCTGGCACTGGGTTTCAAGAAGCTGGCTTCGGGGGAGGGGCAGACTCCCGAATACGCCGCCGCCGCCCGGCGCATCCGCGAAGCCATGACCGCGCACCCCCTGATGGTATCCGGCGAGGGTCGCCTCGATTACGATATCAAACGCTCTTTCCCCGGCAATGCGGTGTGTAAGATCGGGGCCGAGGCTATCGAGGGAATCGGTTTCGCCGACCCGCCTGTCGGTATCTGTGTCAAGATACTCGACGGCAACCAGCGGGCACTGGGACCGGTCTGTGTCGAGGTTTTCCGCCAGTTGGGAATTATCAAAAATATTGATGACTATCCTCATCTTATGAAGTATATTAGTCCTGAGATTCGTAACTACCGGGACCTGGTCACCGGGAAAATCGTTACCGATTTTAAACTGAGAAAAGTGTAGGTCGATGAGAAAGAAACGGCTAAAACCCTGTCACCTGGGATTGGAATTTCACCGGCTGTGTATCAAGGAGGTTACCTGAGATTTACCTTCAATTTGATTTCGTGTTTTAACAAGTAATTAGAACAGGAGGTAAAGGTGAAAAAAGGTAAGCAGCCGGCTGAGCCCTACCGCATAAAATCAGTCGAACCCATCAAGCTTTTGAGCCGTCATGAGCGGCTGAAAAAAATTAAACAGGCTAACTATAATATTTTCAAAATCGATTCTGAGGATATTTACATTGACCTTCTGACCGATTCCGGCACCGCCGCCATGTCCAACGCGCAATGGGCGGCGCTTATGATGGGCGATGAATCCTATGCCGGGGCGCGTTCTTTTCGCCGTTTCGAAAAAGTCGTCAAGGATATTTTCCGCAAGGAATTCGTGATTCCCTGCCATCAGGGTCGGGTGGCCGAAAATCTTATGTTCAGCACTATCCTTCAAAAAGGTCAGTACGTACTGAATAATACGCATTTCGACACCACCCGGGCCAATACCCTGCACAAGGGAGGCATAGCCGTCGACCTGCCCTGTCGGGAAGCCAAATCCTCCGAACCGCTCCCGTTTAAGGGTAATATGGACTGCCGGCGGCTGGAAGAGTTTGTCAAAGAACACGGCGCCGAAAAGGTGGCTATGATTATCATGACGGTTACCAACAATTCATCCGGCGGTCAACCGGTGTCGATGGCCAATATTCATGAGGTCTCGGAAATCGCTCATCGTTATAATATTCCTTTCTATTTCGACTGCGCCCGGTTTGCCGAAAACTGCTATTTTATCAAACGCGACGAGCCCGGTTTCGCCAATAAACCCATACCGGAAATCGCCCGTGAGTTGTTCGACGCCTGCGACGGGGTGATGATGTCGGCCAAAAAAGACGGTTTGGCCAATATCGGTGGTTTTATAGCTCTTAACGATGAAGAACTGTACGGCCGGTTGACAGAGCTGCTTATTATCATTGAGGGCTACCGTACTTACGGCGGGCTGGCCGGGCGCGACCTGGAAGTCCTGGCGGTCGGCCTTCAGGAAGTTATGGATTTTGACTATCTCGATTTCCGTATCGAGCAGGTGGCTTATTTCGGTCACCGGATAAAAGAAGCCGGGATGCCGATTATCGAGCCGACCGGCGGACATGCTGTTTTTATCGACGCCGGAAAGCTGCTGCCGCAAATCCCTCCGAAACAATTCCCCGGTCAGAGTCTGGTAGTCGAGTTTTATATCGAAGGGGGAATTCGAACGGTGGAAATAGGCTCGATCATGTTTGCCGAGACCGATTCCGCAACGGGCAAAATCGTTCCCGCTCCGCGGGAACTGGTGCGGATGGCTCTGCCGCGCCGGGTTTATACCAACTCGCATATTGATTATATCGCCGATGTCGCGCAGCGGATAGTTGACCGCAGGGAATCCCTGCCCGGTTATAAAATCGTCCGGGAAACGAAATTCCTGCGTCATTTTACCTGCGACCTGGACGTTCTGGCGGTTGAAGAAGAAAAAGTCAAACCGTAGGACAGCTTATGAGATGGCATCTTTGGAGCGGAATCGGGATTCTCGCTCTTTTTCTGATAATCATCGGTATCTCTTGCGTGAAAATCGAAACCGGGCCGGAATCAAAAGAACAGCGTACGGAAACCTCGGAACTGCGAGCCAGGGATTTCCGCGTTAATTGGGTTAATCGTTTCAATCCGGTCCCACCGGTCGAGAAAGCGCTGTTGCTGAAGGACCTTCTCGATTCGGTGTCGGTGAGGTACCTTCGCTACGGCCGCCGGGTAGCCGACGAATGGTATCAAGGAAATACCGGCCGGGGTCAGCCGGTACCCGATACGGAAATGCGGCAGGTGGTCTCAACCTGGAACGAAACCGAGCAACCGCTCCTGGACGCCTACGAGGAAACTGTGGAGTACAGCATCGGGAAAATAAAAGAGGCCGCCTTTTTCGACGGCGAGGTAATAAAACTGCTGCGGGAAAACATCGAACTGTTTTATGAAATTCGCAGCGGGGTTTTCTATCCGTCGGGAACATTGGAAGATTACGAGGACCGCCTTGACGAGTTGACAAACCGTCGAACCAATCAGAGCGAAAATCTGGACTATGAATTGTCCCGGTATCATTAGTACAGAAAATTCGTTTATGCTCGATTTTGGCCGAATATATGAAGACGAATTCATTTTATAATAAATTCCTTTTAGACCACGGAAATTGAGAGACAGACAGTAACTGCCAGTAACCGATTAGACGAAAAGACCTTATGGATTCTTGCCGGGAAAAAACGCGTTTCGGCAGGGTAATTGCAAAAATAATATTTCGTAGAATTCGTTAGATATTGACATTTTTACGGGAACTATATATAATTTAGAGGTTTATACAGAATAGGAGGTAATTTATAGCACGACGGTTAATGATTTTTTGTTACTAATTTTTTAAGTAGGTGTTGAATATTTTCGGCCCTGTACCGTTGCTGTAAATTACTCGGTTCGTGGGCCGGGTGAGATTCCCGGTTTCATATGAATTCAAATTTGTATAAATCTTTTTTTATTGTCTTTTTCATGATTATCGGTCCGGTAGGCCTTCTGGCCGCCGACGATATCCGGGTGATAGCTTCCAGCGAAGACGGTTTCCATTTCAAATTCATCTGCAAAGACAACCTTTCCAATCTCGCCGAAGATATTCTCTCCGATTCCAGCCGGATTTTACACAAATATGTTAAAGTCGGAATACCCTTTGGAGCCCGCGTTGAAATTGTTTCGGTCGAGGGTACCGGGGCTGAGCCGGTAGCTTTAAATGACTTATCGTTAAAAACCGCTACATATAAAGAAAGACCGCTGGTCACGGTTTCATCCCCTGTAATGGTACGTAATCACCAGATGGTAACGGTGCTGATATCGCCGCTGGCGGGTGCTTCGGTTTACCGGGAAGTGGAAGTCGAGCTGGCCTTTGTCGGCGGTGAGCGGGATGATTCGGGGAAGGGTGAAAATGACCCTGTATTTGAAAGAATTTTTAAGGCCGCCCTGGCCAACTTTGACGATTTTAAAAACTGGAGCCATCCCCTCCGCCCGGCTTTGAGCCTGGCTGCCGCGGATGTCGACCACCCCCTTTACAAAGCCGATACCTGGTACAAGATGACCGTAACCAACACCGGCCTTTATAAGGTTACCGGGGCACAACTGGCGGCGGCGGGGATGTCTCTGAACAATTTATCCTCCGATTCTATCCGGATTTTTAACAGCGGTGGTTTACCGCTGGATATTTTCAATGAAAACCCCCGCCCCGTTTTCGATGAAATATCGATTATAGTCAAAGATGGGGGAGACGGTTATTTCGGACAGAACGATTATATCCTCTTTTACGGCGAAGCGCCCAATCGCTGGGTCGTCCACCAGGGAGAAATTATAAGGTATGTCAATAACCGCATCACCAAAGAAAATGTGTACTGGTTGTGCACCTCCGGTGATTTTGCTTCCCCGGCGGTCAGAATGTCGGAGATTGACGCCTCCGCCACCGGAGCCGAATCCGATATTAATACCTGCTGGCGCCGGGTCAGAGTAGAGCAGGATAATTTCCTGGCGGTGGATGACGACGGACACCTTCGCGATTACTACCGCACTTACTGGTCCCGAGCCGATCAGCTTTCATTCTCGGTATTAACCCCCGGAGCGGTACCGGGCGACTCGGCTTATATATATTTAAAGGGCCGCACCAACGGTTCCCTGTCGGTCAACGGCTATATCGACCTGACCGTCAACGGCGTTCCCGGTTTGAACAAAGACTGCAGCCGGTTCGATTGCCAGTATTCAACCAATTCGCTTTTGGATGGATTCAACGCCATAGATTTGGAGTTAACCCCGATAAGTTCGTCGTTGCCGTCTTATTTCGATTATATGGAACTTCACTATCACAGCTATCTGGCGCCTTACGGCGGTGAACTGGATATTACTCTGGGTGATTTAGCCGGCCGCTACCGGCTGGTTATATCCGATGCCTTTACCGGCATTCCGCTGATTCTGGATATGGCTGACCCCCTTCATCCGGCCAGCCTGGTCAATTACGAACAAACACTGGGGGTGGTCTTTGTCGCCGTTGACCTCGAAGCCGGCAGCCATAACCGGTTTTACTGCACCCAGGAGAATGAAGCGACGGCGCCAACGTCGATAACCCGCACCCAGCCAACCAACCTTCGCCGGGTTGACCGGCAGGTCGATTTGTTCGTCGTCACGCCCCGGGCCTTTATATCCGGTGTCGAGGAGTTTGTCGATTACCGGGAGGCACAGGGTTATTCGGTCAGAGTAGTGGCGGTCGAGGATATAATGGAAAATTTCGCCTATGATTTTTATGACCCGATCGCTCTCCGGGACTTTTTGAAATACGCCTATGATAACTACCCCACCCCGGCTCCCTCGGCGGTCCTTTTTGTCGGTGATGCTAATTATGATTATATGGACCGGCTGGAAACCCATGTTCCCAATTACGTGCCGATATTCCTGCATCCCTACAGCCAGTATGATTACACTTATAACGACGACAATTATGTTTATTTCGGCGAGTACGGGATTCTTGACGGTGACACCAGCTTTTTCAATCCCGACCGGGGTTATGACATGCTGACCGCCCGCTGGCCGGTTAAAAGCATCGAAGAAATTGATGTTATTATGGACAAAGTCAAACGGTATGAAGCTCCGGCTAATTTCGGTTTCTGGCGCAACAATATCATCCTGGTCGCCGACGACGAACATGCCGGGTCCGACCATACCCAGTATTTCCATACCGGAGACACCGATACCCTGGCGCTGGAACACATTCCCGCTAACTACATCCTCGATAAGATATATATGTGGGAATATCCGATGGTCAACCTTGAAAAACCAGAGGTCAACGATAAGATAGTAGACGCTATCAATTCCGGAGCGCTGCTGGTCAACTATGTCGGCCACGGCAATCCCAACGTCTGGGCGCATGAACATGTTTTTCAACGAACCTCCGACCTGCCCCGCTTGACCAATTATGACCGGTTACCGCTGGTGGTGGCCGCGTCTTGTGAAATCGGCTTTTTCGACGACCCCAAAAGAGAAGGGATGGGTGAGGATTTTCTGGCCTGGGCTAACGGTGGAGCCATCGGTGTACTGGCTGCTATTCGACTGGTCTATGCCTCGGATAACAAAATGTTCAACCAGGCGGTTTACGATGTCCTGTTATATAACGATTCCCTGACTATCGGGGAGGCTATCTATACAGCCAAGTTGCTGCGGCAGTATAATATCGACTCGACCATATCAAAACTAGAGAACGACCGGGCTTTCGTCTATCTCGGCGACCCCTGTCTGAAACTGGGACGTCCCCAAAAGGAGATAACGTTTAACAGTTATCCCGATAGTCTTCTCGCCCTGGGCCGGACCCGGGTCAGCGGGCAGGTGCTTGACAGCGACGGCTCGACCCTCGATAAAAACGGTATCCTGCTTATAAACGTATATGATTCCGAGCGGGAAAAAGCCTACTGGGTCGGTTCTACTCGGATTATGAATTACAACGTCGAGGGACCGCTGGTTTACCGCGGCTCGGCCTCGATTACCGGCGGGGAATTCGATTTCGAATTTATCACTCCGCTGGATATCAATTACGGCGGCCAGAGCGCCAAGATTATCACTTATGCCGTTTTCGATTCCACCGACGGTATCGGCCTGGTGGATTCCATACCTATTTCCGATTCCATCGTCATCAGCACCGACACGGTCGGACCGGTGATAAGTTATAATTTCTCCGGACGGAGTAATTTCATCAGCGGAGACGCCATCACGAACGGGGAGACCCTGGAAATAACGCTGGCGGATTCTTCGGGAATAAATCTCGTCGGCGGGCTCGGTCACGGCATAACGCTGGAAATTGACCATCATCCCGAGAACATTATCAACCTCTCCAATCATTATGAATATGATAAAGATGATTTTACATCCGGGGGTTTAGCGTATAAGCTCGAGGACCTGGAACCCGGGGAACATCATTTTAAGATAAAAGCCTGGGATAACGCCAATAACTCTTCCTCGGTAACAGTTAACGCCCGGGTAGTTGCCCGGGGGTATCTGGCAATCAACAATCTGCTTAATTACCCTAACCCGATGAGCGATATAACCACTTTTTATTTTGAGCTGACCGAGCAGGTGGAAAAATTTTCCCTGGCAATCTATACCCTTTCCGGGAAGCAGATTAAGAATTTTAACCGATATGGGCTTAATGCCGATAATTATCCTAACAGCGATTTAGAGCTAAATTGGGACGGTAAAGATGCCGAGGGCGACCGGGTCGCCACGGGTGTCTATATTTATAAAGCCACGGCGGTGCCGGTTACCGGTGAGGCTGTGGAATCATTCGGAAAAATAGTCGTTATTAATTAAATATGTGGAGATTTGTGATGAAACCAAGAAAAGCAATCGTTCTCACCACCGCGCTGCTGCTTGTATTTGCATTTGCTTCTCAGAGCTATGCCGATATCTCAAGTGCCGCCGTTTTATTCTTAAGAATCGCCGCCGGTTCCCGAGCGTCCGGTATGGGCGAAGCATTTGTGGCGGTTGCCGACGATGCTACGACCACACATTGGAACCCGGCCGGACTGGGGGCTTATCCGCTGGCCGACTCCTGGATACAGGGCGTTATCCCTTATCAGTACCGTCCCATTTCCGGTATGGCCGTAACCAGCAAGGGGGGGGGCGGCAATTACTTGAACTATGATATCTGGGCGCTGACCTCCCAGGGTCTGGCTCGCTATGATAATAAAAAATGGTACCTGTCCGAGGTTTTCGACACCAAGACCGATGACGAGGTTTCGAAAATCGTAGCTTCCTATTTCAGCGTCAAGGACGATGCAAAACTAACCCGGATGGTTCGGCAGGTCGCCGAAGCCAACAGCAAGATGACCTACAATGAGCTGGTCGAACTCAAGGATAAGGTTCTGGCCGGAATCCCGCAGGATTACAAGTATTACGAATCCCTGACCAAACATTTCGATTCGCTTCTTCTGGCTTATGACCTCTGCAAAATAAACTGGGAGAAGGTGAAAGAAATCAATGACCTTTATCGCAGCGGGATGAAAGACAGCGTGCTGGAAAATGATGAGTCCGAAAAGGTCAATTTCGCCGTGGAAAAATCCCGGTCTAGATTTGTCCCCGAAGAGTTATATGTTCCTTATTCGGTTATGTTCGACGGGGAATTTTCCGCGGTAACCTCCAACGGGAAATCTCTTTTAATCGGCACCGACCGGGGTCTGGTCGTTTATGACGGTAAATACTGGCAAAATCTTAACACCGAAAACGGCCTACCGTCGAACAACATTCTATCGCTTTACCCGGTCGGCAAGAGAATTCTGGTGGGAACCGATAACGGTCTGGCAGTATTCAACGGTCTCAATATCGATACCACTCTTTCTACCAGCGCCCCCAAGGGCCGCGTTACAGCGATCGGTGCCGATGGCATGGACAATGTCTATGTCGTGCTGGACAACGACCTGTTTCATTTTGACGGTACCAACTGGGCCAATAATTTCGCCTATACCGTGGCTCTTGAAGATACCCCGGAGAAACTGGCCGGCCAGTTCGCCGTGTACGGCACGGCTAAAGAGAGGGAAAAATTCCTGAACAAGTTCGACAAGTTGAAACTCATGAACGAACAGTTACAGAATCAGGCGAAAGAGGCTCCGGCCCGGCCGGTCGTCACCGACTCCGCCGAGACTGTACCGGAAGCAAAGGAGACTACCGAAACCGACCGGAGCTTGGTTTCCGCCTCCAGAATCAGGGTTCCGTACCTGGGCGAATTGAAAGGCTCGATAAACAGTATTTTTGTCGGCGTTGACAAAAAAGTCTGGTTGGGCACCGAGTATGGGGTTATGGTTTTCGATGGTGAGAAATGGCAGATGCCCGGTTATCGTACTTATACCGTCGAGGAAGCCACAACCGTCGGCCAGCTGGTAACCCTGCGCGGATTTGACAATCCCGAGGATTCCACCGTTTACTCAGAACAACTGAAAGCTCTCAACGACCTGACCGGCGAAGCTTTAATTCCGGGAACAACGGTTAAAGTATACTCCAATCCGGCCGCTTTCCCGGTCAACAATATTACTCAGTACAACAATAAAGTTATGTTCGCCACCTCCGGCGGCCTGCTGGAGTATGATGAAGAGGGCCGGTGGAGCCGTTCCGGCGCCCTCGACCTGGGTAGCACCAATGCCATCGACCTGCAGCGTTCTTCCGATGAAATCTGGGTGGCTACCGACGACCGGGTGGTAGTTCGCGCCAGGGGCCGCAGTGAGTTTACTTTCATGCACGTCAAGTGGCTCAAAGAGCTGGCGGATGACATGTATTATGAGTTCCTCTCGTTCGTCAAAAGCCAGGGCGACTGGGGCACGCTCGGTTTCAACGTGACCTATATAACTTATGGCAGTTTTATCTACACCGGCGAAACCGGTCCGACGGCGCTGGGGGAATTCACGGCTTATGACCTGGCCATCACGGTCGCCTACGGCACCTCGCTTTCCAACCGGCTCAAAGGCGGGCTTTCCTTCAAGTTGATTCACTCGCACCTGAGTAAAGTCGGTGCCGGTGAGGAAGAAGGCGATGGTATTGCCTGGGGCTTTGCCGTTGACGCCGGTCTTCTTTATCACATGACCCCGCGGTTGAACTGGGGTCTGGCGGTAACCAACTTTGGTCCCAAAATGATCTACGCCGACGCCGCCCAGGCCGACCATTTGCCCCGGAACCTGGCTTTCGGCTTTTCCTACAAACTGATACAGACCGATTACAACCGCCTGCTGATTACCGGCGAGCTGAACAAAATGCTGGTCGGCCTTGACGACGGTCTCTCCGAGGAGTTTAAGGAGATGATTTTCGCCGGCGGAGCCGAATTTACTTATGCCAATTTAATTTCCGGTCGGGCCGGATATTACTTTGACGACGAAGGGCAACTTAAGTATCTTACCCTCGGTTTAGGCATTAACCTGTTCGACCGGCTGAAGTTCGATTTCGCCTATATTCCGAACAACGATGATATCGCGCTGGCCAATACCCTGCGTATGTCGTTCTCATTGTTGCCGTAATTTAAGTCACGGAGGAAGCTTGTTTGTTGCATAGGAAGCAGAGTTTACGAAAAATTATTGTGTCTTTATTTATTTCCGCGGCGCTGGTTTCGACGGCCGTCGCCGCGGATGACTTGCTGTTCGGGAAAAAAGTAATAACCGACAGTCTCCCCACCGATATCGCCACGTTCGGTTACGGTCTGACCAATCATCCCAACGAACGGATAAACCTGCCGCAGGTGACCCGTACCGCCGAGAAATGGGCTCTACCCGATAAAGCGCTGGCCGATGATTTTGACACCACCATCAACGTTCTGGTATTGCGTTTCAATTTCCAGGAGGAAATCGAGGACAACCCCAACACGACCGGCAGCGGTAGAATGAACGTCACCCGGCCTCTTTTGAACGCGGTCGATTCGGCTGCCTATTTCGATTCCGCCGGGCACTGGGTGGACCCCCCACCGCACGACTCGCTTTATTTCGACGCTCACATGAAAGCCCTGAACCGCTACTGGGAAACGGCGTCCAATTCCCGGATATCACTGACCTGGGATATTTTCCCGCCCGGTATCGATTCGGTTTATCAGCTGCCGCATGAAATGGGGTATTACGGCTTTTGCAGCCTAGACTCGATTGTGCTCGGTTTGCAGAGATATTTTATCGACTGTATCAATACGGCTGATTTGGCGCATATCGTCGACCCCGGTCACCCGGATATTAATTTCTCTGATTACCAGGCGATAATCCTTTTTCACGCCGGTTCCGACCGCCAGAACGATATCGGCTACCCCCTGACCTGCGCCGACCTCTTTACCGGATATATCCGGTTTCTGGATACGTCACTGACGGTTGACGACGGGGCGGCATCGGTCAATTCCGCCCTGATGATGCCCGAGACAACCTCTCAAGACAACCGGGCTACGGCCCTTAACGCCGTCATGGCGCACGAGTTCGGCCATCAACTGGGTCTGGTTGATTTGTACAGCACGTACGCCTTTCCATTCATCTCCTGTTTGGGTGATTTTGCCCTGATGGATTACAACGGTTTCAATATCGGTCTTGAAGTGCCATCCTATTTTGCCAGTCCGCGGGTGGGGACGGTTTTCGGCGCCATGCCCATCTTTCCCTGCGCCTGGTCGCGGGCCTATCTCGGGTTGGAAGATGTGGTTGATTTCCGGCAGGGAACAGATATTCGCCTGGTCGCCGCCGAGGTGGCCTCGGAAGGCATCAAAATCGCCCGCGTGCCCATCTCCGAACATGAATATTATCTGATTGAAAACCGTTTGGATGACCTTGACGGCAACGATACCGTCTTCGTCAAACTGGATACCGTCACCGGCGTCTTTCTCTGGCCCAAAAACCGATATATCGATTTTAATCGCGAATATGACGCCCTCATCCCCGGCTCCGGTATGGTTATTTACCATGTTGATGAATCGGTTGCCTGGCTGCATTACCGGGATACGTCGTATACTTATAATAATTTCGAACTTAACGACCTGCAATGGGACCGGGAGCGCCGGTTTGTCAAGCTTATCGAAGCCGACGGTATCGAAGATTTCCACGGTTATTACCCCGGAGGGTTCGGTGACGAGGACGATATGTTCCGCGAGGACCGGAACAATTCGTTCACGCCCAACACCAATCCGCCGGCGATTGATAATTCCGGCAACAACACACATGTTTATATAGATAATATATCCCGACTGGATACAATTTTTCCCGGCGAGACACAGCCCACGATACTTGACACTATCATGCGGTTTGACCTCGAGACGCGGGACCTGGTGGCCAATTTCCCGGTTCGAGTGGGGCCGTACGGTTTTTCGGCGGTGGCCGATGACCTCAACGACGACGGCAACATTGAAATTATCACCGTCGCGGGTGATTTACTGTCGGTCTTCACGCCGAGCGGCGAAAATTTCCTGCGGCAACTGCACCCGTTCGATGACAGCCTGGTTTACTTTGACAGTGCCCTGGCTATCATCAATCCCGGTGACCGTTACCGGCCGGACTCGCTGGATGTCACCCTGCACACCTGGCCGCGGCCGGTGCCCCTGTATGCCAAAACCACCGGGGCGATTTACGCCGGCCCCGCGACCGGTCGTTACGACACCACCATCGTGCAGGATAAATATATCGCGGTGGGTATCAGGACCTCGGAAACCAACGGCGTAGTTTTGTTATATACGACCAATGATCTCAACAGCAACGGTCGAGCCGACCAGGAAAGTGCTTTGGGTTCGGCCGTGCCCACCCAGGGTTACCCGATCGCTCTTTCGTTTGGGGCAAAGCTGTTTATTCTTTCCAGTGCTGGCAGGGTTTATTTTAAAGAAACCCTGACCGGCCCGACGCTGCAATATTATTTCCCCAACGAGGAATATCATGGCATCTGCCGCATCGACGAAAATAAACTGCTCCTGATTGCCGGTGACTCCGAGAATACCAAGATTTATTACATGGGCGGAACCGTCCAGACGGTTGATTCGCTGATGTTGACCGGTTATTATAATTATGGCCCGGTCCTGGCGGACATGGACCTGGACGGCATGCCGGAAGTGGCGCTGTGTTCACCCGATGGGGAGTTGGTTTTAGTGACGGTGGACACCACCAACGTCATGCCTTCGTTCAGTATTCTCGAACAGCGAAGCACCGGTTACGAGTTCACCGTCAACCCGGTGGTGGGGGATATCGACCGTAACGGCTACCCGGACCTGGTAATCGGCGGCCGGAATGCCATCTTTGCCTTTAACCGGGAATTAACGATAAAAACCGGCTATCCGAAAGAAGTGAATGACCGTTACCCCAACGATGTCGTAACCGCGCCGTTGATGGTGGCCGATATCCGGCAGGGAGATGTTCCCGAGGCCGTATTCCCGACCGCTATCGGCAATATCTATTCCTACGGTTCGGATAAAACCTACGGGTTTCCGCTTTCCGCCGGAGAACTGGGGGCCGGGTCGTGTGTTTTTTATGTCGATTCCTCGAGCGTCGATTCCACCGTCGGGCGGCTAGGGTATATCGGGGCTGACGGCTGGTTTTACGCCTGGTCGGTGAACGCCGATACGGTGCACAATTACTGGCCGATGGTCGGCCATGACGCCGCCGGAACGTACCGGTTCGATTCCGAGCAATTGCAGCCGGCGCAGGCGATGGCCGGGAAATTTTCCTCCGAGCGCTTTTACAATTATCCCAACCCGGTACTCGACGGGAATACGACCATCACCTACTGGCTGAACGAGGAAGCCGGCAGCGTCTCTCTGGCCATCTATGACCTGTCCGGTCGCGAGGTAAAGACCTTCAGCGGCCTGGCCACCGGCAGCCGTGAGGAAAACGAGGTGGTCTGGGATTGCTCGAACGTAACCCCCGGTGTCTACCGGTGTGTTATTAAAGTCGATTTTGCGGGAAATACGGAAACAGCCTTTACCGATATCGCTGTTATCAGATAAACAACGAGGGTGATTGTATGAGAGTTCTAAAGTTGGTCGGCGTAAACCTGCTCGTGATATTTTATCTTTCGGCGGCCGCGAGGGCGGTCGAACTGAAACCGTCGGTGTTCGAATCCGAACTCCAGGCGATTCGTTATGATTATTCCCTGCTGGCCATGGCTGCCGATGATTTCGCTGAGTTTTCAGGGGAGGCGGATACCTCGATGGCGATTATGAGAGGGAACAAATACAAATCACCCGTAAAGGCTATGCTGCTCTCGCTGGCCGTCCCCGGCCTGGGACAATACTATTACGGCAGTAAGGTCAAATCGGCGATTTTCCTGGGGACCGAAATAACCGCCTGGACGCTGCATATCATGTGGCACGGGGACGCTGAAGATATGACCGATGAGTTCGAGACATTCAACCGGGAACACTGGCTGGAATCAAGATACGAGCGTTTTCTGGAACTCGCTTATTACGGCTACACCGATGATGATGACATACCCACCGGTGGTGATTCCGCGGTGGGGATCACCCATCACCTGCCGGATACCCGTACTCAGCAATATTATGAGATGACCGGCAAATACAACCAGTTTGCCTGGGGTTGGGACGATGCCGTGCTCGACGGCGATTCCCTGGGGGATTTCGATGAAAGCAACCCGCCTCCGAGAATCGTAAGCGATGAGACCACACCTTATTCGTCCCTTCGTTTCGAATACGAGACTATGCGGGCGGACGCCAACGATAAGTTCAACGATGCCAACAAAATGATTACGGTAGCGATTATCAACCGCATTATCAGCGGTTTTGAGGCGTACTTCATGACTCGGCACCGGAACAAACAGGCCGATAACGGCTCGAATGTTTTTTCCCGGATTCATTTCGAGGCCGGTATGAAAACGTTTTACACTTATAAAGATACGCCGTTTTTCAAGATGAGTTATCAACTTTAAGGAAAGTCTGAGGAAGATGAGAAAGAACCTTGTTGTAATTTTTGTTTTGTGCGCTCTTTGGTGCGGTCCGGTGTCCGCCGCCGATTTGAAACCTACTCCGGTGCACGATGCTATGAACCGGGAACTGGCAATGGCCGGCTGGGACGATGAATTCGACCGGGTTAACGAGAAAAAAGACAAAAACGACAAGGCCAAAACTTCGGAATGGGACCAGCCCGCCGACGGAAAAGACAAATCCATCCTGAAAGCCGGTATCCTTTCGGCGCTGGTGCCCGGCGCCGGGGAGTATTATCTGGGTCATAAAGTCAAAGCCCGGTATTTCTTCGCCGCCGAGGCGCTCACCTGGATCGGTTTTTTCTCGTTTCGGACCTACGGCAGCTGGCGTAAAGACGATTACATCAACTACGCCGCCCGTTATGCCAACGCTCAGCTGGAAGACAAGAGTGAGGCGTTCCATGACTGGGTAGGTTTCTATGAGAGTATCGATGCCTTCAACAGCCTGGGACGGGTCGGCGACCCCGACCGGGATTATTTGCCGGATACGCCGGAAAATCACTGGTACTGGGACAGCCCGGAACACCAGGCAACCTATCGGGCCATCAAGACCAAGAGCAAGGACGCCTATAACCGGGCTAACTTCATGCTGGGGGTAGCGGTGGTCACCCGCGTGATTTCGATTGTCGACGCCGTGCGGGACGCCCGGAATTTTAACCGCCGCCTGGACAATTCCTTTTCCCGGACCGACCGGTTGAACTACGAGATTAGCGTGGACCCGTTCAGCGATACCCGGCAGGTCAATTTCACTCTTTTCACCCCTTTTTAAAATCATGCATTCGGGAAGATTGTTATATGTTATCGGGGCGCTCGTTTTGCTGACGGTATGCTGCGCCAAGAAGCCCCCTAGAACCGGTGAAACCGACCCCTGTTCGAAACCCCTGGCGATAGTCGTCGAGGATATCATAGCCGGGCGCGTGCTGGGACAGGTGCTGCGCAACCCGGTCGGCCTGGCGGTCGATTATCAGGGCAAATTATACGTCAGTGATGCCGGCAACAATCGACTGGTGCGTTTCAGTGACAGCCTGGTGCCCGAGCGGGAAGCCGGTGGTCTGGGCAGTCTGGAAGGGTTGTTCAACAAGCCCGGTTATATCGCGGTCGATAACGGGTTGAACGTTTTCGTTTCCGATGTCGCCAACCGCCGCATCAGTCGCCATAACAAAGACCTTAATTTCGTTGACGCCATCAGTTTGATCGACTACGACGACCCGTTGAAATACGGCGAACCGTCCGGACTGGCGCTCACCGACTATGGTGAAATCTGGATGTGCGATTACGAAAAAAGTTGCATCGCCGTCTTCAACAACGTCGGGCAGTTCGACCGCTTCGTGGGCGATTTCGGTTACGCCGGGGGGCAGCTCTATCATCCGGAGAAAATAATAAGAGACCCGGCCGGTAATTTCATCGTCTGCGACGGCGACAACATAAGGCTGGTCGTTTATGATGACCTGGGGAATTTCATGCGGCAGATAAAAAACGGTTATTTCCGGTATCCCGTGTCCGTTCTGTACGACGGTGAAAACGCCCTCTGGGTTCTCGACGGTATCACCGGGGAAATCTTTTTCATCGACCGTAAGGGAGAGATACTGTTCGAGTCGGGCGCCGTACTTCCCGGGGCGGAGGTAAAATTGAAAAGTCCTTCGGATATGGTAAGACTCAAAGACGGCCGCCTCTTGATATCCGACAGCGGCAATAACCGCCTCCTGGTATGCCGCGTAATGTATGAAAACCGGTAGCTGAAAATGCTATGCTCGGGCGTTTTTTAAAAATATTATTTTTTATTTTCATCCTGTCTTTTCTTTCATCCCGCGTTCTAGCGGCTCCCACCCGCCGGACCCTGGCCAGTGCCGAAATCCCCGGACAGCTCTCAACCGGTTCCCGCTTTATCTTTTTCGAATCGGATACCCTGTATCTGAATGGCCACCTTCTGCAGAGGGAGGTAGACTATCGGTTCCTTTCCGGGTACGGTTATTTCGACCTGTCGCGTTTGAACCCGGCCGAGGGTGACACTTTAACCGTTATCTACACGGCTCTGCCGACCTGGCTGGAGAAATCTTACGGTCGGCCTTTGGAAATAAAACCGCCGACTGACGACGGGAACAGTTATCAACCTTCTTTGAATACACGCCCGGCTCAACGTCGAACCGGTACGGAACTCGATATCAGCGGCGCCAAGTCTTTTCGTTTCTCGGCCCGCACGGCGGGCAGTTCGGAATTCAGCCAGTCACTGGATTTGAAAATCGCGGGCGAGTTGTCGCCCGGTCTCGAGATTACCGGTTCGATATCCGATCGCGGTTACGACCCGGCTTACGGCACCGCCAACAGCCGCCTTAATGAAATCGACAGGGTCAACATCCGGCTGCAATCGCGGCGATTAAGCGCCCAGGTCGGCGATGTCAATATCAACCCGCTTTCCTCGGGAGGATATAACCGGAGCGTATCCGGGGCGTCGTTCGCGCTCGATTACCCGGCCTGGTTTGTTCGGGGAGCGGTAGCCCGACCGAAAGGATTGTTCGAGACTTACAGTTTTTACGGGCAAGACGGTTTCCAGGGGCCTTACCGGGTCGGCGGCGGAAGCGGCGCGGTGGCTATTGTCCCCGGTTCGGAAACGGTCTGGCTCGACGGAATTCAACTCGAACGCGGTGCCAACAAGGATTACATTATGGATTATGTCACCGGGCGGATAAC
>JAFGNW010000283.1 GCA_016926795.1 Candidatus Zixiibacteriota bacterium
ATAAATCCCGCCAACGACGAGCTTATCAAGGAGTATACGGAACATACCGAAGCCGAGGCGGCGCAGATAATCGAGAAAGTCCATAAGGAACAAATCCAATGGCGCAAAACCTCGTTCGCTCACCGCCGCGGATTGATGCACCGGGCGGCCGCTGTCCTGCGCGAGAAAGGTGACGGCTACGCTCGCACGATGTCCCTCGAGATGGGCAAAACCATCACCGAGGCGCGGGCCGAAGTCGAGAAGTGCGCCTGGGTGTGCGAGTATTATGCCGACAATGCCGAGAAATTTCTCGCCGATGAGATTATCGAAACCGACGCCAGTCGAAGTTTCGTGGCCTTCGAGCCGTTAGGAATAGTGCTGGCGGTTATGCCCTGGAATTTTCCCTTCTGGCAGGTGTTCCGTTTCGCCGCCCCGGCTCTGATGGCCGGCAACGCCGGGATTTTAAAACATGCTTCCAACGTCCCCGGCAGCGCCCTGGCGATTGAGGAGGTCTTTCACAAAGCCGGCTTCCCCGAAGATATCTTTCGCACCCTGCTCATTTCCGCCCGCAAGGTGGAGAATATCATCAAGAACCCGCTGGTCAAAGCCGTCACTCTCACCGGCAGCGAACCGGCCGGGATGCAGGTTGCCGCGACCGCCGGAAGGGAGCTCAAAAAGACCGTCCTGGAACTGGGCGGTTCCGACCCGTTTATCGTCCTCGAAGACGCCGACCTCCCCGCCTGTGTCCTGACCTCGACCAAAGCCCGCATGATTAACACCGGCCAGAGCTGTATCGCCGCCAAACGCTTTATCGTGGTCGAGCCGCTGGTCAAGCAGTTCGAGGAACAGCAGACCGCTATCATGACCCAGCTTAAAGTCGGTGACCCGCTTCAGGAAGACACCAAAGTCGGCCCGATGGCGCGCCTTGATTTGCTCGAGGAACTGCATGAACAGGTAACAAAATCAATCGAAATGGGCGCCCGTTTGCTGTGTGGCGGAAAGAAACTCGAAGGACCGGGGGCATTTTACCTGCCGACCGTTTTAGCCGGCGTCAAGAAGGGCATGCCCGTATACGAGCAGGAAACGTTCGGCCCGGTCTCGGCTGTAATCCCCGTCAAGGATACCGAGGAAGCTATCGCCGTGGCCAACGACTCCGAATTCGGCCTGGGCGGCTCGGTCTGGTCGCGCGATGTAAAGAAAGCCGAGGCGGTCGCTCGAAGGATTGAAACCGGGGCGATGTTCATAAACGGCCTGACCAAATCCGACCCCCGCCTGCCCTTCGGGGGCGTCAAAAAGTCGGGTTACGGCCGGGAGCTGTCACATTACGGCATCCGGGAATTCGTGAACATCAAAACCATCTGGATCGCCTGAGACTAAATACTGTTCCGTCAGGTCTTGCCCACCCCGGCGGATGTGACCTGACAGCTATGACTGACAGTGTCGGGTCACACTCTCCGCAAGCGGAGTGCAAGACCCGATACAACTTTTTTCCGTTCCGTCAGGTCTTGACCCCGCCTTAGGTGGGGTTGTGACCTGACGGTCAGTATATATCAGAGAAAATAAAAGTAAGGACATTTGAGTTCCGTCAGGTCCTTTTCGCCAAAGGCGAATGAGACCTGACGGCTTCTGCATCATCGAGAAACTTGGAGAGGACATAATATGGATTTAAAAGGACAGGTAGCCCTGGTTACTGGGGCCAGTCGGGGTATCGGCGCCGCTATAGCGGTTCTGTTAGGAAAACACAACGCCAGAGTCGCGGTTAATTACGCTAAAAGCAAAGATAAAGCGGATCAGGTCGTGGAGACGATAAAAAACGAGGGCGGCCAGGCAATCGCCGTCCAGGCCGATGTCCGCGATAACAGCGCCGTTAAAACCATGGTCGAAACGACCATCAAGGAACTCGGCCCGATCGATATATTGATTCTCAACGCCGGCGCCGACGTACCCTGGAAGGCTTTCATGGCGCTGACCTTCGAAGAATTCGAAAACAAGGTCATGGGGGAGCTGAAAGGTTTCTTCTTCCCCGCCCAGGCGGTGATCCCGCAGATGATAGAGCGCAAGAAGGGCTGTATCGTGGGTATTTCCAGCGGTCTCTCCCGGCATCCCGGGTTCGGGTTCAGCGCCCATACCACCGTCAAGTCGGGAGTGGACGGCCTGATGAAATCGCTGGCGCTGGAGTTGGGGCCGCACGGCATCCGCGTCAACACTGTCGCCCCGGGGCTGACCATAACCGATGCTACTTCCTGGTTGCCCAAAGAGCGTATCGAGGGTACCGCCAAAGCCACCCCGCTGGGGCGGGTAGGCCAGCCCGACGATATCGCCGGGGCGGTGTTGATGCTGGTTTCCGACGAAGCTAAATTCGTAACCGGCGCCTACCTCCCCGTCAGCGGCGGTGTACAGATGATATAAACGTCAGTAAAAAATATTAATGTTCATAACAAAATAGCCCGCTCGGTGCGGGCTTTTTTTATCGGTATGACGGGTTATCCCGAAAGGTTTAAGGAAAATCTCAATCGCTGCTGCTATTCCTCCCAGTCCAGAGGACCCTCGACAAAGCGCTTTTTCAGATTATCCAGAACATACCCCCAGGCGCTGTCGAAATAATCGTATACCTCGCGCCAGCGGTCGCCTTTGCCCCAGCCGTGGTGCGACAGGGTCACTTTCACGCTGTTCGCGTCGATTTCATCAAAAGTGAGCACTACCTGCGTGTGCACCTTTCTCAGCATCTCGAATTTGGGTGGTGCGTTCCATTCAAACGACAGCATTTTCATCGGCAGGTAGCTCAGTACCCGGCAGCCCTCGGAGCCGCGCAGCCCGGGAGGAGCCGAGGGAACGAAATAAATCTCATACTTGCCGCCCAGGGTGAGTTCCACTTCGGCTTCACTTGAAAAAAAGGTTTTGACCCCCCCGGTCGTGGTCCAGGCCCGCCAGACTTGTTCGAGGGAGGCCGGTACGACTATTTCCCTGGTGAGCATCATATCGGAGGGCTCCCGAACAAATCGTTCCGGAGAAAAGTTTTCCACCAGCAGCGATACGTGCATCGGGTGCATCTCGTAAGTATGCACCCCCTTGAACACCGACGGCTCCATATCCATTATCTTTTTCGCTTCCTCGAGAGAATCCGCTTTCAGGATAATCATTCCAAACACCGGGTCGTGGACCGGACCGGCCAGGAAAACCTTTTTGTCCAGCACCAGTTTCTGCAGGTAAACATAATGCTCTTCCATTACTTTGGTTTCTTCCGGGATCATATTTTCCGGCCAATCGTGCCGGGTGCCCAGAAGCTGTACGAAATAATATTCCGTTTTTGGCATATTTTGTTCTCTTTCATCGACCCCAAAACTTATACCGGAAAAGATAACCGTGAACAGACCTATTAAAAAGCTGATTTTCAGATATTTGTTATTTATTGTAATCATCTTGACATTCCCGGAAAAACGTCAATGCTCATGCTCTTTAAAATATAAATCCCGGGAAAGCCCGACCAGCTCCCGCAGTTTATTGATGTTCGCTTTGTCAACCGTCTGCTTGCACTTCATAGCATAAACCAGCATTTCGTGAAAATAAGTCAAATGTTTCACATAATCATCGTACTCATTTCCGGCGTCAACCGCGGTCGGTTTGATGCGCTGAGTCAGGAAATACTGGGTGACAATTTCCATAAATTTATCGGCGTGGTCATCCTTGTTGACCACCCACCGCACCAGTTGATTGTAATTCTTGTCACCCGCCGCGGACAGCTCCGTAATCATATTCATCGATTTTTCGATAGTGGCGATGTGCTCGTTCAGCATATCGTACCGCATACTGTCATCGTATATCCCGCACGGAATCTCGCAGTGTGAGCGGGCGTCGGAAACCGGCCACAACAGCATAAAAGCCGTCATCAAGGCTAGTATTAAAACAAACCTTAATTTCATTTTATTCCTCTTTCTTTTGATTTGTTTACTGATTTTTTTATATAAAATGATACGCAATATAGCGGAATTTGTCTAAGGGGTGCAACGATTTTATTCGGTCGCTAAATAAGGGATTGACAAACCGCCGGTCTAAATATGATTTTTATGCGGAACAGATACCTTATTCCGTTTTGTGAGTTGCCGTGAAAAACGAGTACGATGTTATAATAATCGGGGCGGGACCGGCGGGATTATCGGCGGCCGAGGAATTACGGCGGCATGACCGGAGCGTGCTGGTAGTGGAAAAAAACAGCACCATCGGCCCCAAAGTATGCGCGGGAGTGTTAAACGCCCGGATTACCGAACTGGGCTTTTCACTCGACCTAGCCGAAAAGAAATTTTCCGCGATACAGGTTTATGTCAATAATAAAGGACACACCGTCTCCCTGCCGAAAGTGTTTTTGATAAGCATCGACCGTGAAAAATTCGGTCGCCATCAACTCGACCGGGTATTAAAACTCGGGGCTGATATCACCACCGGTTCGCACATAAAGAAAATTACAGCTCAATCCGTATTTATCCACGAACTGGAAATCAGATATAAATATCTCATCGGGGCCGACGGCAGCACTTCGGTCACCCGCAAATATCTCGGTCTCAAAACCCAGAAATACGGCGTCACCTATCAATACCGAATACCGGAGTTATACGACGAATTCAGGATATATTTCGACGCTCGAAATTTCGGCGCTGGTTACGGCTGGTTTGTGCCCCATACCGGTTATGCCCTGATCGGCACGGGCAGGTCGATAATCGAAGCCGGGGAAACGAACTTGAAACTGCAATGCCAGCGCTGGTGCGGAGAAAAGGGGATCGACCTGTCTTCGGCGCATCCCGAATCCTGGCCGATAAATTATGATTACCGGGGCTGGCAATTTGGCAACATCTTTCTGGTCGGTGACGCCGCCGGGTTAACCTCGGGTCTGACCGGCGAAGGAATTTACAGCGCCCTGGTATCGGGTCGCGAAGCCGCCCGGAAAATAATAGACCCCGCCTGCTCCTGTCCGGGCATCGATAACATACTTCTCAGAAAACGTCACCATGAACGGATTTTAAGTTTGATTCAGTCCCGGCGATCGCTGACCGGTCTGTACCATCATCTTATGCTGTTTATGACGGGCAACCGGCATTTAAGCGGGAAGATAATTGATTTTCTTTTTTGAGGCGGTAATTCTTACCAGCTGCCGCCGCCCCCGCCACCGCCGCCCCCACCGGAAAATCCGCCGCCCCCGCCGCCGGTACCGCTGCCGCGCGGCGCAGAATACATAGCTGAGCCCAGCGAGGTCGTAATCGTGTTCAACGACTGCGTAAAACTTCGGGTATTGAAATTTGTAAAGCCGTGAGCCGATGCGTACCAGCTCGGCGGCTCCTTGTAAATATCCTTGAAGGCGTCAGCCCAGTTGTCCACCACGTCGAGCGCAATCGCGTATGGCAGATATTTGTAAAAAAGGTCCTTCTCACCCATGCGTTCCAGCCGGTCCCTGTCGGCCCGATTCATGAATTCCTGGAAACCCAATATCTCCATGCGGGCCAGCGCCCCCGCTCGGGTCTTGACCGGCATAGCTCCGGAAAATACCAGGATAATAACCCCCGAGAGTCCGAACGAGATAATACCCTTCCAGGGGGTAGCCTCAGTGAATAAAAATGAGGCGAATACTCCCAGAAATATCAGCAGAAATCCAACCAGGGCATAGCGTCCCTGGACTTTTTCGGGAGTGGTAGGAAAATACTTTTTCTCGACCAGTTGTTTGAAAGTTGTTTTTTTCAAACCGCTTATGTTTTTATAAAACTTTTTTTTCATCTCCGAGACCATGATGGTGCCAGCGTTACCCACGAAGATATCGTTCAGAAGCTGTCTTTCGAGGGGACCGAGTTGATCATCGGCATCTTTTTCTTTGATGAGTTTGTAGTCGGTTCTGTCAAAAAGCGGGATCAACCCGGCCACACTGGTCTCTTCGATTTTCATATAGCCTTTAACCGCCAACCCGATAACCGAAGCGGTAATGTCGCGCTGGTCCATCCGCTCGTCCACAAGCGCCCCCACTTCTCCCGGCGGCAGGTACCGGCCGTCGAATTTAGGCGGCTCGTACATAACGGTAACGGCTTCGCGGACTTTCGGGTCGCGCCCCTTTCGATACCAGCGATGCAACATGAAAAAAAGAACAAAAACGGGTACTAAATAAACCCAGTTCTCGCGAAGGTTGACCGCCCACCAGAACTTCTGCCAGCCGGTAGGGGCGCTGACGATACCCTTGTCCCAGCCCAGAGCTACGGTGAAGCCTTCGCCGGTGCCAAGACCGATTTGACAGGTAAAAACGGCCCGGTTACCGGAAAATTCCCACATACACTCGGACTCACTGGAGCCGTATCGCCCGGTATAACAACCGGCGGTGAAATCCTGAATTTTTTTATCGGTCTCGAGTACGATTTCCGCCGAAGCAGCCCTTATCGGGGCTTTCCATTCGTTACCGGTGACGTTCCAGTACAATTCGTCATGGTCGTCGAAAAACAGCAGGCCGTTCTTCACTTTATACGTGATGACATAAACCTGTCTTCCCCGGACGTACCGGTCGGGGTCGCCGATACGGATATTGACAAATCCACCGGGACGGGAAACTTTGTACGGCCGGCTCTTACCGGCATCATTCTTAACCGACAGGACCTCGAGCGGAGTGGTGCTGACATCCCCCAGTTCGTTCATATACCTGTAGGGTATCTCGCGGAAAATACCGTGACGGTCCCGGTCGAACGTCAGTTCGATCGTCTCTTTGACGAGGAAAGAACCGTCTTCATCGATTGTTATTTCCGAGTGAAAGCGTTCGATTGTGAAATACTGGGCCAGAACCGGTGAGGAGCCGACAAAGAATAAAACCGCCCCGGTAAGAAGAAGGAAACGCCACCCACTAATTAATAATATACGAAACACCGTGGCCTCCTTCCGCTTAAGACGTAAAATCCGGGCGGATGGGTTTGCGCTGTTCCTCGGGTTCATCGAGCTGGAAAAATTCCTCCTGCTTGAAATTGAACATCGAGGCGATAATATTCGAGGGAAAGGACTCAATCAGGATATTAAAATCCCTGACCACGGCGTTATAGTAACGGCGGGCAGCCTCGATGCTGTCTTCGATTTCCTGGAACTGTTTTTGAAATTCGAGGAAATTCTGATTGGCTTTCAAATCCGGGTATGCCTCGGCCACGGCGAACAGGCTCTTGAGCGTGCTTTTGAGCATGTTATCCGATTCGGCGGCTTCACCGGGACTGGCCGCCTGCATGGCTCGCGAGCGAGCCTCGGTGACCTTCTCGAACACCTCTTTCTCGTGTTTTGCATACCCCTTGACCGTCTCTACCAGACCGGGTATCAAATTGAACCGTTTTTTCAAGTACACGTCAATATCCGACCAGGCTGATTTGACGGTATTTCTCAAACGCACCAGCTTGTTATATATGCCGGCGATTATAGCGCCAATAATTACAATAAGCGCAAGTATGATTATGTAAGTCAACTCGGTTACCTCCCGATATAAAATTTAAGGAAGGTTAGGGAGGTTGACGGGTTTTGTCAAGTTTAGATTATGGGGTTTCTCAAGGAGTCTGATACGGATGGCGGGAGCCTTCACTCCCGCCATCCGGGAAGGACAAATTAACGGGTCAGGATTTCTTTTATTTTCCTGCTGACGGATTCCGCTGCCATATCATAATTAGCCATAACCGCTACCGTATATCCCGAGTTAAGGTATATCGCCAGGCGGGCGTTGATTCCCGGTGCCCCACCGCTGTGACCGATAATGCGCTGTCCGTTGACGTTCTCGTCGCCGAACAGGTACGCATATTTCATACCCGGCCCCATATCCACCTTGCCGGCGGTAACCAGTTCGGTATATTCTCTGTTCAGGAGTATGTGATTCTTCAGAGCCTGGGCGAATCTGAACAGGTCCTCCACCGTGGAATAACCGCCCCCGGCCGGACCGCCCTTCACCGCATGCATAAAGAGGTTGTTGTACCACCGCCCGTCGGGGTCCGCCTCTCCGTTGTAATTCATTTTCGTGTACCCGATAGCCAGATTGGGCACGGGACGGTCCACTTCGTAACAATCGGAATTTAACATCCCGGCCGGTTTATAGATATATTCACGGATGTAATCAAAGTAGCTCATACCGGTAATCTTTTCGATAATGAGTCCCAGAATCACCGGCCCGGAATTGCTGTATCCGAATCGTTCCCCCGGTTCAAAATCAAGCGGCTCCTCGATAATCAGGTCGGCTAATTGCGGCACGGTTTTAATTTCCCACCATTTGCTACTAAAGAGTTCCTCCCAGTAATCGCTCATCCCCGAGGTGTGCGTGAGGAGGTGATGAATCGTCACTTTTCGAGCCGTTTCCCGGTTCGGAAAGTCCGGCAGGTATTTGATAATCGGGTCGTCGAAAGACAATTTACCCTGCTGGACCAGCTGGGCAATCGCCACCCCGGTGAACATCTTGTTCATCGAACCCAGGTTGAACTTGGTGTCGATTTTATTTGGCACACCGTACCGCAGGCAGGCTTTTCCATAAGCGTTTTTGAACAGAATCCGGTCATCTTTGGCCACCAGCACCGCCCCGGAGAATTTGTCCTCCGAGGTTAGTTTATCTAGAAAATCCTTCAAATAAGCAACCATTTCATCGTCGGTCATTTTTCCTTCGGGCACATCGTATTTCGGATTTTCCCCCGGTCTGATACTGAGCCCGGCTACCGGGAAGGGCGGAAGAGTGTCCGTTTCCACCGTTAGAAGCACATATTCAAAAGGGGCGTTTTTATTACGGGCTTTACAGAGCAGAGAGATTTTATTTGGCGAGGTTTCCTCCAACCGTACGACATCCACCCCGCCCAGGTCCGTATAAAGTCCCTTGAACATGCCCAGGCGCTGTTCGATGATGTTGCTGTCGGCTTCCTTTTGCCAGAACCCGCCGGCGGAAAAAGTTCGCCAGGCAACTTCGTCACCGGAGTTGAAAACTTTCAGGTACTCGGCTATCCGCTCGGCGGGAGGCGTCTCCGGCAATTCCGCCCCGAACGCGATAACCGTTAAAACCAAACCAATAATCAGCAATATCGATATGCCAGGTAGGCCGATGCGTTTCATATTTCTTTTCTCCTGTAGTTTATTGAGCGGCCCTACTTGTTCTTTAAATGACTGTCGGTATAACCGTTATCGTACAACCCGACAAACTTGACAACCCGGCCGCCCTCGTCCCGTTCGAAAAAGGGTCGGAAATAATCCAGCTCGTCGATCCGGAATTTATCTTTGGCCATCGGAACGAGTTTGAACACGGGGCCTTCCTCCCGCTGGTAATGCAGAGCGCCGTCTTTCAGGGTTATTTTACGGGGTCCGTAAGTGCCGACATACTCCTTCAGGGCGCTTTCATCGAGCGAATAAGGATTATACTTCGATTCCAGGGTCTCAATCTTCCAGGCTAATGTTCTTTTGATTTCTTCATCGTCATATTTATCCTTCAGCTTTTTTAGGGCTTCCAGGTATGCGACATTGAGCGCTTCGGCTTTTGAAGTTTTTATATGCGGTTCTATTCCGGTCCCCTCCCAGTTGGTACCGGTTATAGGATTGATCGCCCGACCGTACGGCAGCGACATGCCCACTTTGAGATTGGGGAAAATCCGTCTTTCCGACGGATGCGCCCCGCCTCCGGTGGTTTCGCCCACAATAGTGGCTCTCTTCATGTTTTTCAGGTTATAGGTGAATTCTTCGGCACCGGAAAAAGTATAAGAACTGGTAAGTATATAAATTTCGACATCGGCCATTCGCGGTCCCTGCACATACGCCTGGGTCCAGAATTGCTGGGTTGTATCTTCCTTACGGATGTAAAAACTGTTCAGATGCTGCGGTTCGTTGAAAAAATAACTCGTTATCAGTTGAATCAAGCTGGGTTGACCGCCGCCGTTTTCCCGTAAATCAAATATTATGGCGTCACAGTTGGCCAGGAAGTTCATGGCTGCTATAGCCGTAGCTCCCGCCCAGGTAGCTTCATTGAACCCATCAATTTTAATATAACCCACATTGCCGGGTAATATTTCAATTTTTTTGAAAGCGAAGTTATTATACGCTGACCGTTTTATAATCTGCTCCCGTTCTGCATCAGTAAGCGTGTCACTGTGGGTGCTGGTCGTGGCGCTTTCCGGTGCCAACCTTACCGCAAGGTGACGGTCATGGCTGATCGAACGCAGGTCTTCGGTCAATTTCCCGATAAAATCTTCAAGGGTGGTAATCTCTTTATAAGCTTTATCTTTGTACTGCTTGCGGATATGTTTTTCCATCTGTTTGGCAACTTCCGGGAAAACATAAACCTCGTTCAGGGCATAGGCGACGCTGTCGATTATTTCCGCCTGGGTTTTAGCATCGACCGGCGTACCGTTTTGAATAGCGACGCCGCTCTGGCCGAATGCCGGGCTAACCAAAAGTAACAAAACCAACAGCGCTGAAAGCGCCGTACTATGACGCTCAATCAGCTGGTGTCGCGATAAAATTGAATCGCGATTTTTAACGAATTGCATTTTACTTTGCTCCTTTCACGGTACTATTTTTTTAATTTCCAATTTCATGTACACGGTCGGCCGCTTGAATTTTTGAACATAAAATGAGGGTTTGTCGATTTCGACAAAGCCGAGCTTTCGATACAGATTCGTTGCCGCTTCAAGTTTCAGGCTGGTGGCGACCAGCAATTCCCCGGCGCCGAGAGCGGCCGCTTTGTCGATAGCGATCCGAGCCAGTTGCGCGCCGATACCCCGGTACCGATGTTTTTTCGTCACGGCCATTTTGGCGATTTCATAAGTTCGCGCACTGTGTTTTACAAGAGCTGCCGTACCTACTATCTCACCCTCGTACTCGGCGAAAAATATTTGCCCGCCCGGCTTGACGATATAACGCTGCGGGTCGGAAAGAATCTTTTCATCATCCTTTTCAACCTCGAAATATTCCGCCAACCACTCATAATTCAGTTTTCGGAAATACTTTTTGAAGGTGGATCGATATTCATGAAACCGCACACGATTACCCGTAAAACCCGGCATGCGACCGATTACCCGTTCATACATACCCTTTGTCTCGACCTGTCTTTCGATATTGGCAATGGCTTTCATGAAATCATGACCGGATTCAATCAGCATCTCGTCGGTGCACTGCTGGATAATCTTCCATAGGGGAACCAGTAAAGCGACGGTTTGCTGACCTTTCTTGCTCAGTGACAGCAAACGACGCCGTTCATCTTTTTTATCCTTACGGGACAGCAACAAGCCGTGGCGGGTCATCTGGGCAGCCGTCTGGTTGACCGCCGGATGGGTCAAGCCCACCGCTTCGGCAATCTCGGTGACCGCCATCGGAGATTTTTGTTTGAGAAGATAAGCTACCGGAAACCAGCGGGGATGAAAAGTCACCTTCTGCTCCTTGTAAAGTCGGTCTACACCCTGCATAAGGGCTTCGCTTAATTGTCTCAGGCGGCTGGCCAGCGCCAGTGTACCCAGTTGTTTTATTAAATCCATAAGACTAATTACAATCCGTTTATATTTTTACTAATTTACTTGTACAAATTTTACGTAAGC